>NZ_WWIQ01000075.1:165643-248995 GCF_009862985.1 Streptomyces sp. SID5464 | reverse complement strand
GAGAGTAGGACGCCGCCGAACTCCTTTTAGAGCTCTGGCTCTTGGGCACTCAGCCCGAGAGCCAGAGCTTTTTTGCGTTGAGGTAAGGTCAGGGAGCATCATTGGCACGTTTCCCACAGGAGGCCCCCGGGTGGAGGTTCAGGAGACTCGCGTCCAGACGGACCGTGTGCTCACCATCCCGAACATCCTCAGCATGGCCCGCCTCGTCGGCGTGCCCCTCTTCCTGTGGCTGATTCTGCGGCCTGAGTTCGGTGGGCCCAAGAGTGACGGCTGGGCCCTTCTGGTACTGGCCCTGAGCGGCATCAGTGACTACCTGGACGGCAAGCTCGCGCGGCGCTGGAACCAGATCAGCAGCCTCGGCCGGCTGCTCGACCCCGCGGCCGACCGGCTCTACATTCTTTCGACTTTGGTCGGCCTCACCTGGCGCGAGATTCTGCCCCTCTGGTTGACCGCTGTACTTCTGGCGCGAGAGCTGGTTCTGCTGGTGATGGTGGGCATCCTGCGCCGGCACGGCTATCCGCCGCCACAGGTGAACTTCCTGGGCAAGGCCGCCACCTTCAACTTGATGTATGCCTTCCCGCTGCTCCTGCTCAGTGACGGAAGTGGTTGGATCTCGTCACTGGCTGCTATTTTCGGATGGGCGTTCGCCGGATGGGGTACAACGCTGTACTGGTGGGCAGGAGTCCTCTACGTGGTACAAGTCCGCCGCCTGGTCCGTGCGGACGCCACGCCCGATTGAACTCGCGGATTGCTCCCACCGAAGCGGTGCGATGGCCCGTCGTGCAAAAGTGCGGGACAATCCTCGCGGGGGAAGTCGGCTAGACCGTCGTCTCTTTGAGGAGGACGCTTCCGACATGAAGGCCGTCGTGATGGCCGGAGGCGAAGGCACGCGCCTTCGCCCCATGACCTCAAGCATGCCCAAGCCGCTCCTGCCCGTGGCCAACCGCCCGATCATGGAGCATGTGCTGCGGCTGCTCAAAAGGCATGGGCTCAACGAAACAGTCGTAACTGTCCAGTTCCTGGCCTCGCTCGTCAAGAACTACTTCGGTGACGGCGAAGAGCTCGGTATGGAGCTCACCTATGCCAATGAGGAGAAGCCACTCGGTACTGCCGGAAGCGTCAAGAATGCCGAAGAGGCGTTGAAGGACGATGCCTTCCTCGTCATCTCAGGCGATGCGCTGACGGATTTCGACCTCACCGAGCTCATCAATTTCCACAAGGAGAAGGGTGCACTGGTCACGGTCTGTCTGACGCGTGTGCCCAATCCGCTGGAATTCGGCATCACCATTGTCGACGAGGAAGGCAAGGTGGAGCGCTTCCTCGAGAAGCCCACCTGGGGCCAGGTCTTCTCCGACACCGTGAACACCGGCATCTACGTGATGGAGCCCGAGGTCTTCGACTATGTCGAGCCCGATGTGCCCGTCGACTGGTCCGGCGATGTCTTCCCGCAGTTGATGAAGGAAGGCAAGCCGATCTACGGCTATGTGGCCGAGGGGTACTGGGAGGACGTCGGCACCCATGAGAGCTATGTGAAGGCGCAGGCCGACGTCCTGGAGGGCAAGGTCGACGTCGACATCGACGGGTTCGAGATCTCCGCCGGGGTGTGGGTCGCCGAAGGCGCCGAGGTCCATCCCGACGCCGTGCTCCGCGGGCCGCTTTACATCGGTGACTACGCCAAGGTCGAGGCCGGCGCCGAAATCCGCGAGCACACCGTCGTGGGCTCCAACGTGGTCGTCAAGAGCGGCGCATTTCTGCACAAGGCCGTCGTTCACGACAACGTCTACGTGGGGCCCCACAGCAATCTGCGTGGCTGCGTGGTCGGAAAGAACACCGACATCATGCGCGCGGCGCGGATCGAGGACGGCGCGGTCATCGGTGATGAGTGCCTGATCGGTGAAGAATCGATCGTTCAGGGTAATGTTCGGGTCTATCCGTTCAAGACCATCGAAGCCGGTGCCTTCGTCAATACGTCGGTCATCTGGGAATCCAGGGGACAGGCGCACCTCTTCGGCGCCCGCGGTGTGTCCGGAATCCTGAACGTGGAGATCACGCCGGAGCTGGCGGTACGGCTTGCCGGCGCCTATGCGACCACCCTGAAGAAGGGCTCGACCGTCACCACGGCCCGCGACCACTCGCGTGGTGCCCGCGCGCTGAAGCGAGCGGTGATTTCCGCGTTGCAGGCCAGCGCCATCGACGTACGCGACCTGGAGAACGTGCCGCTGCCCGTGGCCCGGCAGCAGACGGCGCGCGGCAGTGCGGGCGGGATCATGATCCGTACGACGCCCGGGGTGCAGGATTCCGTCGACATCATGTTCTTCGACGGGCAGGGCGCCGACCTGTCGCAGGGCAGCCAGCGCAAGCTGGACCGGGTGTTCGCGCGGCAGGAGTACCGGCGTGCGTTCCCCGGGGAGATCGGTGACCTGCACTTCCCGGCGAGTGTCTTCGACTCGTACACCGGGTCGCTGCTGCGGAATGTCGACACGACCGGGATCGCGGACTCCGGCCTGAAGGTGGTCGTGGACGCGTCCAACGGAAGTGCGGGACTCGTCCTGCCGAGTCTGCTGGGGAAGCTCGGTGTCGACTCGCTGACGATCAATCCCGGTCTCGACGAGTCCAGGCCGACGGAGACGGCCGACATGCGCCGGTCGGGGATGGTGCGTCTCGGGGAGATCGTGGCGTCCTCGGGGGCCGCGTTCGGGGTGCGGTTCGATCCCGTCGGCGAGCGGCTGTCCCTCGTCGACGAGAAGGGGCGCATCATCGAGGACGACCGGGCGCTGCTGGTGATGCTGGACCTCGTCGCCGCCGAGCGGCGCAGCGGCCGGGTCGCGCTTCCGGTGACCACGACCAGGATCGCCGAGCAGGTGGCGGCGTACCACGGGACCCAGGTCGAGTGGACGACCACGTCTCCCGACGACCTCACGCGCGTGGGTGGTGAGGAAGGGACGATCTTCGGCGGCGACGGCAAGGGCGGGTTCATCGTCCCGGAGTTCAGCAGCGTGTACGACGCCACCGCGGCCTTCGTACGGCTCATCGGGCTCGTGGCGCGGACGCAGCTCACGCTCAGCCAGATCGACGCGCGGATCCCGCGGGCGCACGTCCTGAAGCGGGATCTGGCGACTCCGTGGGCCGTCAAGGGGCTCGTGATGAGGCGGGTCGTCGAGGCGGCCGGAGACCGGTTCGTGGACACCACGGACGGCGTGCGGGTGGTGGAGACGGACGGCCGTTGGGTGATGGTGCTGCCCGACCCGGCCGAGGCCGTCACCCACCTGTGGGCCGAGGGGCCGGACGATGCCTCCGCGCAGGCCCTGCTGGACGAGTGGTCGGCGGTCGTGGACAGCGCCGGCCGGTAGAACGGTCTGCACGCGGGCGTGCCGGACAGGTGTCCCCAACGGGGCCTGTCCGGCATGCCGGTGGGGCCGTTTCGGAGGTGGTGGCCGCGACGTGCGACGATGTGCGGCATGCCGCAGCAACCCCCCATTCGGAGCACACCGACGCGGCCCCGGCGCCCGGACGCGTCCATGTCGTTGATCACCAACGTCATGGACCACAGCCTCGACGACGGATACGCCGAGGCCGCCGCGCGGAAGCGGGCCGCGGGCGACGGTGGCATGCCGAAGACCCTCAGGGCGAAGCTGGGACTCGCTGCGGGGCTGGTGCTCGCGGCGCTCATCGTGACCGTGGGAGCGGCCCAGGCGCGCGTCGCCGCTCCGGTCGTCGCCAAGGAGCGGGAGGAACTGGTCGACCGGATCGACCGGGAGACCGAGAAGGCGGACAAGCTGGAGGACTCCGTCGACCGGCTGCGCGAGGACGTGAGTGCCCGCCAGCGGGAGGCGCTGAAGCACAGCGGCGGCAGCGCCGGGTCCGAGATCGTGGGCATCCTGTCGGGCGCCACAGCGGTGCACGGCCCCGGCGTGAAGCTCGTGGTGAACGACGCCAAGGACGCCGGTTCCGGTGGTGACGGCAACCCGCGTGAGACCACCGGGTTCTCCGATACGGGCCGGGTGCGCGACCGGGACATGCAGCGCGTGGTCAACGGGCTGTGGGAGTCGGGCGCCGAGGCCGTCTCGATCAACGGGCAGCGGCTCACGGCGCTGTCCGCGATCAGGGCTGCGGGGGACGCGATACTGGTCGACAACAAGCCGCTGGTGCCGCCGTACACGGTGCTCGCGGTGGGGGACGGGCAGCGGCTGAGCACCCGGTTCCAGAACAGCGCGGACGGGCTGTATCTGAACGCGCTCCAGGAGAGCTACGGCATCAGGACAGGCATCTCCGTGGAGGACGACCTCCGGCTGCCTGCCGCGCCGAGTGTGATCGTACGTACAGCACAGCCGAGCATTGAGAAGAGCGAGAAGGGCACATCGTGATCGCCGTACTGGGCCTCGTCGTGGGAGTCGTGGCCGGCCTGTTGGTCCGGCCTGAGGTTCCGGCGGTGGTCGAGCCTTATCTGCCGATCGCTGTCGTGGCGGCGCTCGACGCCGTCTTCGGCGGCCTGCGGGCCATGCTCGACGGCATCTTCGACGACAAGGTCTTCGTGGTGTCGTTCCTGTCGAACGTGGTGGTGGCCGCGTTGATCGTCTTCCTGGGGGACAAGCTGGGCGTGGGTGCTCAGCTGTCCACCGGTGTGGTGGTCGTCCTCGGCATCCGGATCTTCTCCAACGCCGCGGCGATCCGCCGGCACGTGTTCCGGGCGTGAGGCAGATGAGCGAGCACGACGACAAGCGCCCCGCGGAGAACGGCGATCCGCGCGCGGACCAGCGCGACGGGAACGGCGAGTCCGGTAGCCGACTCCGCAAGGAACTGCCCCAAGAGGTGTCCGCGCCGGTATCCGCCGCCCGGGACGCCCCGGAGCCGGAACCGGAACCAGAGCCGGAACCGGGGCCCGAACCGCAGGCGGCTGCCGCGTCCGAGCCGCAGCTGACCGGACGGCAGCGGCTGGTGAAGGGGCTGTGGCCGCCGCGGGTCTCACGGGCCCAACTCATCGTCGCGCTGCTGCTGTTCGGCCTCGGGTTCGGGCTGGCCGTGCAGGTGGCCTCGCACAGCAACAGTGACAGCGCGCTGCGCGGTGCGCGTCAGGAAGATCTTGTCCGCATCCTCGATGAACTGGATGACCGTACGCAGCGTCTTGAGGACGAGAAGCAGGGTCTCGAGAAGCAGCGTGACGAGCTGGAGAACAGCTCGGACCAGGCCGAGGAGGCCCGGAAGCAGACCATCGAGAAGGAGAGGCAACTCGGCATCCTGGCCGGCACGGTGGCCGCGCAGGGGCCCGGCATCACCATGACCATCGAGGACACGAAGGGGACGGTCGAGGCGGACATGCTGCTCGACGCGATCCAGGAGCTGCGCGCGGCGGGTGCCGAGGCGATCCAGGTGAACGGCGTGCGGGTCGTCGCGGGCACGTATCTGACGGACTCCGGCAAGGGCGTGAGCGTCGACGGGAACAAGATCAACGCGCCCTATCGTTTCAAGGTCATCGGCAAGCCGCAGGATCTCGAGCCGGCGCTCAACATCCCCGGAGGCGTGGTGCAGACTCTCGAGAAGGAACAGGCCACGGTCACCATCGAGCGGTCGACCAAGATCGTCGTGGACGCCTTGCGGGCGGTGAAGCGGCCTGACTACGCTCGGTCGTCCTCGCAGTGAACCGGGGGTGCATGGGCGAGGTCCGGCGAGGGCATGAGGTTGCGGGGGGTCGGCGCACCGAATGGGTGGTGCGTGGTGGAAACTGTCTGGTGCAGACGGACGTTGTCAGGATGTCCGGGTCGGCCAGAGTGTTCAGTCAGGGTTCGTCCTGCCCCACGGGCGGGTCTGTTTCGGTCAAGGGGAATCGCCCGTGAAGTTGTTTGCGAAGTTGTTCGGCAAGAGCGCGCGAGAGGGCAGCGACAATGCGACCGCTCGCCATCGCGCACAGCCTGACGCGGAGGGCCAGCGGCCGCTGTTCCGGGACCAGGTCGGTGGCCCGGGCGGTGACGTTTCCGGAGGTCAGGGCGCGCCGTCGGTTGACCCTGCGCGGCCCGGCGGCATAGGTTTCGGGCAACCCTCAAGTGCGGGTGGAGGGTTTTCCGACCCGTATGCGTCCAATGCCCCCGGTGGGCAGCCGCGGCAGGAGGATCCGATGTCGGCCCTGGTGTGTACGAGGTGCGGTAACCGCAACGCGGAGAACAGCCGCTTCTGTTCCAACTGCGGCGCGCCGCTGCGGGCGGGGGCGGCGGCGGAGCGTCCGTCCGAGACGACCTCCACGATCTCCATCTCCGGTCTCGAGGCCTACGACAGCGAGACCACCGGCCAGACGCCGATGCCGACGCTGTCGCCCGAGGCGCAGGCGGCGGTCGACGCGCTGCCGCTGGGTTCCGCGCTCCTGGTCGTGCGCCGCGGGCCGAACTCGGGCAGCCGCTTCCTGCTGGACGGCGATCTGACCACGGCCGGGCGCCATCCGCAGAGCGACATCTTCCTGGACGACGTGACGGTCTCCCGGCGGCATGTGGAGTTCCGCCGCGGGCAGGACGGCTCGTTCACGGTGGCCGACGTGGGCAGCCTGAACGGCACGTACGTGAACCGCGAGCGGATCGACCAGGTCGCCTTGAACAACGGCGACGAGGTGCAGATCGGCAAGTACCGGCTGGTCTTCTACGCCAGCCAGCGGGGCTACTGACCGGATTCCGGCCGGGGAACCCCGCGAAGGTCCGTCCGTCAGGGAAGGTCCATGCTGCAAACACCGAGCGGCGGTGCCGGGCACGGCACCGCCGCCACGGACAGGCTGATGAGCATCGGCACGGTGCTGAACGTGCTGCGCGACGAGTTCCCCGAAGTCACCATCTCCAAGATCCGTTTCCTGGAGGCGGAGGGGCTCATCGAGCCGCAGCGGACCCCGTCGGGGTATCGCAAGTTCAGCGCTCACGACGTCGAGCGTCTCGGCCATGTCCTGAGGATGCAGCGGGACCACTATCTGCCCCTGAAGGTGATCCGCGAGCATCTGGAGGCCATGGAGCGCGGCGAGGCCGTCCAGCTGCCGGCCCTGGGCCGTCAGCGCGACGGCGAGAGCGTGGCCGAGCCGCCCGAGGCGCCCACGGCGGCCAGGATCGGGCGCCAGGAGCTGCTCGCCGCCGCCGGTGTCGGCGAGGAGGAGCTCAGGGAGTGGGAGTCGTACGGGCTCGTCACTCCACTGGAGGACGGGGTGTACGACGCGGAGGCGGTCACGGTGGCCTCGCTGATCGCCGAACTGGGGCGGTTCGGGATCGAGCCGCGGCACCTGCGGGTGATGAAGGCCGCCGCCGATCGCGAGGCCGGGCTCGTGGACCAGGTGGTGGCCCCGCTGAAGCGGCACCGGAACCCGCAGACCAGGGCTCATGCCGAGACCCGTACCAAGGAGCTTGCGGGGCTCACGGTGAAGTTGCACGCGGCGCTGGTGCAGACGGCGCTCGGGGTGCGGCTGCCGTGAGACGGCCGGTCGTGGGCGGGCCGGATCAGGCGCCCGTTCCCGGCCCGACTACCCAAACGTCCCGAGCACGGCCTAGGGTTGCTGTGTGAACGAGCTCGATGTCGTAGGTGTCCGGGTGGAAATGCCCTCCAACCAACCGATCGTGCTGCTGCGTGAAGTGGGGGGCGACCGTTACCTCCCCATTTGGATCGGACCGGGGGAGGCGACGGCGATCGCCTTCGCCCAGCAGGGCATGGCTCCCGCGCGGCCGCTGACCCACGACCTGTTCAAGGACGTGCTGGAGGCCGTCGGCCAGGAGCTCACGGAAGTGCGCATCACGGACCTGCGTGAGGGCGTCTTCTACGCGGAGCTGGTCTTCGCCAGCGGCGTCGAGGTGAGCGCCCGCCCGTCCGACGCCATAGCGCTGGCCCTGCGCACCGGGACACCGATCTACGGCAGTGACACGGTGCTCGACGACGCCGGCATCGCGATCCCGGACGAGCAGGAGGACGAGGTGGAGAAGTTCCGCGAGTTCCTCGACCAGATCTCCCCGGAGGACTTCGGCAGCAGCAGCCAGTGAGCGCTGGATTCCGGCGAGAGCCGGATGGCGGGGAGTGGCGGCGGCCAGTGAGGCGTGTGGGCGGCCCGGCGGACGATGTGGTCCGCGGCAGGGTCGCCCGCCGTGTGTGACGGGTGAAATGCCCGCATGTGCCGGAGGCGAGTGAGAGCGTCACGCGGCCCGTATCGGAGGCATTCGGCTAGCCTTTCCCCGCGGTGGGGCACGGGAAACCACTCTTAGGGTGATTATCACTCGGCGTGGCGAGTGTGGCGATCGTTGACGCACCCCGGGTGACTGCCTACCGTCGAGAAGGCAGGTCAAGGACGGAGGTCGGCGTGAGAAGCAGCGGCGACGGTACGGCTGGGGGTGGCCCCGAGCGCAGTCTCAGGGCGAGCGGTCCGTACCCTCCCCCGGGCTCACGGCTCCGCCCGAGCGGGGGGCGCCCCCAACCGGGCGGCGTGGCTGATCACGTTCCGCAGCGACCGACGGCCGTGCCGAGCAGCGGAGGGACGACGTCCATGGCGTCCGAGCAGATCGGCTATCGCGGCCCCACCGCCTGTGCGGCCGCCGGTATCACCTACCGGCAGCTCGACTACTGGGCCCGCACCGGCCTCGTCGAGCCGAGTGTGCGCCCCGCCTACGGGTCGGGGACGCAGCGGCTGTACAGCTTCCGGGACGTCGTCGTCCTGAAGATCGTCAAGCGGTTCCTCGACACCGGGGTGTCGCTCCAGAACATCCGCACGGCCGTCCAGCACCTCAGAGAACGCGGTTTCCGCGACCTGGAGCGGATGACGCTGATGAGTGACGGAGCGACGGTCTACGAGTGCACCTCGCCGGACGAGGTCCATGCCCTGCTCCAAGGGGGTCAGGGCGTCTTCGGGATCGCCGTCGGTGTGGTGTGGCGGGATGTCGAGAGCGCGCTGTCCCAGCTGCACGGCGAGCGGATCGACACCGGCGAGACCCTGGTCGGGCCCAACCCTGCGGACGAGCTGGCGCGGCGGCGGAACCGGGCCGTCTGAGTCGTCCGGCAGGGCGGTGGCTTCGTGGTTGTTACCGGCGGGACGTTTCCGCGCCGGGCTGCAAGCGCTTTCTCCCGGGGGCGTAGGTGCGTTGGCGGGGGCGTTGTCAGTGGCGTAGGGCAGCATCGGAGATGTGAGAACCGCGCCCACGATCCTGCATCTCGACATGGATGCCTTCTTCGCCTCGGTGGAGCAGGCGTCCAAGCCGAGTCTGCGCGGGAAGGCCGTCGTCGTGGGCGGGCTCGGGCCGCGGGGTGTGGTGGCCACGGCGTCGTACGAGGCCAGGGTCTTCGGTGTGCATTCGGCGATGCCGATGGGGCAGGCCCGGCGGCTCGCGCCCCATGCCGCGTATCTCGTGCCGCGCTTCGGTTTCTACAAGGCGATCAGCGAGCGGGTGATGGAGCTGCTGCGGGCGTTGTCGCCGCTGGTGGAGCCGCTGAGCCTGGACGAGGCGTTCGTGGACCTGGAGGCCGGTGGAGCGGCCTGGGACGAGCAGTCGGCGCGGCTGGTCGGAACGCGGTTGCGCGCGGACATACGGGCCGTCACCGGGCTCACGGGGTCGGTGGGGCTCGCCGCCTCCAAGATGCTCGCGAAGATCGCTTCGGAGCAGGCCAAGCCGGACGGACTGGTGGTGATCGAGCCGGGGACCGAGCGGGCGATGCTGGGGCCGATGTCGGTGCGGACGTTGCCGGGGGTCGGGCCGGCGACCGGTGACCATCTGCGGCGGGCCGGGATCACCACGGTCGAGGAGATCGCCGAGGCGGGGGAGGACGAGCTGGTCCGGCTGCTGGGCAAGGCGCACGGGCACGGGCTCTACGCCATGGCGCTGGCGCGGGACGACCGGCCTGTCGTGGCGGAGCGGGAGGCGAAGTCGGTGTCGGTCGAGGACACCTACGACGTGGACATCCACGACCGGGTGCGGGTCGGTCTAGAGGTGCAGCGACTGGCCGATCGGTGTGTGCGGAGGCTGCGCGGGGCGGGGCTGTCCGGGCGGACCATCGTGCTGAAGGTGCGGCGGTACGACTTCTCGACGCTCACCCGGTCCGAGACGCTGCGCGGACCGACGGACGATCCCGGGGTGATCCGGGAGGCGGCGGCCAGGCTGCTCGACTCGGTCGACACGACGGGCGGTGTGCGGCTGCTCGGGGTGGGCGTCAGCGGTCTCGCCGACTACACGCAGGAGGATCTCTTCGCGCAGGCGGCGGGGGAGCGGGCGGAGACGGAGGGGCCCGTCGAGAAGGATGCCGTGGCGCCGGTCGAGGAGCAGCCGGCGCTCGCCGAGCGGCGGTGGCCCGCCGGGCACGACGTACGGCACACCCTGTTCGGGCACGGGTGGGTGCAGGGCAGCGGTCTGGGGCGGGTCACCGTGCGGTTCGAGACGCCCGGCTCGGAGCCCGGGCGGGTGCGGACCTTCCGCGTCGACGATCCGGACCTGGAGCCGGCTGATCCGTTGCCCCTGGTGTTATCGAGACCGGAGGAGAGCCCTGGGACGGAAGGTGGGGCCGGAGCCGTGGGGCTGCGGTCCGCTGCTCCATAGGTGGCTTGCCGGGCTTCAGGCCGTCTCGTCCGTGCCCGCCAACTTGCCGAAGTCGCGGTCCGCGAGAGGGGGAGGCGCGGTGACGTCGAGGCCGTAGTGGTGGTAGAGCTGCAGCTCTTGCTCCGGGGAGAGGTGGCGGCCCACGCCGAAGTCGGGGGCGTCCTTGATCAGGGCGCGGTCGAAGGGCACGTGGAGGGCGCCGTCGATCAGTTCGCTGGGCTCGAGGGGGACGAAAGCGTCCCTGCTGAACAGGCCGGTCCGTATGGCCGCCCATTCCGGCTCGCCGGTGGCGTCGTCGAGGTAGACCTCGTCGATCGTGCCGATCCTGGTTCCGTTGCGGTCGAACGCCTTGCGGCCGATCAGGTTGCGCGGATCGATATCGGTTCGCACGGGCCCTCCACATGGGTCGCAACTCATCCGTAAGCACAACAAAACGGCACAATCGGAGAGGTGGCCACTCGAAGGTTCGTCCGTGAGCCTCGCTGGTACGCTGGCAGCGGCTGCTGACCCCGTGCGGGAGAGTCCTCCAGACACCATCGGAGGCGCCGAAGGAGCAAATCCTCCCCGGAATCTCTCAGGCTCACGTACCGCACGGACGAGGTCACTCTGGAAAGCAGGGCGGGTGTCGACGGCTTCCGCTCTCACCGACGGTGAAAGCCGGAGGCCTTCGGGCGATCCGGTGAAGCTCTCAGGTTGAGATGACAGAGGGGGAGGCCGTCCGGGTACCCGTGCCGTGGTGCCCCTCGAAGGTCGTGTCAGACCAGGAGGCCTCCGCAAATGACCGCCCATCGCATCCCGCTCTCCGAACTCGAAGAGGCAGTCCCCTTCGAGCAGCGCCACATCGGCCCCGACCACGAGGCCTGTGCCAAGATGCTCGCGCAGGTCGGCTACGGCTCGCTGGACGAGCTCACGGCCGCCGCTGTCCCGGCCGTGATCAAGAGCGCCGAGGCGCTGGACCTGCCGGGCGCCCGCAGCGAGGCCGAGGTGATCGCCGAGCTGCGCTCCCTCGCCGACCGCAACCAGGTCCTCGGCTCCATGATCGGGCTCGGGTACTACGGCACGTTCACGCCGCCGGTCATCATGCGCAACGTCATGGAGAACCCGGCCTGGTACACGGCCTACACGCCGTACCAGCCGGAGATCTCGCAGGGGCGGCTCGAGGCGCTGCTCAACTTCCAGACGATGGTCGCCGACCTCACCGGACTGCCCACCTCCGGTGCCTCCCTGCTCGACGAGGGCACCGCGGCCGCCGAGGCCATGGCGCTGTCGCGGCGCCTCGGCAAGAACAAGAAGGGCCTGTTCCTGGTCGACGCGGACGCCTTGCCGCAGACCATCGCCGTGATCCAGACCCGGGCCGAGCCGACCGGCGTCGAGGTCGTCGTCGCCGACCTCGGCGAGGGCATTCCCGCCGAGATCGCCGAGCGCGAGATCAACGGCGTGCTGATCCAGTACCCGGGCGCCTCCGGGGCCGTACGGGACATCAAGCCGGTCGTCGACCAGGCGCACGAGCTCGGGGCGCTCGTCACCGTCGCCGCGGATCTGCTCGCCCTGACGCTGCTGAAGTCCCCCGGTGAGCTCGGCGCGGACATCGCCGTCGGGACGACACAGCGCTTCGGCGTGCCGATGGGCTTCGGCGGTCCGCACGCCGGTTACATGGCGGTCAAGGACAAGATGGCGCGCAGCCTGCCCGGGCGGCTCGTCGGCGTGTCCGTGGACGCCGACGGGAACAAGGCGTACCGGCTGGCGCTCCAGACGCGTGAGCAGCACATCCGCCGCGAGAAGGCCACCAGCAACATCTGCACCGCCCAGGTGCTGCTCGCCGTCATGGCCGGCATGTACGCCGTCTACCACGGGCCGGAGGGCCTCAAGGGCATCGCGCGGCGCACCCACCGGTACGCCACGGTCCTCGCCGCCGGGCTCGCGAACGGCGGGGTCGAGGTCGTGCACGGGTCCTACTTCGACACCCTGACCGTGCGCGTCGCGGGCCGGGCCGCCGACGTCGTGGCCGCCGCGCAGGAGAACGGGGTCAACCTGCGGCTCGTCGACGCCGACCACGTCTCGATCGCCTGCGACGAGACCACCACGCGGGCCCAGCTGCGTGCCGTATGGGCCGCCTTCGGGGTCGAGGGCGTCGTCGAGGCGCTGGACGCGGCCACGGAGGACGGGCTTCCGCAGGCCCTGCTGCGGACCGACGAGTACCTGACGCACCCCGTCTTCCACCAGCACCGCTCCGAGACCGCCATGCTGCGCTACCTGCGCCGGCTGGCCGACCGCGACTACGCGCTCGACCGGGGCATGATCCCGCTGGGCTCCTGCACCATGAAGCTCAACGCGACCACGGAGATGGAGCCGGTCACCTGGCCCGAGTTCGGGCAGCTGCACCCCTTCGCGCCCGCCGAGCAGGCCGGCGGCTACCTCACGCTCATCCGTGAGCTGGAGGACCGTCTCGCCGAGGTCACCGGGTACGACAAGGTGTCCCTCCAGCCGAACGCCGGGTCGCAGGGCGAGCTGGCCGGTCTGCTCGCCGTACGCGGGTACCACCGGGCCAACGGGGACGAGCAGCGCACCGTGTGCCTGATTCCCTCGTCCGCGCACGGGACCAACGCCGCGAGCGCGGTGATGGCGGGCATGAAGGTCGTCGTCGTGAAGACCGCCGAGGACGGCGAGATCGACGTCGAGGACCTGCGGGCGAAGATCGAGCAGTACCGCGACGAGCTGGCGGTGCTGATGATCACGTACCCGTCCACGCACGGCGTGTTCGAGGAGCACGTCTCCGAGATCTGCGCCCAGGTGCACGAGGCGGGCGGGCAGGTCTACGTCGACGGGGCCAACCTCAACGCGCTCGTCGGACTCGCCAAGCCGGGGCACTTCGGCGGGGACGTCTCGCACCTGAACCTGCACAAGACCTTCTGCATCCCGCACGGCGGTGGCGGCCCCGGTGTCGGTCCGGTGGCGGTGCGTGAGCACCTCGCGCCGTACCTGCCGAACCACCCGCTCCAGCCCGAGGCGGGCCCTCACACGGGTGTCGGTCCCATCTCCGCGGCGCCGTGGGGCTCCGCCGGCATCCTGCCGATCTCCTGGGCGTACGTCCGGCTCATGGGCGGCGAGGGGCTGAAGCGGGCCACGCAGGTCGCGGTGCTCAGTGCCAACTACATCGCCAAGCGCCTGGAGCCGCACTACCCGGTGCTCTACACCGGCCCCGGCGGGCTCGTCGCGCACGAGTGCATCATCGACCTGCGCCCGCTGACCAAGGCGACCGGGGTGAGCGTCGACGACGTCGCCAAGCGGCTGATCGACTACGGCTTCCACGCGCCGACGATGTCGTTCCCGGTGGCCGGGACGCTGATGATCGAGCCGACCGAGTCGGAGGACCTGACCGAGCTGGACCGGTTCTGCGAGGCGATGATCGCCATCCGTGCGGAGATCGAGAAGGTCGGCTCCGGCGAGTGGCCCGCGGACGACAACCCCCTGCGGGGTGCCCCGCACACCGCCGGGACCCTCGCCGGCGAGTGGGAGCACGCATACAGCCGTGAGGAGGCCGTCTTCCCGGCCGGGGTCTCGACCGCCGACAAGTACTGGCCGCCGGTGCGCCGCATCGACCAGGCCTTCGGCGACCGGAACCTGGTCTGCTCCTGCCCGCCGCTGGACGCCTACGAGGACTGATCGGCCGCCCGGTCGTCCGGGCGCAGGAGAGGGGCCCCGCACCGCGGAGCCCCTCTCGTCATTCGGCGGCGAGGGACACCTCGGTCGACTTGATCAGGGCGACGACGGGGGTTCCGGCCGACAGGCCGAGGTCGTCCGCGGCGTCCCTGGTGATCGCGGCGGTCAGTTCGCCGCCTTCGACGGTGACCCGCACGGACGCCATCGCGTCACCGGTGGCGATGCCTCTGACCGTGCCGGGGAGCCGGTTGCGGATGGAAAGGCCCTCGACGGGGGCGGTGGCCAGCGAGACCTCCGTCGACTTCACCAGGGCGCGCACGGCGGTGCCCGGCGTGAGACCGAGGTCGTCCGCCGCCTCGCGGGTGATCGCCGCGGTGAGGGCCTGGCCGCCGGTGAGGCGCACCCTGACGATCGCCATGGCCTCGCCCGGCGTGACGGCGGTGACGGTGCCGGGAAGCTGGTTGCGGATGCTCAGGCTCATGGGTGCACGGTAGCCCGGCGAGCCCCTTATGCCGGGTATGCGTGCGTCTGCGTCGCCTTGACCGTCGCCCATACCGCGGCGCCGGGATGCAGGTCGAGTTCGGCCGCGGCGACCGTGGTGAGGTCGGCGGTCAGGGGGAGTTCGCCGGTGAGGTCCGCGCGGATCTGGTCGCCGTGCGTCTCCAGCCCGGCGACCTCGCAGCGCCACAGGTTGCGGGCGCTGGAGCCGGTGGGGCGCTCCCGGTACAGCGTCACGGCGCCGGGCGGGAACGCCACGAAGGCCGGGCCCGAGAGCTCTTCCGTGGTCGTGACGGCCGGGCCCGCGTCGAGCCGGACGGCGTGGCCCTCGGCCCGTCCTCGGTAGAGGTTGAGGCCGACGAGCCGGGCGATGTAGTCCGTGCGGGGGTGGCGGGCGATGTGGGAGGGCGTGCCCTCCTGGACGACGTGGCCGTGCTCGACGACGACCAGGCGGTCGGCCAGCACCATGGCGTCCAGCGGGTCGTGCGTGACGAGGACGGCCACGGCCTCGAACTCGGCGAGGTGGCGACGGAGCTGGGCGCGCACCTCCAGGCGGGTGCGGGCGTCGAGCGCGGCGAGGGGTTCGTCCAGGAGCAGCAGCCGGGGCCGGGTGGCCAGGGCACGGGCCAGCGCCACGCGCTGGGCCTGGCCGCCCGACAGACGGCGGGGCTTGGCGCCGGCGTGGTCGGCCAGGCCCATCCGGTCCAGCCACTCGGCGGCCTGGGCGCGGGCCTCGGCCCTGCCGGCGCCCCGGCAGCGCGGCCCGAAGGCGACGTTGTCCAGGGCGGTCAGGTGCGGGAAGAGCAGGTAGTCCTGGAAGACGACGCCGACCGGGCGGGACTCGGGCGGCGTACGGTCCAACGGCCTACCCTCCAGCACCAGATGCCCCGAGGTGAGCGGGGCGAGGCCGGCGAGGGCGCGCAGGGCGGTGGTCTTGCCGGCGCCGTTGGGGCCGAGCAGCGCGACGACGTCGCCGGGGGCGGCGGTGAGGGCGACATCGAGGCGGAAGGAGCCGCGGTCGACGACGAGGTGGGCGTCGAGGCCCTCGGTGCGGAGGCCGGGGGTTGGGCCGTCGCGGTCGGTCGTCTCGGTCATGAGGTTCGCGTCCAGGTGGTCAGGGGGGGCAGAGGGCCGTCATCCGGTTCCGGGCCGTGCCGGCAGGCCCTCGTCCGGCAGTCGGTCCCGGACATCACGACGGCGTCATCCAGCGGTCGCGCAGGGCCGCCAGTACCGCGATGGACACCGCCAGCAGTACCAGGCTGAGGGCGATCGCCGCCGCCGGGTCGTTCTGGAGAGCCAGGTAGACCGCCAGCGGCATGGTCTGGGTGCGGCCCGGGAAGTTGCCCGCGAAGGTGATCGTCGCGCCGAACTCGCCGAGGGCCCGTGCCCAGGCCAGCACGGCACCGGCCGCGATGCCCGGCGCGATCAGCGGCAGGGTGACCCGGCGGAACGCGGTGAAGCGGGAGGCCCCCAGGGTGGTGGCCGCCTCCTCGTAGCGCGGGTCGGCGGCCCGCAGGGTGCCCTCCACGCTGATGACGAGGAACGGCATCGCCACGAACGTCTCGGCGAGTACGACACCCGTCGTGGTGAAGGGCAGGGTGATCCCGAACCAGGAGTCGAGCCACTGCCCGATGACGCCGTTGCGCCCGAAGGCGAGCAGCAGGGCCACACCGCCCACCACCGGCGGCAGCACCAGGGGCAGGGTCACCAGGGCCCGGACGAAACCCCGGCCGGGGAACCGTGTGCGGGCCAGCAGCCAGGCCAGCGGTACGCCGACGACCAGACTCAGGCCCGTCGCCGCCGTGGCGCAGAGGAGCGACAGCCGGAGTGCCTCCCACACCTCGGCACTCGTCAGCTGCTCGGGGAGGCCGCGCCACGGCGCCCGTACGAGCAGGGCGATCAGAGGCAGGAGCAGGAACGCCAGGCCGACCAGGGCGGGCACCAGCAGGGGCACCGGCACCGCTCGTGCCCGGCCACGGGTGCGATCGCGGCGGGGCCGGCTTTCCAGCGTGTCGGTCACGGCTTGAGGAACCCGGCCTCGGAGAGCACCCTCTGGCCCTCGGCGGATCGCACGAGGGCGACGAACGCCTTCGCCGTCCCGGGGTTGGGGGCGTTCTTGAGCAGGGCGATCGGATAGTCGTTGACGGCCTGGGCCGACTCGGGGAACTCCACGCCGTACACCTTGTCACCCGCCGCCCGCACGTCGGTCCGGTAGACGACGGCGGCGTCGGCCTCCTTCAGCTCGACCTTGGTCAGGGCGCTCTTGACGTCCTGTTCGTACGAGACGGGGGTGAGCTTCAGGCCGCCGGTGTCCAGCGCCTTCTGGGCGGCGGCGCCGCACGGCACGGTCTTGTCGCACAGGACGACCTTCAGGCCGGGCTTGGTGAGGTCCTTCAGGGAGGAGATCCGGTCGGGGTTGCCCGGGGGCGTGGCGATCTCCAGCCGGTTGCGGACGAAGGTGACCGGCGTGTCCGCCGCGTCCTGCTTGTCCGTCACGGTCGCCATGGTCTTGGCGCTGGCGGCGGCGAAGACATCGGCCGGGGCGCCGCTGGTGATGCTGGCGGCGAGGGTGTCGCTGCCGCCGAAGTTGAAGGTGACCTTCGTGCCCGGGTGCTCCTTCTCGAACGTCTTGCCCAGGGCCTTGAAGCTCTCCTCCAGGGAGGCGGCGGCGAAGACGGTGACCGTGCCGGAGGGTTTCGAAGGGGAGGAGCCCTTGTCCGAGCCGGTGCCGGAGGAGCAGGCGCTCAGAGTCAGCAGCGCGGCTGCGGACACACCGGCGACCTGGAGGATCCGGCGGGTCCGGTGCGCGGAACGGGTCATCTCGGGGCCACTCCCTCGGTGTGCGGGGGAAGAGCCGCTGGGCTCCTCCGATACGCCGATCATACTGACGCATCTGCGAGGCGTAGGTCTGCTGTGGCTTCGCATGAGCCAGGGGAAGAGGGCTGCTGGGTGTGTATGTGCGTTCCTACGGACCTCAGACCCGGTCGATATGGACGTTCGTCGACTTCACGCGGGCCGTCGCCTCCATGCCGACCTCCAGGCCCAGTTCCTCGACGGCCTCGCGGGTGAGCAGGGAGACGAGGCGGTGCGGGCCGGCCTGGATCTCCACCTGGGCGGCGACGTCACCGAGCTTGATCGCGGTGACGATGCCGGGGAAGGCGTTGCGGGCCGAGGTGTACGGGGTGTCCTCCTCGGCGGTGCCGGACCTGGCGAGTTCCACCGAGAACGCGGCCAGGTCCCGTCCGTCGACGAGCCGCCGTCCGGCCTCGTCGCGATGGGTGGTGATGCGGCCCGCGTCCGCCCAGCGCCGGGCGGTGTCCGGGCTCACGCCGAGCAGTCGTGCTGCCTGGCCGATCGTGTAGGACTGCATGCCGGTCACGATAGGGGCGTGGGACGGGAACGGCGGATGCGGGGTTGGCCGTTGGGTATAACGCGATATAGCGTTAGTCGTCGAGTGGGTGGGCCGGGTGCGTGCCCGGGGAGAGTCGGGGAGAAGTGATGACGGGGGAACTCTCGCGTACCGGTGGATCGCCCGAGGTGAGGGCCTCGCACGCGGACCGGGACCGGACCGTGGACGTGCTGCGCGTCGCCGCGGGGGACGGCCGGCTCACCCTGGAGGAGCTCGACGAACGGCTGGAGGCCGCGCTGTCCGCCCGTACGGTGGGCGAGCTCGCGGTGCTGACCGCGGATCTGCCCGCAGTGGCGGGCGGGACCGGCGTCGACGCCCAGGAGGTCGTCCGGATCGAGCAGGAAGGGTCCTCGACCCGGCGCGGTGACGGCTGGGTGGTGCCGCGGCGGCTGGAGGTCCGGTCGGCGTGGGGCGAGGTGACGCTCGACTTCACCGACGCGGTGATCACCCAGGACACGCTGCACATCGACCTGGCCATGCGGGCCGGGGCCCTGAAGCTGCTGACCCGGCCGGGGGTCGTGGTGGACACCGGCGCGCTCGTGACGAACTACTCCCAGATCAAGGCGCGTGCGGCGGCGGACGCCCCGGTCGTGCTGCGGGTACGGATCACCGGCGAGATCAACTACGGGCAGATCGTGGTGCGCCCGCCCCGCAGGGGCTTCGGCCGGCGGAGACCGACGGCCTGACTCAGCCCACGTGCACCCTCGGCCGCCGCTTCCGGTCCGGTTCCGCCTCGCGCAGGACCTCGCGGGTCACCGGGGCGACTTCGCCCTGCCCGAACAGGAAGAAGCGCAGGAGGTTGGCGAAGGGGCCCCCTTCGGTCCACTCGAAGTAGATGTGCGGGGTGCGGCCGGTCATGTCCCGGACGTGCAGGAGGAGCGCGGCCAGGGCGTTGGGGATGGAGGAGGACTCCAGGGTCAGGACGCGGTAGCGGCCGTGGAGTACGTCGCCGCGTACGGTCAGGCCCGCCTCGAACTCGGACGGGTCGGTGACCGTCACCTCGACGAAGACGAAGTCCTCCTGCCCGGATACGTCGTTGTCGTGCCGGATCTGCTCGATCTTGTCGCGGTACTCGGCGATGTCGCGCCGGTCGGGTTCGTTGGCGATGAACCGCATCCGTCGGCTGGCCATGTCCCGGACGAAACGCTCCGCCATGGAGTCCAGCGTCACGCTGGTCACGCGGAGTTCGAACGACCGGGCCAGCCGGGACAGCAGGGAGACCAGGATGATGCCGGCGATGAAGCAGGCGCCGATCTTCACGCCGTCCGGGCGCTCGATGACGTTCGCGACCGTCGTGTAGAGGAACACCGCGGAGATGACCGCGAAGGCGATGGTCCAGTTCCGCTGCCGTGCCTTGCGGGCGGCGATGGTCACCGCGATGGCCGCGGAGCTGATGAGGACCAGCACACCGGTGGCGTAGGCGCCGCCCTGCGCGTTGACATCGGCGTCGAAGATCCAGGTGACGAGGAAGGCGATCAGCGTGAAGACGATGACCATGGGGCGGACGGCCCTGGCCCAGTGCGGTGCCATGCCGTAGCGGGGGAGGTAGCGCGGCATCAGATTGAGCAGGCCGGCCATCGCGGAGGCGCCGGCGAACCACAGGATGGCGATCGTCGAGGCGTCGTAGACGGTGCCGAAGGTGTTGCCCAGGTACTGGTGCGCCAGATAGGCCAGCGCACGCCCGTTGGCCTGGCCGCCCGCCTCGAACTCCTTCTCCGGGATGAGGAGCGTGGTGATGAAGCTGGTGGTGATCAGGAAGCCGCTCATGATGAGGGCGGCCGTGGTGAGCAGTTTCTTCGTGTCGCGGATGCGGCCGGCCGGCCGTTCCTCCGTGTCGTCCGGGTCGCCCTTGACGTGCGGCATCACGGCCACGCCGGTCTCGAACCCGGAGAGGCCGAGGGCCAGCTTCGGGAAGACGAGCAGGGCCACGCCGATCATGACGAAGACATTGCTGTGCTGAGTGGTGAGGGCACCGGCCCAGTCGGTGACCACATGGCCCGCGGTGACCACGTGGTAGAAGCCGACGGCCACCACGACCACGTTGAGCGCGAGGTAGGCGCCCACCAGGGCGACCGCGACACCGATGGCCTCCAGGAAGCCCTTGAGGAACACCGCGCCGAGCAGTGCCACGAGGACGAGCGTGATCAGCATCTGCTTGTCGTGCAGGACGCCGGTCAGATGAGGGTTCTCCACGAGGTGGGTGGATGCGTCGGCGGCCGACAGGGTGATGGTGATCAGGAAGTCGGTGGCGGCGAAGCCCAGCAGGGTCAGCACGAACAGCTTGCCCTGCCAGAAGGAGAGCAGCCGCTCCAGCATCGCGATCGAGCCCTCGCCGTGCGGGCTCTCCTCGGCCACCCGGCGGTAGACCGGCAGGGCGCCCGCCAGGGTGACGATGACCAGCACGATCGTCGCGACCGGCGACAGCAGCCCGGCGGCGAGCGCCGCGATGCCCGGCTGGTAGCCGAGCGTGGAGAAGTAGTCGACGCCGGTCAGGCACATCACCCGCCACCAGCGCTGGCCCTTGTGCGGGGGCTCCGGTTCGGCATGGGGCCCGGTGTGGCCGCCGCCCTTGCCCATGTCGGACAGACCCTCCAGCATCCAGGCGCGCAGGCGACTGGGTGGAGCGGGCTCCGTACGGCTCGGCGGCGGGTGCTCAGTGGTGGCCATCGACGTGCTCCCGATGTGCGTTCAGCATGATTCCGGCCATCACTGGACGGCCCGATCAGCGTAAGCGGAGCGTGATGCGATGGCCTGTGGATGAGGTCACTGAGCGCGTCAAGCTTCCGTTAAGACTGGCCGCCGGGGCGGCGGATCTGCGCCGTGAACGTCAAACCACGAGCTGAGAGCATGTTGGGCGGTCGCCGAGCCGCGTATTCCGTTATGCGGGCGACGGTCCTGCGCCGGCCGAGGGGTGAACACCCTCCGTGATCGCGGACGCGGAGGGCGTCGGGTATCGGTCTTCTTGTCGCCGGAGTGGGTGACACCTGCAGGGCACCTTCGTAACGTTCGCCAAGTGACCCGAATGTTTCGTCCCCCAGCATCCATGTGCGGGCTCCCACAGCGCACCCGGCTCTCCTTCTATTACCTCGTCTGCTCCCTCAGTTCCACCTCCTCGGTCCTTCGAACCCGAGCCGGTGCGCGACGACTTCGATGGGGTGCGCCCAGCCGGTCACGGCACGCTTGTCTTCTCGCTCGGCGGAGGCGGCGAACGACTGGTCCGCATGCGTCCCCGCCTCCGTCCGACCGCTCCTTCCGGAAGGCCGCGGAAAGTCGACGCTCGGCCCAGCCTCCTTCAAGCCCCGTGTGCCGGTGACAGATTCACCGTGCACAAGGGGTTGCCACCGTTTGGCGGCTGTCTCTAGGGTGCGGCAACAACGAAGCTTTCTGGATCTCTTTCGAAACTTTCGATCCAGTGGACGGACGCGGTAGCGCCGTCCCGTACCCAAGGAGCGCATGATGGGCGACCCGGCACTGTCCCGCCGCGGCTTCCTGGCGGCCTCCGCCGCGGCCGGTCTGGGAATGGCACTGACCGCATGCGGCGGGGACTCGGACGGAGGGTCGTCGGGGACGACCACGATCGAGTGGTGGAACATCTCCACCACCGAGCCGGCCAAGACCGTCTGGGCCGCCCTCGCCCGGAAGTTCGAGGCCCAGAACCCCAAGGTCAAGGTAAAGATCGTCCAGATGGAGAACGACGCCTACAAGTCGAAGATGACGGCGTTGACCTCCTCGGGCAAGCTGCCCGACATCTTCCACACCTGGGGCGGTGGCGTACTCAAGCAGCAGGTCGACGCAGGCCTCGTCGAGGACCTCACGGACAGCACCAAGCCGTGGGGCGACGCCCTGCTCCCGGCCGCCCGGGAGCCGTACCTGATCGACGACAGGGTCTACGGCATCCCGTTCGACATCGGCATGATCGGCTTCTGGTACAACAAGGCGCTCTTCGCGAAGGCCGGCATCAGCGCACCCCCGACCACCTGGAACGGCTTCCTCGACGCCGTACGCAAGCTGAAGTCCGCCGGTGTCACGCCCCTGGCGCTGGCCGGCAAGGAGAAGTGGCCCGGCATGTACTACTGGGCCTACCTGGCGATGCGCACCGCCGGTGTCGAGGCCCTGCAGAAGGCCTACGACGACAAGGACTTCACCAGCGCCCCCTTCGTCGAGGCGGGAGAGCACCTGAAGGAACTCGTCGGCCTCCAGCCGTTCCAGAAGGGCTTCCTCGGCGCCGCCTACTCCACCCCCACCGGCCAGGCCGCCGCCGTCGGCAACGGCAAGGCGGCCATGGAACTCATGGGCCAGTGGGCGCCCGTGGTGCAGGCCGACGCGGGCAAGGGCCTCGGCAAGGACCTCGGGTTCTTCCCGTTCCCCGCGGTCGAGGGCGGCAAGGGCGCCATCACCGAGGTGTTCGGCGGAGGCGGCGGGCACGCCCTGCGCCGGGGCGCCCCGCAGGAGGCCGTCGACTTCCTGAAGTTCTTCGCCTCCGAGGCGACCGACCTGGAGCTGGTCAAGAAGACCGGCGTCCTGCCCGTCGTCCCGGCGGCCGAGAGCGCCATCGCCGACCCCAACATCAAGGCCGTACAGGAGCAGCTGAAGAAGACCACCGGCTTCCAGCTCTACCTCGACCAGGCGTACGCGCCCGCCGTCGGCCAGGAGGTCAACGACAGCGTCGCCGCGCTCATCGCCGGTTCCCGGTCGCCCGAGCAGGTCGGCCAGTCGATCACGAAGACCGCGAAGGAAGAGCAGTAACCGGCGATGACCTCCACGTTCCTGCCGGACAAACGGACCGGCCGCGACGCCGGCCTCCCGCCCCCGGCCGCGGACCGCCCCCGGAGCCGGGCCCGGCGACGGGTTCTGAACTGGCTGACCGCGGCCGGCTTCCAACTGCCCGCCCTGGTGCTGTTCATGGGGCTCGTCCTGCTGCCGATGCTGTTCGCGCTGTACGCCGCGTTCTTCCGCTGGGGCGGCTTCGGCATGCCCTCCGACTACGTCGGCGGCGAGAACTTCACCCGGCTCTTCCAGGACGACGTCTTCCTGGGCGACCTGTGGCGCTGCCTGGTCCTGGTGGTGCTGTCGCTGGTCATCCAACTGCCGTTCGCGCTCGCCATGGCCGTCCTGCTCAACCAGCGGATGCGCGGCCGGGCCGTGTACCGGATGCTGTTCTTCGCCCCGTACGTCCTGTCCGAGGCCATCACCGGAATCCTCTTCGGCATGATCTTCGCCCCGGACGACGGCTTCGCCGACCAAGTCCTCGGCAAGATCGGACTGGAGGGGCTGGGCGGGGAGTGGTTCGCCGATCCGTCCACCGTCATGGCGACCCTGTTCCTCGTCATGACCTGGAAGTACTTCGGCTTCCACATGATGCTGTGCCTGGCCGGGCTCCAGGCCGTCCCCCGGGAGCTGACCGAGGCGGCCCTCATCGACGGGGCCGGCCCATGGCAGCGCTTCCGCAACGTGACGCTGCCGCTGCTCGCGCCCACCCTGCGCATCAGCGTCTTCCTGGCGGTCATCGGGTCCATCCAGCTCTTCGACCTGGTGTGGGTGACCACCGCGGGCGGACCGGACCACCACTCCGAGACCATGGCCGTGACCATGTTCCAGTACGGGTTCAAGCGCTACCAGGTCGGCTACGCCAGCGCGATCAGCGTGGTCATGTTCGCCATCAGTCTCGTCTTCGCCCTCGCCTACCAGCGGTTCGTGCTCCGGCGCGACCTGGAAGGGGCCACCACGACCATGCGGGGAGACGGAAAGTGACGCACAGTCGGACATCCCGCAGGGGCAGGAGCCTCCCTCTGCACCTCGTCCTGGTCCTCGTCGGCGCGGTCATGGCCGTCCCCCTGGTCTACGCCGCGCTCTCCGGCTTCAAGTCCACCGACGAGCTCTCCCGCAACCCGGTCGGTCTGCCCGAGTCGTGGGTGACCTCCAACTACACCCAGATCCTCGGCTCGGGGGACTTCTGGCGGCTGATCGGCAACAGCACGCTGATCGCGGTGGGCACGACCGTGCTGGTCGTCGCGGTCTCCGCCCTGTCGGCCTTCTCGTTCGCGCGGTTCGCCTTCCGCGGCCGGGAGGTGCTGTTCACGCTGTTCACGATGGGGCTGATGTTCCCGTTCGCGGTGGCGGCCCTGCCGCTGTTCCTGCTGCTGCGGTCCCTGGACCTGCTGGACAACCCGCTCGGCGTGATCCTCCCGCAGGCCGCCTTCGGGCTGCCGATGACCATCATCATCCTGCGCGGCTTCTTCCGGCAGATCCCGGGCGAGCTGGAGGAGGCGGCGACGCTCGACGGGTGCAGCTCGTTCGGCTTCTTCTGGCGGGTGCTGCTGCCCATGGCGCGGCCCGCGCTCGGCACCGTCTCCGTGCTGGCCGTCGTCACCAGCTGGAACAACTTCTTCCTGCCGCTGCTGGTGTTCACCGACGCGCAGTGGTGGACGCTGCCGATCGGGGTGCAGCAGTACCAGGGGCAGTACTCCGCGGAGTACGCCAAGGTCTTCGCCTATCTGGTGCTGGCCATGGTCCCTGCCCTGGCCTTCTACTCGGTCGCCGAGCGCCAGCTCGTCGGCGGCCTCACCGCGGGCGCCACCAAGGGCTGACGCGCGCCGCGAACGTACGGCTCTGTTCTCCCCATCCCTGTCGTGAGGAGTCGCACCATGCGCAAGAACCGTCTGAGACTCGTCGGCGCCGTCACGGCGCTTCTGGTCGCCGCCGGCATCGGCGTCGGCTCGCCCGCCCAAGCGGGTCACCAGCAACCCACCCTCGCCGATCTCGCCCAGCGGCACGGCCGCTACTTCGGCAGCGCCACCGACAATCCCGAGCTCGTCGACGAGCCGTACAAGGCCCTGCTCGGCAGCGAGTTCGACCAGATCACCCCCGGCAACGGCATGAAGTGGTACGCGACCGAGCCCGAGCAGGGCGTGTTCGACTTCTCCAAGGGCGACGAGATCGTGAACCTCGCCCGCGCCAACCGGCAGAAGGTGCGCGGCCACACCCTCGTCTGGCACAGCCAGCTGCCGGAATGGCTCACGGAGCGGGAGTGGACGGCCCCTGAGCTGAGGGCCGTGCTGAAGAAGCACATCCAGACCGAGGTACGGCACTACCGGGGCAAGGTGTTCGCCTGGGACGTCGTCAACGAGGCGTTCAACGAGGACGGTACGTACCGGGAGTCGGTCTTCTACAAGACGCTCGGGCCCGGTTACATCGCCGACGCGCTGCGCTGGGCGCACCAGGCCGATCCGCGCGTGAAGCTGTACCTCAACGACTACAACATCGAGGGGATCGGCCCGAAGAGCGACGCGTACTACAAGCTGGCCAAGGAACTGAAGGCCAAGGGCGTCCCGCTGCACGGAATCGGCCTCCAGGCCCATCTGGCCCTCCAGTACGGCTATCCCTCCACACTGGAGGACAACCTCCGCCGCTTCTCCCGGCTCGGCCTCGACACCGCGCTCACCGAGGTCGACATCCGGATGCAGCTGCCCGCGACCGAGGAGAAGCTGGCCCAGCAGGCCGAGTGGTACCGGGACCTGACCGAGGCCTGCCTGGCGGTGCGCCGCTGCGTCGGAGTCACCCTCTGGGACTACACGGACAAGTACTCGTGGATCCCGGCGTTCTTCCCCGGCGAGGGCGCGGCCCTGCCGTGGGATGAGCAACTCACCCCGAAACCGGCGTACTTCGCGCTCCGTGAGGCGCTCGGGGGGAGGTAGCGGGGGCGGGGGACCTGCCGCAGGGGGTGCTGTGGGGGCACCGGTTGGTCCGGCCTTGGCGGGCGGTGGGGCGCGGCCCGCCAAGGCCGACGGGTGGCGTCGGGCCTTGCGCCGGTGCGGGATCGGTTGTCTTGTCGGGGCCGGGTCGGTGCCTTCGCTGGTGCTGGGTCGGGTGTCTTGCGCCGGTGCGGGGTGGGTCGGGTGTCTTGTCGGGGCCGGGTCTCTGCCTTCGCTGGTGCTGGGCCGGGCGGCTTTCGCCGGTGCTGGGTTGGGTGTCTTGTCGGTGCCGGGTTGATGCCTTCGCTGGTGCTGGGCCGGGTGCCTTCCGCCGGGGCTGGGTCGGCGACCTCCCCGGTGCGGGGCCGGGTGGTTCTCCTCGGTGGTGGGTTCGCGTTCCCGTCGGCACCGGGCCGCGCGCTCCTGTCGGCGCCCGGCCCGCGGCGCCCCCGGCCGGCTTCCGCCCAGTCGGGTGAGTGCGTCAGGCACGTCCCGGTGGGGGTGCCGTGCTGGCCCGGACCACCAGGTCGGTTCCCAGTTCCACCCGGGGTGACCCGGGCTGTTCGTCGCGGGTGAGCTGGAGGACCGTGCGGACGGCCAGTTTGCCCATGTCGGCCAGGGGCTGGCGGACGGTGGTCAGGGGCGGGGCCGACCAGCGGACTTCCGGAAGGTCGTCGAAACCGACCACGCTCATGTCCTGCGGCACCCGCAGCCCTCGTCGGCGCAGTGCCTCGATCGCGCCGAGTGCCATCTGGTCGCTGGCCGCGAACACGGCGGTCGGCGGCTCGGGCAGGCGGAGCAGGGCGTCGCAGGCGGTGAAGCCGGACTCGGGGCGGAAGTCGCCGGGGACGACGAGGGACTCGTCCATCGCGATGCCGGCGCCTTCCAGAGCCGCGCGGTAGCCGTCCAGCCGGGCCCGGGAGCACAGCAGCCGGGGCGGCCCCGCGATCAGACCGATCCGGCGGTGGCCCAGGGACAGCAGGTGCTCGGTGGCCGCCATGCCCCCCGACCAGTTGGCGGCACCGATGGTGGGAGCCTCCAGGGCGGGTGAGCCCGCCGGGTCGACGACGACCAGCGGGACGCCGAGAAAGCGCAACTCCTCGTGGAGCGTCGGCTCCAGGGCCGAGGTGACGAGGATGACGCCGTCCGAGGCCCGCGCCCGGAGGTTGCGCATCCACTCGCGGGCGTCGCCCGAGTGCCCGTGGATGGCCGACACCACCGTGCCCGCCCCGGCCGCGTGCGCGGCCTCCTCGACCCCGCGGATGATCTCCACGGCCCAGGGGCTGTCGAGGTTGTTGAAGACCAGGTCGAGCAGGCCGGCACGGGTGCCCGGGGTCCCGGGGCGCTTGCGGTAGCCGTGCCGGCGCAGCAGATCCTCGACGCGGGCACGGGTCTGCGGCGACACGTCGGACCGGCCGTTGACGACCCGGGACACGGTCGGTACGGACACGCCGGCCTGCCGGGCGATCTCCGTGATCGTGACCTTGCCCCCGGCCTCACCTGCTGCCACTGGCCCCACCTCCGTCGACGAGTGACCCCGAAACTTCCAGGAGTCTTCCGGAAAACGGGCATCCGGGGGAAGGCGTACCAGCAAGGCGTACGAGCCATGAACGGGGCGTCGCAGGAAGTGACGTGGAGTGACGACTCCCGCCACACGCGTCGGGGCCGGTTCGCAGGGTGCCCCGCGGCCGGCCCCTCATGTGTGCGGGCGGGACGTCACGCCGCCCGACGACCTCAGGCGGCCGTCATCACCTGGCTGGAGGCCAGCGGACGGTGCGGGGCGATGATCCTGCCGTCCGGCAGGAGCTCGCCGGTGTCCTCGAAGAGCACCACACCGTTGCACAGCAGGCTCCAACCCTGCTCCGGGTGGTGCGCCACGAGACGGGCGGATTCCCGGTCGGCGGATTCGGCTGACGGGCACGGAGTCTGGTGCTGGCACATGGGTGGGATCTCTCGCTGTGTCGTGGTGGATGAGATGAACGAGTCGGCCGAGTCGGCTGAGTGGGCTGTCGAGTCTGTTCCGCGGCTAGAAGTGTCGTTCATGGCCGCCCCCCGTTGTGATAAGTCGTCGGAACCCAGTGTTGCCCCACGGGCGTCGATCCGCAGGGATTTCGCGGCACCGCTTCTCACAGGTTCATGACGCGTCACCCGCGCGGATGGTTCATCCCAACTGGACTGTCACTTCGGATGGTTCGTGGTGGCCGAATGGGGCTAGTCCGGTCGGGCAGACGGTCGATTCCGGCTCGTACGAGCTATTCAGTGCTCGTACGAGCGGGAAAGGGCGACCGAGCGGAAAAAGGGCGACCCCGCCGCCGGAGAATTCGGCGACGGGGTGCGGAGGGCTTCGGTGCGGAGACTTTCGGGGCGCGGCGCTTCAGGCGGGTGAGCCGAGCAGCCGCGTCGGAGTCACCCGGTGGGTCAGCACCGGGAGCAGCTCGGCGACGCGGTGCGGGCGATGGGCCGCGATACCGGGAGGTGCGGGGGCGAGTGGGACGAGCAGATCGGTGGCGGCGGGATGGCCGGCGGCGCCGTCGGCGGTGCAGTCCTCGTGCAGCCAGAGCGTCAGCATGTACAGGCCGGGCACGGACAACAGGCGCGGCTGGTACGGCTGCGGCATCGTCTCGGCCTGGCGCAGGGCACGCTCGGTGGAGGCGATGTACGGGCCCTCGAAGAACCGGGAGAAGGCCCAGCCGTCGGGGGTCAGCACGGTGTCCGCGGCGGCCACCGCACCGTCGCCGCAGCGGATCAGGAAGCGCCACCCGGCCAGCCGGGTGGCCGACACCCCCTCGGCCGTGACGCGGTCGAGGACGTGGACGGGCAGGGGGAGCTCCGCAGTGGCGGGTCCCTGGGCGCGGAGCAGGGAGGGAGTTCGGGCCTCGACGACCGCGGTGGGAGAGGAGAGCGCAGTCAGTACGGAACGGAGTGCGGGCGCGGGAGCCGGGGGGACATGCAGCGGCATGGTGGGTCGCCTCTCATTTCAAAGGCACGGTGGCACGAGGGCGGGGGCGGACGGCGCTGTCAGCTCACGAAGGTCAGAGAGGCAGGGGCCGGGGTCTCAAGAACGAGAGGGGGGTGGGGTCCGCCGAACAAGGCCTCGACGGCATGACCCATCGACCGTGGGCGCCAACCTTCTGCCTGTTCGCGGAGTTTATACGACACGGGTTCAGACTGTGTTTCGTCTAGCCGTTTCCGGTGAGTAGAACAAGGGTACATTCGGTCGGCGATACGCGAGAATTATCCCGATTCCACGCGGGTGTGTGCGGCGATGACCTCGGCGAATGCCCGCGGGGCGGTCGGCCTATTCTCGTCGGCGTTTTTCACGAGTTCGCGTGATCCCGAAACCCGGGCTTGACGCGTCATGCCGAGTGAATGTGCCACCGGTCATACGTGACCAGCGTAGCGGTCGACGGGTCCGTCCGGGACGTTATCGATCGCTTTCGCTGGGCATCCTCCACCTGACCGGGACCCCGGCGGCCGGATCTTCGGCCCGCATCATCCGAGGAGGGACGCATCGATGGGGGAGAAGGTCGTGGCAGGCCGGTTCGACCTGTCCGATCGCCAGCGCTACCGCGACAAGCTCCGTCGGTGCCTGACGGGCTTGGAGCGACTCCTGGCGGAGAAGCGGTTCGATCGCCCCAAGAACCTCATGGGGCTGGAGATCGAGTTGAATCTCGCGGGCGCCGACGGCATGCCGAAAATGTTGAACGCGCAAGTCCTGGAGCGTATCGCGAGCCGCGATTTCCAAACAGAACTCGCCATGTTCAACCTGGAAGTCAACATTCCCCCACACCGTCTGGGAGGTCGGGTATTCGACCGGCTCGCGGAGGAACTCCGTACGTCACTGGCATATGCCGACCGGAAAGCCGGTGAGGTCGATGCGGGAATCGTGATGATCGGTATTCTGCCGACCCTCGACCGGGACGACCTGGTGTCGTCGAACCTCTCCGACGTCGACCGCTACACCCTCCTCAACGACCAGATCGTGGCCGCCCGCGGCGAGGAGTTCACCCTCGACATCGCCGGCGTGGAGCACCTCAGCTGCACCTCCAAGTCCATCGCGCCGGAGGCCGCCTGCACCTCCGTGCAACTGCATCTCCAGGTCACCCCCGCCCGCTTCGCCGACGTGTGGAACGCGGCCCAGGCGGTCGCCGCCGCGCAGATCGCCGTCGGCGCCAACTCGCCGTTCCTCTTCGGCCGTGAGCTGTGGCGCGAGTCGCGGCCCCCGCTGTTCCAGCAGTCCACCGACACCCGCCCGCCCGAACTCCAGGCCCAGGGCGTCCGGCCACGCACCTGGTTCGGGGAGCGCTGGATCACCTCGGCGTACGACCTGTTCGAGGAGAACCTGCGCTACTACCCGGCGCTGCTGCCGATCTGCGACGACGAGGACCCGCTGGAGGTGCTCGACCAGGGCGGCACCCCGTCGCTCGCCGAGCTCGTCCTGCACAACGGCACGATCTACCGCTGGAACCGCCCGGTGTACGGCATCGCCGACGGCGTCCCCCACCTGCGCGTGGAGAACCGCGTCCTGCCCGCCGGGCCCAGCGTCATCGACGTCGTCGCCAACGCCGCGTTCTACTACGGCGTCGTCCGCGCCCTCGCCGAGGAGGCCCGGCCGGTGTGGGCCCGGCTGCCGTTCGAGGCGGCCGCCGCCAACTTCGACGCCGCGTGCAAGGACGGCATCGACGCCCGCTTCACCTGGCCCCGGCGCGGCCGCTACGGCGGCACCGCGCAGGTCGACGCGGTGAGCCTGGTCCGCGACGAACTGCTGCCGCTCGCCGAGGCCGGGTTGGACGCGTGGGGCGTGGAGCCGGCCGACCGCGACCTGTACCTGGGTGTGATCGAGGAGCGGTGCCGGCGCAGGGTGAACGGGGCGAGCTGGCAGGCCGCGACCTTCCACAAGGCGCTGGACGCGGGCCACTCGCGCGGGTCCGCGCTGGCCGCCACGACCCGGCGCTATCGCGAGCTGATGCACAAGGGGGAGCCGGTGCACACCTGGCCCGTGGGGCTGCCGGAGCCGGTGCCGTTGGGTTGACGCGCCGCTGGGCCGGTGCACCGCCGGCCTCATACTGATCCGACAGGTCGGTGAAGTGGAGGCAGGTGTGCAGGCGGAGGCGGGCCCGGTGGCCGACGATTCCATTCCCCAGCAGCGTCTCTCGCGGCGGATGCTCCGCAACGAGACGCTGCTCGTGCTGGCGCTCTCGCTGGGGGCGAGCGGAGTCTCCGCCCTGATCAGCTTCATCGGCTCGGTCACCAAGCCCGGCGGGCTGAAGGACCAGGCGGCCACGATGAACGCCTCGGCCGCGCCCGGCCGTCCCTGGCTCGACCTGGCCTGGCAGCTCTTCGGGATCACCACCGCGCTCGTGCCCGTCGTACTCGTCGCGCACTTCCTGCTGCGCGAGGGCGCGGGCCTGCGCGCCATCGGGTTCGACCGCACCCGGCCCTGGCCCGACCTCGGCCGCGGGGCGGCGATCGCGGCGGTCATCGGCAGCACGGGCATCGCCTTCTACCTGGCCGCCCGCGGCCTCGGCTTCAACCTCACGGTGGTCCCCGAGGCGTTGCCCGCCGTGTGGTGGAAGTACCCCGTGCTGATCCTCTCGGCGATCCAGAACGCGGTACTGGAGGAAGTGATCGTCGTCGGCTACCTGCTGCGCCGCCTCGGCCAGCTGGGCTGGACGCCGACGGCCGCGCTGGTCGGCAGCTCGGTCCTGCGCGGCTCGTACCACCTCTACCAGGGCATCGGCGGCTTCATCGGCAACATGGTCATGGGCGTGGTGTTCGTCTACCTGTACCGACGCTGGGGTCGGGTGGGCCCGCTGGTGGTGGCCCACTCGCTGCTCGACATCGGTGCCTTCGTGGGCTACGCCCTGCTGGCGGGCAAGGTCGGGTGGCTTCCGACGGCGTGAGACACCCGGGGGAGGGGCGTCTCAGGCCAGCAGCTCGCCCTCGATGACGGTGACCGCCCTGCCGGACAGCAGGGTGCGCTCGCCGCGCAGCTCTGTGCGGACGCGGCCGGAGCGGGGCGAGGCCTGGAGGCCGGTGAGGCGGGGGCTGTCGAGGCGCTCGGACCAGAACGGGGCGAGCGCCGTGTGCGCGCTGCCGGTCACCGGGTCCTCGTCGATGCCGACGTTCGGGAAGAAGCAGCGCGAGACGAAGTCGTAGCCCCGGTCGGGGTCGTCCGCGCGGGCCGTGGCGATGACGCCGCGCTCGGAGTGGGCGGCGAGGGCCTTGAGGTCGGGGACGAGGCCGTGCACCGTCTTCTCGTCTGCGACCTCGACCAGCAGGTCGCCGATGTTCGGGCCGGTGTCGAGGACCGTGAGCGGCTCGGTGCCCAGGGACTCGGCGAGGCCGTCCGGCGGGTCGATCCGGGTGAGGGGAGCCGTCGGGAAGTCCAGCGTGACGGAGCCGTCCTCGGCGGGCGTGGCGGCGAGGACGCCGCTGCGGGTGGCGAACCGTACCGGGCCCACGTGGATGCCGGTGGTGTGCAGGACGTGGGCGGTGGCCAGGGTCGCGTGGCCGCACATCGCGACCTCGGTGGCCGGCGTGAACCAGCGCAGCGCCCAGTCGGCCTCCCCGCCCTCGGGGAGGGGGTGCGCGAAGGCCGTCTCGGCGTGGTTGACCTCCAGGGCGACGTTCTGGAGCCAGGTGTCGTCCGGGAAGGCGTCCGCGTCGTTCAGAAGAACGACTCCGGCCGGGTTTCCGGAGAAGGGGCGATCGGTGAAGGCGTCGACGATTCGAATCCGCATGCCCCGACGCTAGAGGCTCGCCGAAGCGGCGGACCAAGGCCAATCGGCGAGTCCTGGCCCGATTCACTCACGAGCCTCCTCTCTCGCCAGGCGCTCACCGAGGGCGACGCGGAGCGGTCGCCTGTCGGTCGCCCGGACGGCCAGTGCGCAGGCCGCGAATCCCGCCCCGAGGAGGCTGGAGCCCGCCCAGCCGTAGGTGGTGAACACGGCGGTCGTCGCGGCCGCGCCGAGGGCGGAGCCGAGTGAGTAGAAGACCATGTAGCCGCCGATGACGCTGCTGACGCGGTCCGGATACGCGGTGGTGAGCAGGTGCTGGTTGCTCACGTGCACGGCCTGGACGGCGAAGTCGAGAACCACGATCCCGGCGATGAGGAACCACAGTGACCACGGCAGTTGCGCGACCGCTGCCCAGGAGAGGATGAGCAGGGCGAGCGCGAGACCGGTGACCGGGGCCGCCCGCCCGGCATCCGCCCACCGTCCCGCGCGTGCCGCGCCGAGCGCGCCGGCGAGCCCGGCGATGCCGAACAGCCCGATCTGGCTCTCGCTCAGCTGCCACGGCGGGTCCGCCAGCGGCAGGGAGAGTCCGCTCCACAGGGTCCCGAACGACGCGAACAAGAAGAACGCGATGACCCCGCGCGTGAGGAAGGCACGCTGCCGGAACAGCCCGCCGAGCGAGGCGACGACCTGCCGGTACCCCGCAGGTGGCGTGAGGCGCTCGTCCGTCGGCAGCGCCGCGAGGACGAGGGCTGCGAGCCCGAGTGACAGCACCGCGAGTACGGCATAGACGCTCCGCCAGCCCCACAGCTCGGCGAGAGTGCCGGTGACGACCCGCGCACCGAGGATGCCGACGACGACGCCCGAGGTCACGACACCGATGTTCCGTCCGCGCTCGGCGGGCAGCGACACCGACGCGGCGTAGGCCACGGTGGTCTGCACCACGACCGCGAACACCCCAGCCGCAGTGAGTCCCGCGAACGCCACCCAGGCTGCTGACGCCGAGGCCGTAAGGATCATGCCCACGGCCGTGATCGCCAGGTGCACGGCGATGAGCCGACGCCTGTCGACCACATCGCCCAGCGGCACCAGGAGCACCAGGCCTGCCAGATAGCCGAACTGGCCGGCCGCGACGATCCACCCGGTGAGTTCCGTCGGCACACCGAGGTCGCGTCCCATCGGCGCCAGAACCGGCTGGGCGGCGTAGATGCTCGCCACGGCGACACCACACACCACCGCGAGCAGCAACCGCCGCCACGCGTCCATAGCTCCCCGACCCCAATCAGTAGCAGATTGCAACTGACCTGACCGTACGGCAGAATAGTTTCAATCCGCAACTCATTGGGAGGTGCCATGCCGCGTACCGCCACGCGCGCCTCGAACCCCGACTGGACCGACCCCGGCTGCCCCGTCGCCCGCACACTCGACCTCGTCGGCGACAGGTGGAGCCTTCTCGTCGTCCGTGACGCGATGGACGGGGCGCGATCGTTCACCGAGTTCCAGCGCCGGACCGGCATCGCCCGCAACATCCTCACGGACCGACTGCGCAAGCTCACCGCTCACGGGGTCCTCGTGCAGCGCGCCGCACCATCGGGGCGCCGCCAGGAGTACGTACTCACCGATGCCGGCCGCGACCTCTTCCCGGTCATCGTCACCCTGCGCCAGTGGGGAGAACGCCACGCCTTCGCCCCCGGCGAGACTCACTCCACCCTCGTCGACCGGTACGGCACCCCCGTGCCGGAGATCGTGCCGACCGGCGCCGACGGCACGCTCCTCGGCGCCGAGACCACCCGCGTGCAGAAGGTCTGACGGAGGTGTCCCCGGGCGGCAGGCGATCTTCTCTATGACGGCCTACGGTCGGGGCGACATCACTCCATCGACTCCAGGATGCGGTCGAGTGTCCGGCGCCCCATTCTGCTCATCGTCGGATTGCTCTCGGCGTAGTACCAGACAAGGCCCATCGCCTGTTCGAACGCCCATGCCTTGCCGCGCTCCCACTCCAGATCGTCACAGACCAGTGTCCGCCGGAGCACTTCTCGCGGGCCTGACTGCAACAGGTGCCAGGCACTGACCAGATCCAGCGCGGGGTCGGCCGGGCCGAAGCCGCCGGTGTCGAGTACGCCGCAGAGCCGGTCTCCCGCGACCAGTACATTGCCGGGAATCAAGTCACCATGGCTCATCACGTCGGCACCCGTGCGTGGCAACTCCCGAAACTGACTCCACACCCGGCGCAGCCGGGGCACGTCGAGCAGCCCCTCACTCTCCTCGAAGCACTCCGCCATCCAATCGTCGTGGTGGGCGAGGACGCCGCCACGATTCTCACCGCTGAAAAGCCGCCCCCGCGTCCCGGCGTCCCGCAGGGCTGCGATGAAGGCCGCAAGGTCCTCGGCGAAAGCGTCCGACCCACTCGGGTCGGCATCAAAGGCGACCGTTCCCGGCAGCCATGTCTGGACCGACCACGGCATGGGGTAACCGGCTCCGGGCTTTCCCAAGGCGACGGGTTCCGGGGCGGGGAACCGAGACACCTGTGCCAACTCCGCGCTCGCCCGGGCTTCCCGTTCCAGCACCGTCAGCACATCGGCAGCATCGGCCAGGCGCAGTGGGAAGCGCGCAGAAAGGTCGTTTCCGATGCGGAAGATGGCGTGGACCGTCCCGGTCGACGACAGGGGTTGGATCGCCTTGCCGCTCCACTGAGGGAACTGCTCTTGGATCAAGGCCGCAACGATGTCGGTGGTCACGTCCACCTGGTCATCGTGCATGGTCATCTCGCAGCCCCTCCGCTAGTCCCATTCGAAGCGCCGGAAGCAGACCGGATCACTGAGACGACAGCCAGTATTCATGGGCCAGGGTCCAGATCGACTGAGTTTTTTTCGGCCACCCAGGTGCCTCAACCGTTCTGGTCGCCCCAGGTCCCAACCGCGGCGGAGGCCTGCATCTGCTTGGCCGACCGCACGCGCATCGACGACCCGTGGTCCGGGGCTTGCCATGCGGACACTACCGATATATCGTTGAGGCATCGCGACAGATCAACGATGGAATGGAGAGTGTTTGCGATGCATACTCACGGATTCGAGCACGGGCATGGCCACGGTGGACCCCGTCACGGTGGCCGGGGCGGTTTCGAGGGGCTGCGTGCGGCCTTCGGGCCCTTCGGGCCGGGTGGTCCCGGCTGGGGCGGACCCGGTGGCCCGGGTTTCGGTCCCGGGCCCTGGGGCGGGCGAGGACGCGGGGGACCGAGGGGAAGGGCGCGGCGCGGTGACGTACGGGCCTCGATCCTGGCCCTGCTGAAGGACCGGCCGATGCACGGCTACGAGATGATCCAGGAGATCGCCGAGCGCAGCGGCGGGGCGTGGAAGCCCAGTCCCGGCTCGGTGTACCCCACCCTTCAGCTGCTGGAGGACGAGGGCCTGATCACCAGTGAGTCCGAGGGCGGCAAGAAGCTGTTCTCGCTCACCGAGGCGGGCCGGGCCGCGGCCGAAGAGGGGCCCGAGGCGCCCTGGGAGGAGGCCTCCCGCGGGGTCGACTGGGAGGCCCTCGGGGAGATCCGCCAGGCCGGCTTCGGTCTCATGGAGGCCTTCGGCCAGGTCTGGAAGACCGGCAGCAAGGAGCAGCGGGAGAAGGCGCTCGGCGTCATCAACGAGGCCCGCAAGAAGCTGTATCTGATCCTCGCCGACGAGGACTGACGAGGGCTGACGACGAGCACTGACGTGGACTCATGAGGCGCCCCGTGGAGTGATCCGCGGGGCGCCTCGGCCTGCGCCGGACTGCCTGGCGTGTCAGGTCACCAACCCGTCCAGCTTGCGCAGCGACTCGTTCAGGGCGGCCGTCGCCGAGTCCTTGAGCTTGCCCGCCATCAGCGACACCGTCGCGCCCGTGAACTCGCCGTCGATGCGGACCGCCGTCGCGTCGCCGTCGGGCGTGAGGGTGTAGCGCGTCGCGACGGTCACGCCCATCGGGCCCTTGCCGCGGATGGCGAGCACCCGGGCCGCTTCCAGTGCCTCGACGGTCCACTCCACCTCGGCCGGGAAGTTCATGAGCCGCATGTTCTCCCGGAACGTCGAACCCACTTCGAGGGGTTCGGGGCCGCCCGCCGGGAAGCTCGTGTGGGTCGCGTTCCACTCGCCGTACGCGGACCAGTCCGTGAGTCCGGCCCACACCTTCTCGGGCGGTGCCCCGATGCGGGCCTCCGCGCTGACTTCGGCCATGCGACCACCTCTTCACGTCGGGCTGGATGTCGCGGAACGTAGCCGCGACGGTCGTAATGTTCAATACTGACGAACTGTCAGGCCTGTTCTGACTGCCGGGTGAAACAGCCTGATGTCCTCCGTAAGGAGGAGATTCCGGCCGGCGATGTCCACTTCCTGTGGGACGCCGAAATGCTTCCCTCCGGGGATGACCCGGGCCCTCGGGACTGATGGGGTAGGGGATGTGCAACCCCGTATCCCCCGCCAGTCGGCCCTAGAGCACGGCATCCACCGCGCGGAGAGTGATGCCAGGTTCAGTGACGAGCTGGCATCGGTGATCACCGGTGCCCGCCGGAGAGCGGTCAGGGACGCGGACCGGCAGATCGACACCGCCCATCTGCTCCACTCGCTGCTGGAGTCCGACTCCGAGGCGCGTGCCGTCTGCGGCGACGGGCCGCAGATCGCGCGGCTGCTCGGCTACCTCGTCCAGCGCAGCATCGGCTACGGCCTGCGCTGGCAGAGCGGCGTCGAGGACTCCGGCGCCGTACCCGTCGTGACGGGGACCGCGGGTTACTCGCCGCTCGCCGCGGCCTCGATGGAGTACGCCTGCGAACGGGCCGCGCGGCACGGCGGTCCGGCCCGCGGCGTCGACCTGCTCGCGGCGATCGTCGTCGACTCACAGGCGCGCGCCGTCGAGGTGCTCCGACGCGCCGGGATCGACCCGCACGAGGTGCTCGCCCGGATCGACGGCTGGTCCGCGCGGCCTCAGGAACGCGTCGCCTGGTCCGAGGAGGGTGCCGACAGGTCTCAGGAGTGCGTCCGAGGGGGCGAAGGTCCTTGCTGACCGCCTGTGCGGAGCAGCCTCTCGCGTCCAGGCAGTGAGACAGGTGCCATAGGGGGTGACGCTCCTGTCAGGGCCTGTCATCATGTGCCGGTGCGTACGTCTGACAGCAGCCCCAGCAGGCACGGCAAGGGGGTCGGGCTCGGCCTCGCGCTCCTGTCCGCGGTCGCCTTCGGCGGATCCGGTGTCGCGGCCAAGCCGCTGATCGAGGCGGGCCTGGACCCGCTGCACGTGGTGTGGCTGCGCGTGACCGGGGCGGCCCTGGTGATGCTGCCGCTCGCCGTGCGCCACCGTGCGCTGCCGCGCCGCCGCCCCGGACTGCTCGCGGGGTTCGGGCTGCTGGCCGTCGCCGGTGTCCAGGCCTGTTACTTCGCCTCGCTCTCCCGTATCCCCGTCGGGGTGGCGTTGCTCATCGAGTACCTGGCGCCCGCCCTCGTGCTGGGCTGGGTGCGGTTCGTGCAGCGGCGGCCCGTGACGCGTGCCGCAGCGGTCGGTGTCGTCCTCGCGGTCGGGGGGCTCGCCTGTGTCGTCGAGGTGTGGTCGGGGCTCCGCTTCGACGCCCTGGGGCTGCTGCTCGCACTCGGCGCGGCCTGCTGCCAGGTCGGCTACTTCGTCCTCTCCGACCAGGGCAGCGACGCCGGGGACGAGGCGCCCGACCCGCTCGGCGTCATCGCCTACGGCCTGCTCGTCGGTGCGGCCGTACTGACCGCCGTCACCCGGCCCTGGAGCATGGACTGGGCCGTGCTCACGGGCACCGCGCGCATGGACGGCACGCCCGTCGCCGCGGTCGCCCTGCTCGCCTGGATCGTCCTCGTCGCCACGGTCGTCGCGTACGTCACGGGCGTGCTCGCCGTGCGCCGGCTCTCCCCGCAGGTCGCCGGTGTCGTGGCCTGTCTCGAAGCGGTCATCGCCACCGTCCTGGCCTGGATCCTGCTGGGCGAGCACCTGTCGGCACCGCAGCTCGCCGGTGGCGTGATCGTGCTGGCGGGCGCGTTCATCGCGCAGTCCTCGACGCCTGCGAAGGGCTCCGAAAGGCCGGTGGCGAGCGGCGGCCCGGAAAGGAAGTTGTCCCGGCCCGGAACGGCCGCATAGGGTGCCGATCATGCCTTCGAGCGCACTCGTTCTCCCGCCTCCGGCCGCCTGAGGCGGGCCCTCCGGAAACCGCGCCCGGCGTGTCACCGCCGGGCCGAACGGTGCTGCCCGCAGACGAAGTCCGCGGACCCCGCTGATCCGACGTGATCCGGGGCCCTTCCCGAACTTCCGCGCACCAGCCGCCGCCGATGCCGTGCGGTGCGCCGTGCGCGTCTGCGGAGAGAACACGTGTCGAACACTGCATCCGGCCTGCCCGTCGGGCGAGGCCTCCTCTATCTGATCGTCGCCGGTGTCGCCTGGGGCACCGCGGGCGCGGCCGCCTCACTGGTCTACCGGGCCAGTGACATGGGGCCCGTCGCCCTCTCCTTCTGGCGCTGCGCCGCCGGTCTCGTGCTGCTGCTCGCCGTCCGCCTCGTCCGGCCGCGCGCCCAGGACGCCGTACGCGGGCCGATCGGCCGCCGGGCGCTGCGGGCCGGGGTCACCGGGCTCGGGCTCGCGGTGTTCCAGACGGCCTACTTCGCGGCAGTCTCCGCCACCGGTCTCGCCGTGGCCACGGTCGTCACCCTCGGCGCCGGGCCCGTGCTCATCGCGCTCGGCGCCCGGCTGACGCTCGCCGAGCGCCTCGGCCGGGGCGGGACGGCGGCCGTCGCGGGCGCTCTCGCCGGACTCGCGGTCCTCGTCCTCGGCGGCGGGGGCACGGCCGTGCGCCCGTGGGGCGTGCTGCTCGCGCTGGTGTCGGCGGCCGGGTACAGCCTGATGACGCTGCTCACCCGCCGGTGGGGCCGGGACGGTGAGGCCGACGCCTCCGGGACGACCGTCGGGGTCTTCGCCGTCACGAGCCTGTGCCTGTTGCCGTTCGCCGTGGCAGAGGGGCTGCTGCCGCACACCGCGGAACCCGGCCGGGTCCTGGTGCTGCTGGCGTACGTCGCCGCCGTCCCCACGGCCCTCGCCTACGGCCTCTACTTCGCGGGTGCGGCCGTCGTACGGTCGGCCACCGTCTCGGTGATCATGCTGCTGGAGCCGGTGAGCGCGGCGGTGCTCGCCGTCGTCCTGCTCGGCGAGCGCCTCACGGTGGCGACGCTGGCCGGCACGTTGCTGATGCTGGGCTCGGTCACGGGGCTCGCGGTGGGGGAGGCGCGGGGTGCGAGGGCGCCCGAGGAACCAGGGACCCCCATCGCGGCGGGGCCGCACACCAGCGCGGCCCCGCGCCCCTGAAGGGCTTCGACCTCACCGTGCCCGCAAGTAGTCGGGCAGTTCGGTGCCGGGGGCCAGGTCGGGGTTGGGGACCGGGGCGTCGTAGCCCTTGCGCAGCGGGACGACGCCGGCCCAGTGGGGGAGGGCGAGGTCCTCGGGTTCGTCGTTCGCTCCGCCGGTGCGGACCTTGGCGGAGACCTCGTCCAGGTCCAGGCGGAGCACCGCGGTGGCGGCCAGCTCCTTCCTGTTGGCCGGCCGCGAGTCGGCGGAGCGGCCCGGTACGACGTGGTCGACCAGGGCGTCGAGGGCCTGCCGCTTCTCCTCGGGGTCCGTCACGTCGTGGGCGACGCCGTGCACCACCACGGAGCGGTAGTTGATCGAGTGGTGGAAGGCCGAGCGGGCCAGGACCAGCCCGTCGACGTGCGTGACGGTCAGGCAGACCGGGAGACCCGGGTCGGCCTGGCCGGCCTCCCGCAGCGGGCGCGAGCCCGTCGAGCCGTGCACATAGAGCCGCTCGCCGACCCGGGCGTACAGCGTCGGCAGTACCACCGGCGCGCCGTCGCGGACGAAGCCCAGGTGGCAGACGTACGCCTCGTCGAGCAGCGAGTGCACCAGGTCCTTGTCGTACGAGGCCCGGTCCGCCGAGCGAGTGGGGACGGTGCGGTCGGTCGGGGTGTAGGCGGCGGACTGCGACGGCGTCTGCGTGGTCCCCATGCGCTCTCCATTGTACTAGTGCATAATTAGCTTTGTGCTAGGAGAATATCGGATCAGTGGGCGTCGCGCAGCGGACATTTCCGCGAGCATCGAGCGGGCGGTGGGCAGCGGTGAGCTGCCGCCGGGTCAATTGCTGCCGCCCATGCGGGAGTTGGCGGAGCAGTTGGGGGTGAATCCCAACACGGTCGCGGCCGCGTACCGGACCCTGCGCGAGCGCGGGGTCATCGAGACCGCGGGCCGGCGCGGCAGCCGGGTGCGGCCCGCGCCGGCCACGACCGGGCGGGACCACATCAGGGTGGACGTCCCCGACGGCGTGCGCGACGTGGCGAACGGCAATCCGGACCCGGCGCTGCTGCCGCCGCTCGCCGGGGCGTTCGCGGCGGCAGCCGCCGAGGGCGACCGCGCGCCGGTCCTGTACGGGGCCGACCCGCTGGAGCCGGAGCTGGCCCGGATCGCCCGCGCCGCTCTCGACGCCGACGGGGTACCGGAGGGGCCGCTCACCGTGGTCTCCGGGGCGCTCGACGGGGTCGAGCGGGTGCTCGCGGCCCACCTCAAGCCCGGCGACACCGTCGCCGTGGAGGATCCCGGCTGGGGCCGCACCCTCGACCTCGTGCCGGCGCTGGGGCTCAGGACCGTCCCCGTAGGGGTCGACGACGAGGGGCCCCGTGCCGACGACGTACGGCGGGCGCTGGAGGCCGGGGCGCGCGCCCTGATCGTCACCGACCGGGCGCAGAACCCGACCGGCGCGGCGGTCAGCGCCACGCGTGCGCGTGCCCTGCGGTCCGTGCTCCAGGAGCACCCGGAGACCCTCCTCATCGAGGACGACCACGGGCACGGCATCGTCGACGTGCCCCTGCACCCCCTGGGGGGCGCCACCCGGCACTGGGCGTTCGTGCGCTCGGTCGCCAAGGCCTACGGACCCGATCTGCGCCTCGCCCTGCTCACCGGGGACGCCGTCACCGTCGACCGGGTCCGCGGCCGGCAGCGGCTCGGGCCCGGCTGGGTGAGTCGGCTGATGCAGCGGGCGTTGGTGCGGCTGTGGGCCGACGGGGCGGTGGACACGCGCGCGGTGGCGGCGGCGTACGGCAGGCGCCGGGACGTGCTGATCGGCGCGCTCGGCCGGCGCGGTGTCGTGGCGCACGGACGCAGCGGTCTGAACGTGTGGGTGCCCGTGCCGGACGAGACCGGTGCCGTGGCGCGGCTGCTGCACGCCGGCTGGGCCGTCGCCCCCGGCGCCCGCTTCCGGCTGAGCGCACCGCCGGGCATCCGGGTCACCGTCTCGACGCTCACCGAGGACGAGACCGAGGCGCTCGCCGCCGCGATCGCCTCGGCTCTCGAACCGGCTCCGGCACGGAGTTACGTCTGAGGCTTCCCGGCTGGGTCGCAGGTGTCGGCCCGGAGCCGCTGTGCCCGAGGCTTCGGCCGTACCTGTGTGAGTGCCGCACCGATCAGGACGATGACCGCCCCGACCGGTGTCGACCAGGTGAGCGACTCGTCGAGGAGGGCGACGCCCGCGGCCGTGGCGATGACCGGGATGAAGTACGTGACCATCTGGGCGGTCGTCGGCCCGACCTCGGCGACCAGGCCGTACTGGAGGAGGACGGCGAGGCCCGTGCCCAGTGCGCCCAGGGCGGCGATCGCCAGCAGCGGCCCGGCGGACAGGCTGGTCGGCAGGGTCGTGAACAGCGGTGTGACGACGGCCAGTTGTACCGTCGCGAGCAGCAACTGCGCGCCGGTCATCGACAGGTGTGAGTGGCTGGTACCGGCTAGGGTGCGGCGGACGTAGATCCAGCCGATCGGGTAGCTGAGCGAGGCCAGCAGGGCCAGCGCCGTGCCGCCGGCGTCCAGGCCGTGGAAGCCCTGCCAGGCGCCCAGCACCGTGAGCACCCCGAGGAAGCCGAGGCCGAGCCCGGCGACCCGCACCCGGGTCGGGCGGTCCTCCGACAGGGCGACCAGCGACAGTGCCATGCCCCACAGCGGCGAGGTCGCGTTGCAGATGCCCGCCAGCGTGGACGGGATGGTCAGCTCGGCGTACGCGAACAGCGAGAACGGCAGGGCGTTGAGCAGGAACGCGGCGACCGCCAGATGCCCCCAGGTGCGCGCCCCGCGCGGCAGTCGCTCGCGACGCACCGCCATCGCGGCGGCCAGCACCGCCGTGCCGAACACCAGTCGGCCGAGCGTGACCTGGAACGGTGCGTACCCCTCGGTGCCCACCTTGATGAGGAGGAAGCTGAAGCCCCAGATCAGGGACAGGGCGGCGAAGCGCAGACGCCAGTCGAGGCGGCGACGGGGGTGGTCGCCCGAGGGGGTGGTGACCCGGCCGGGGGTGGTGACGGTGCTCATGGGACCACGATGCGGGGCAGGAACCTCGTAGCACAATCGAAATTTCGTACCCGTAATTGCGTAGTATTGCTTACATGTTGAACTTGGAGCGCCTGCGCACTCTCGACGCCCTCGCCCGGCACGGCTCGGTCAGCGGCGCGGCCGAGGGCCTGCACATCACGACCTCCGCCGTCTCCCAGCAGATGTCCAAGCTGGAGCGGGAGGTCGGCCAGCAGCTCCTGGCCAAGAACGGCCGGGGCGTGCGCCTCACCGACGCGGGGCGGCTGCTCGCCGAGCACGCCGCGCGCATCCTGTCCCAGGTCGAACTCGCCCAGTCCGACCTGGAGGCGCAGCGCGGACAGGTCGCCGGCGAGCTGAGACTCTCGGCGTTCCCGACGGCCGCCCGCGGCCTGTTCCCGCTCGCGCTGTCCGCGCTGCGCGAGCGGCATCCCGCGCTCCGGCTGCGCTCCTGCGAGCTGGAACCGGAGCGCAGCATCGCCGGGGTGGTGCGCGGCGACCTCGACCTCGCCGTGGTGCTCGACTGGTACAACAAGCCGATGGCGCTGCCGGACGGCCTGGTCAAGGCACCGATCATGGACGACCCGGCCGATGTCGCCATGCCCGCGGACCACCGGCTCGCCGGGCGTGACGAAGTGGACCTCGCCGAGTTCGCCGACGACGAGTGGATCACCTGGGGCGAGGGGGAGTTCTGCCACGAGTGGCTGATGTTCACGCTCCGCTCGAAGGGCATCGAGCCGCTCGTCGGCCACCGCGCCGCCGAGACCCACACCCAGCTCGCGCTGGTCGCCGCGGGTCTGGGCGTGTGCGTCGCCCCGCTGCTCGGACGCCGTCCCGTGCCCGCCGGGGTCGTGACCGTCCCCGTCAGGCAGCGGGTCCGGCGGCATGTGTACGTGGTCTGGCGGGCGGACGCCGACCGCCGCCCGTCGATCCGGGCCGCGGTGAAGGCCCTTCAGGCGGCGGGGGAGAGCCTCGGCTGAGCCGGGGCCGCCTCTCTACTGCGCCGCCAGCTTGCGGAAGTCCCAGGAGACGATCTTCTGCGGCGTCAGACGCAGCCAGGCGTGCCGGCCGTCGTGCGGCATCTCCTCCAGGCCGAAGTTCTTCCGGGCGAACAACGTCTCGGGGACGTCGAGTTCGGCGCGCAGCTCGCCGGTGCGCGGGATCTCGCCCACGAACTCGGCGGTGCCCGACAGCTCGACGCCGCGCAGTTCGTCGTACTCCTCGCCGGTGTCGACGACGATCGCCACCCGGGGGTCGCGCCGCAGGTCGGTCCACCGTTTGCTGCGCACGACCGAGTACAGCCACATCGAGGTGCCGTCCCAGGCGAACCACAGTGTGCTCACATGCGGGGCGCCGTCGGCCGACACCGTGGCGACCCGGCAGGTGCGCTGGGTGGTGAGGAAATCGTCCAGCTCGCCGGGCGTCATCATGATCTTCCGGCCGCGGCGCTGCTGAGTGACGGTCATGCTCCCCCTCTTTCCTTCTTCTCTCACGTCGCGTCAGAGGAGATCCTCTGACATCACGTCAGAAAAGAATGTGTTCTCTTCCGTCCGTGCGCAATGGTGGCTACGCTCGCGCGCCCAGCCGCCGGCGCCCAGGGGGAACCGTGCCCGCGTACACAGAGCTCAGCGAACTCCTCGATCCGCGGACCACCGTGCTGCTCACCGTCGAGTGCCAGGAGGGCGTCGTCGGAGCGGACAGCGCACTGCCGGAACTCGCCGCGCAGGCACGCGCCGGCGGGGTGCTCGCCAACATCGCGCGGCTGGTGGACGCCGCCCACCGAGGAGGCGTCCAGGTCGTCCACGCCATCGCCGAGCGCCGCCCCGACGGTCGCGGGGCCAGCCGCAACGCCCGCCTGTTCCGGGCCGCCGAACGCCTGCCCGTCCAGCAGGTGTCCGGCACGCCGGCGGTGCGGGTCGCAACCCCGATCGAGGTCGCCGAGGAGGACCTCGTCGTACGGCGCCTGCACGGGCTGTCGCCCCTCCAGGGCACCGACGTCGACCCGCTGCTGCGCAACCTCGGCTGCCGCACGCTGATCGTCACCGGGGTCTCGGCCAACGTGGCCGTTCCCAACGCCGTGTTCGACGCCGTGAACCGCGGCTACACCGCCGTCGTCCCGGCGGATGCCATCGCGGGAGTGCCGTTCGACTACACCCCCGCGATGATCCGCCACACCCTCGCGTTGGTCGCCACGGTCGCGACCACGGACGAGGTGCTGGCGTCTCTGGAGCGTCCGGGTGGGGTCAGGCAAGCGTGATGGAGTCGCCGTTCACGCTGATCTGCTTCGCCTCCAGCGGCTCGACCGCGGGACCCTTCTTCACGCTGCCGTCGAGGACGGAGAACTGACTGCCGTGGCAGGTGCAGGAGATGATGTCGTCCTTGAGGTCCACCATCGGGCAGTCCCGGTGGGTGCAGATCGTCGAAAAGGCCTTGTAGTCGCCCGCGGCCGGCTGCGAGACCACGACCTTCTGGTCCTTGAAGATCTTGCCGCTGCCCTCGGGGATGTCGGTGGTCTTCGCGAGTGCCGCGCCCCCGGCTCCCGCCTCGGGCGACGAGCCGCCGCCGGCGCCCTGCTCGGTCGACGAGTCGGAGGCCTTGTCGTCCGATCCGCACGCCGTCAGCCCCACGGTGAGCCCTGCCGCGCCCACCGCCGCCACGAGGGTACGGCGGCTCGGTCCCGACTTCGGCTGAACTGATTCGCTGGTCATGCTGACGTTCCTTCCGCGGGTTCGTGATCTGCCGAGAGGTACGGCCGCTGGGGACCGGCTGTTCAGACAGTGTCGGAATCCTGACCGGTTCGTGGAACGACGCGGGTAAAGCGGAGCTGTCGGTTCGCTGTCGGGTTCCGGACTGCCACCGCGAGGCCGGGGGCCGGGCGGCCGCGTTGTCCGGTTTCTTTCCGTGCCCATTGCGAACGGAAAGGAAAATGAACTGCCGCTCCCGCGGCACCCGGCACACCCCGGCGGCGCACCGGCCGGGTCAGCAGCCGGCACCGCCCGCCTGCGCCCCTGACCCGTGATCACCCTCGGTTACTATGCTCACTTGATTGCCGAGGCCGGAAGCAGCGGGCCCACTGCCATCGATGGACTGCTCGGAAAGCAGGAAGACCCCCATGCCAGTCGAAAAATGTTGAACGAGGTCACCGCGACCCGCTACATCACGCCCCTGCGTGAGGGCGGTTCGCTGCCGGGACTCGTCGAGGGCGACGACTTCGGGACGTACGTCCTGAAGTTCACCGGCGCGGGACAGGGGCGCAAGACACTCGTCGCCGAGGTGGTCTGCGGGGAACTCGCCCGCCGGCTCGGGCTGCGGGTGCCACGCCTGGTCACGGTCGAGCTCGACGCGGAGCTGGGGCTCGGCGAACCCGACCAGGAGGTGCAGAGCCTGCTCAGGTCCAGCGGCGGCACCAACCTCGGCATGGAATTCCTCTCCGGCGCGCTCGGCTTCGACCCGCTCGCCTTCCCGGTGAGTCCCGGGGAGGCCGGGCGGATCGTCTGGTTCGACGCGCTGGTCAACAACGTCGACCGGTCCTGGCGCAACCCCAATCTGCTGATGTGGCGGGGCGAGCTGTGGCTCGTCGACCACGGGGCGACCATGATCTGGCACCACAACTGGCCCGGCGCGCAGGCCTCCGCGGCCCGTCCCTACGACGCCTCCGACCATGCCCTGGCGCCCTTCCGGCCCGATGTCGCCGCCGCAGCGGCCGAGTTGGCGCCCCGGGTCACCGAGGAACTGCTGGCCGACGTCACCGCGCGGATCCCGGACGCCTGGCTGACGGGGGAGCCCGGCTTCGGTACGCCGGACGAGCTGAGGCGGGCCTATGCACGGCCGCTGCTCGCACGGGCCGCCGTCATCCACGACCGCATCCAGGGGATCACGTGAGCGACCGGCACATCATCAAGGGCGGGACGCGCGACCGCCAGATCTACGAGTACGCCGTCCTGCGCGTCGTCCCGCGCGTCGAGCGCGGCGAGTGCATCAACGCCGGGGTGCTCGTCTACTGCCGCGCCGAGTCCTACGTCGGCGCCCGCACCCACCTCGACGAGGCGCGCCTGCTGGCCCTCGACCCCCGGGCCGACGTGGCCGGCGTCCACGCCGCGCTGCGCGCCGTGGAGGGCATGTGCGCGGGCGGCTCCGCGGCCGGCCAGGCGGCGGTCGACGCCCCCGGCCGCCGCTTCCGCTGGCTGGTCGCCCCTCGCTCCACGATCGTCCAGCCCGGCCCCGTCCACACCGGCCTGACCACGGACCCGGCGGCGGAGACCGAACGTCTGCTGGACCTGCTGGTGAGGTGACCGGTGTCCCCGGCCGTCAGTGCCGGCGGCGCTTCAGCACGTAACCGGCGGCGGCGACGGCGGCACCCGCCGCGAAGGTCAGGCCGATGGCGATGTCCCAGTCGCTCGGCCCCGAGGCCACCGCACCCCCGAGCCCGCCTCGCACGCCCCGGGTCGGGGCGGTGGTTGGAGTCGCGGTGACGGAAGCGGAGGGGCTGACGGAGGGACTGGCGGAGGGGCTGGGCGAGGTGGTGGGGAAGATGATTCCGCGGTGGGACAAGGCCTCACACGCGATGCCGTCGTCCGGGCCCTGGTCCTCGTCGAGTCTGTTGGGATCACTCGGATCCGCGTCGAAGACGGCCTGCGCGTCCTCCTGGAAGGAGAAGTCGCGGCAGTCCAGGTCCTGCCTGGCATGAGCGGGGTCGGCCAACGGCACGATGGCGGCGATCGCGAACAGCGTGCCTATGGCACCGGTACGACGGCGCATGGAGTGCCTCCCTTCACGAGTGGGTCGCGCTCCGACGCTAGGCGCCCAGAGGCGCGGTGGCGCGCGGCCGTAGGCCGAGCGGGTGTCCCGCAGGGCGTCGCCGGGCAGGGCAGGCGCGGGTAATGGATCACATGCCGAGCGTGGCCGTTGACACCGCGTGCCAGGGCTTCTAGCGTCACACCCACTGAAGGTACTAAGCGGTCGCTCATCTGAGGAGAAGCAGTCATGTCCACCACTGAGCAGCGGGTCGCCGTCGTCACCGGTGCCGCGCGCGGGATCGGCGCCGCCACCGCCGTACGACTGGCCGCCGAGGGCCGCGCGGTCGCCGTGCTCGACCTCGACGAGGCGGCCTGCAAGGACACCGTCGAGAAGATCACCGCCGCCGGTGGCAAGGCCATCGCGGTCGGCTGCGACGTCTCGGACGAGGCGCAGGTCGAGGCGGCCGTCGCGCGGATCACCGAGGAGCTGGGCGCACCGACGATCCTGGTCAACAACGCCGGCGTGCTGCGCGACAACCTGCTGTTCAAGATGAGCGTCTCCGACTGGGACACCGTCATGAACGTGCACCTGCGCGGCGCCTTCCTGATGTCCAAGGCATGCCAGAAGCACATGGTGGACGCGGGCTTCGGCCGGATCGTCAACCTGTCGTCGTCCTCGGCGCTGGGCAACCGCGGGCAGGTCAACTACTCGGCCGCCAAGGCCGGCCTCCAGGGCTTCACCAAGACCCTCGCCAAGGAGCTCGGCAAGTTCGGCGTCACCGCCAACGCCGTCGCTCCCGGCTTCATCGCCACCGAGATGACCAAGGCCACCGCCGAGCGCGTCGGCATGGGCTTCGAGGACTTCAAGGCCGCTGCCGCCACCCAGATCCCGGTGGCGCGCGTCGGTGAGCCGGAGGACATCGCCAACGCCATCGCCTTCTTCACCGGCGAGGCGGCCGGGTTCGTCTCCGGCCAGGTGCTGTACGTGGCCGGCGGACCGCTCGACTAGGGATCACAGGAGCCCACGGACATGACTGAACTCTCCGGCAAGGTCGCGCTCGTCACGGGCGCCAGCCGCGGCATCGGCTACGGCGTCGCCGAGGCGCTCGTCGCACGCGGCGACCGCGTGTGCATCACCGGCCGCAACGAGGACGCTCTGAAGGAGGCCGTCGAGCAGCTCGGCGCCGACCGCGTGATCCACGTCGCGGGCAAGGCGCACGACGAGGCCCACCAGGCCGTCGCCGTCGAGCGCACGATGGAGGCCTTCGGCCGCGTCGACTTCCTGGTCAACAACGCCGGCACGAACCCGGTGTTCGGGCCGATCGCCGACCTCGACCTGAACGTCGCCCGCAAGGTCTTCGAGACCAACGTCGTCTCGGCGCTGGGCTTCGCCCAGAAGACCTGGCACGCCTGGCAGAAGGACAACGGCGGCGCGATCGTCAACATCGCCTCCGTCGCGGGCCTGTCGCCCTCGCCGTTCATCGGCGCGTACGGCGTCAGCAAGGCGGCGATGATCAACCTGACGCTGCAGCTCGCGCACGAGTTCGCGCCCAAGGTGCGGGTCAACGCGATCGCCCCGGCCGTCGTGAAGACCAAGTTCGCCCAGGCGCTGTACGAGGGCCGGGAGGAGGAGGCCGCCGCGGCCTACCCGCTCGGCCGGCTCGGTGTGCCCTCCGACATCGGCGGCGCGGCGGCGTTCCTCACCTCCGGGCAGTCCGACTGGGTCACCGGCCAGACGCTCGTCGTGGACGGCGGCATCTTCCTCAACGCCGGCACGGGCTGACCCGCCGATGACACGGCCCGGCACGGGCGCCCCTGCGTACAGGCGGCGTCCGTGCCGGCGTAAAGTCCCGGCAAAGGGCGATGACAACGTCGTCAAAGGTTTATCGATCAAGGAGTCATGCCCCGGGGCGGGTCAGCGGGCACGGCACTGCGGTATGGTCTGCCGACCCTTGGTATGGCAGATCGAGGAGCGTGCGCGTGTTCAACCGGAACCGATGCCTGCGGCGGGTGGCGGCCATCGCGTCCATATCGTCCCTGGTCGCCGGGTGCGGCGTGCTGTCGTCCGACACTCCGGAGGACGAGGGGCCGATCGTCGTGGGCACCACCAGTGCTCCCAGCACGCTCGATCCCGCGGCCTCCTGGGACAGCTCCTGGGAGCTGTTCCGCAACATCTACCAGACGCTCCTGAGCTATCCGACCGGCGCGAGCGAGCCCCAGCCGGACGCCGCCGAGAGTTGCGGCTTCAGCGACTCCTCGAACCAGGTGTACCGCTGCGAGCTGCGCGAGGGTCTGAAGTTCTCCAACGGCGACGCGCTCGACGCCCAGGCCGTGAAGTACTCGTTCGACCGGATCCGCAAGATCAACGTCAACGGCGGCCCCGCCGGTCTGCTCGGCAGCCTCGAACGCGTCCAGGCGCCGAACGACCGCGAGGTGATCTTCCACCTCAACAAGCCCGACGCGACCTTCCCGTTCGTGCTCGCCACCCCTGCCATGTCGATCGTCTCCCCGGCCGCCTACCCGGAGAACTCCCTGCGCAAGGGCAGCGACGTCGTCGGCTCCGGGCCGTACGCCCTCGACTCGTACGACGAGGGCAAGGAGGCCGTCCTCGTCCGCAACGACGGCTACAAGGGCTACGCCGAGCGCCGGAACGACGCGGTGACCATCCGCTACTTCCAGGACTCCGGCGCCATGGTCAAGGCGCTGCGGGACGAGCAGATCGACGTGACCTACCGCGGTCTGGGCGCCGGTGACGTGGTCGACCTCCAGAGCAAGTCCTCCAACGAGGACGAGATCCAGCTCGTCGAGGGCACCGGCACCGACATCAACTACCTGGTGTTCAACCCGAAGGACTCCTGGGCCAACCGCAAGGCCGTGCGCCAGGCCATCGCGCAGGTCGTCGACCGGGCGGCGATCGCCCACAAGGTCTACAAGGACACCGTCGACCCGCTGTACTCCATGGTCCCCAAGGGCCTCACCGGTCACACGACGGGCTTCTTCGACGACTACGGCGACCCGGACGTCGCCAAGGCCCGCAAGATCCTCACCGGCGCGGGCATCAACCAGCGGGTCCCGCTCACCTTCTGGTACACGAGCGACCGCTACGGCTCCGAGACCGCGGCGGAGTTCAAGGAGCTGGAGCGTCAGCTCGAGGACTCCGGCCTGTTCGAGATCACCCTGAAGAGCCGCCCCTGGAAGACGTACGTCGAGGGCTACCGCAAGGGCGAGTACCCGGTGTTCGGGCGTGGCTGGTTCCCCGACTTCCCGGACGCCGAGAACTTCATCGCGCCGTTCGTCGGCGAGCAGAACGCCCTCGGAACGCCCTACCCGGCGCCCGAGATCACCGGCGACCTGCTCCCCCGGTCGCGCCGCGAGAGCGATCGCGCGAACGTGGAGAAGGAGTTCGAGGAGGCCCAGCGGATCCTCGTGGACGACGCGCGGCTGCTGCCGCTGTGGCAGGGCCGGCAGTACGTGGCGGCCAGCCAGGACATCTCGGGCGCGGAGCGGGCCATGGACCCGTCGACGATCATGATGATGTGGGAGCTGCACCGCAAGACCGCCTGGTAGGCGGGCGGGCGCCGGGCTCTCCCGGGCACGTTGTCAGTGGTCGCCTGTAGGTTCTGTGGCCTGGAAGTGACCGCACATCGTGAGGACGTTGACGTGACCGACATCGCCATGCTGCCCGAGTCCTGGCGCGGGGTTCTGGGTGACGAGCTGCAGCAGCCCTGGTTCAAGGAGCTGACGGAGTTCGTCGAGGAGGAGCGGGCGAAGGGTCCCGTCTATCCGCCGCGCGAGGAGGTCTTCGCCGCGCTGGACGCCACGCCGTACGAGAGGGTGAAGGTCCTGATCCTCGGTCAGGACCCGTACCACGGCGAGGGGCAGGGGCACGGGCTGTGCTTCTCGGTCCGGCCCGGTGTGCGGATCCCGCCGTCCCTGCGGAACATCTACAAGGAGATGCACGAGGAGCTGGGCACGCCGATCCCGGACAACGGCTATCTGATGCCGTGGGCGCGGCAGGGCGTCCTGCTGCTCAACGCGGTGCTCACCGTTCGCGGCGGTGAGGCCAACTCGCACAAGGGCCGGGGCTGGGAGAGGTTCACCGACGCGGTCATCCGCGCGGTGGCCGGCCGGCCCGACCCGGCCGTGTTCGTGCTGTGGGGGAACTACGCGCAGAAGAAGCTCCCGCTGATCGACGAGTCGCGGCATGTGGTGGTCAAGGGCGCGCATCCCTCGCCGCTGTCGGCGAAGAAGTTCTTCGGCTCGCGTCCGTTCACGCAGATCAACGCGGCGGTGGCGGCGCAGGGGCACGAGCCGATCGACTGGACGATTCCGAACCTGGGCTGACGGCTGACGCCCCGGCGACGTACGGAGCGGCCTCAGCTGGATCCTCCCCTCCTGCCGTTAGCGTCGGGAGGAACAGCGGGCGAGCGGTGCGGAGGGCGTGGCCGTGGAGCGACAGGGACAGGCGGCGCCGGATGCCGTGCCGACGCGGATCGGGCAGGTCGTCATGCTGCACCACGCCGGGGACCGGGAGGAGGCCCGGCAGCGGTTCCTGGACCTGTGGGCGGAGATCGGGGAGCACGGCGACCCGCTGCACCGCTGCACCCTCGCCCACTACCTGGCCGACACGCAGGACGATCCCGCCGACGAACTGGCCTGGGACCTGCGCGCGCTGACGGCGGCGGAGGAGATCACCGACGCCGGGACCACCTCGGGGGAGGGGGCCCTCGTGGTGCGCGCGCTCTACCCCTCGCTGCACCTCAACCTGGCCGCCGACTACGACAGACTCGGCCACCGCGACGCCGCCCGCGCACACCTGCGGCGGGCGCGGGGAGCGGCCACGGCCCTCACCGACGACCCCTACGGCGAGGGCGTCCGGGCGGCCATCAGCCGACTGGAGTCCCGGCTGGGCGAGGACGGCGGGGGGACGTGGGCACCGCCGAGGCAGCGGCCGTGAAGGAACGGGGCAGGGCCTGCCCGGCCCACCTGTCCCGGGGGCGCGTTTCGAGGGTGGTTCAACGCCCGTAGGTGTCGCGGCAGATGGTGGCCTCCGGGCTGTCCGCCCGCCAGCCTCCGTAGCGCCTGCCCAACGCACAGACGTCCGTGTTCTTCGGGACGTTCTCCCGGACGTCCTGACGTACCGAATCCGGGACGTCGGGCAGGCCGGTGTGCGGAAGCCGTGGGCCGCGCGGGGCCGGCTCGGGGCGTTCCGGGCGGGCGGGGCGCGGGCGGACGTCGCGGGTGCCGGGCGGCTGCCGCCGCTGCTGTGGCGCCGTCGCGGCGGGCGTGGTCAGGCGCGACGGGGACGCGGCCGGCTCCGGGCGGCGGGACGTCTCGATGAGTTCCAGGGCCTCCCGGGCCGGTGCCTGCACGATCTGCGTCTGCGTCTGCCCCTCCGGCTCCGGCGCCGACGTCCGGGACGGGCCCGCCGGCGACCCGGGAACGGGGGGACGCTGGACCGTCACACAGCCGGAGAGGGCCGAGACAGCCACGGTCACCAGGAGCGTCGCTGTGGTCGTCGTTCGATGCACCCGCGCCACTCTGGTGCGTCCGGCCCGCGGCGGGGCGGCGGACGGGTGGAGGATGCCCCGCACGGGTGATCTCGCGCCCCGTAGGGAGGCAGACGGCCCGTCCGGGGTGACGTCGGCGGGCTGTCCCGGGTGACGTCAGTCGCCGGTCGAGCCGTCGATGCGCTCGCGGATCAGGTCGGCGTGGCCGTTGTGCCGCGCGTACTCCTCGATCATGTGGGTGTAGATCCACCGCAGGTTGAACCGTTCGCCGGTGCGTCGGTGCTTGCCCTCGGAGATGTCGTCCAGGCCGAAGCGGGCGGCGTTGCTCCGGGCGGTCTCGATCTCGGCCTGCCAGGCCGCGTGCGCCTCCCGGTAGGTGTCGGCATCTGTCAGATGGAACTCGCCGTCCGGGTCCTCGTCGCTCCAGTAGAGCGGCGCCACGGCCTCGTCCGTGAGCACCCGGCGGAACCAGCTCCGCTCCACGTCCGCCATGTGCCGCACCAGCCCCAGCAGCGACAGGTCGGAGGGCTCCACGGCGGAGGACCTGAGCTGCTCGTCGGTCAGGCCCTCGCACTTCCACGCGAGTGTCTGCCGGTGGAACTCCAGCCAGCCCTCCAGCATCGTGCGTTCGTCGGCGGTCGTGGCAGGCATACGGCGTTCGGTCGTCATGCCCGCATCCTTTCCCAACGCCTCCTGCCGCACCACGGCTTTTTCAGGCCCCGAGCCTCCCGTCCAGCAGCTCGCGCAGCCGCCGTATGCTTCCGAGCAGACCCCGGCAGGCAACCGTTGGAGGAGAGCACCTCATGAAGGTCGGCTGCATCGGACTCGGCGACATCGCGCAGAAGGCCTACCTTCCGGTCCTCGCCTTCCAGCCCGGGGTGGAGCTGCACCTCCAGACGCGCACGCCCGCCACGCTCGACCGGGTCGCCGACGGCCTCCACGTCCCGCCGGAGCGGCGGCACACCACCCTCGACTCCCTCCTCGCGGCGGGGCTCGACGCCGCCTTCGTGCACGCGCCGACGATCGTGCACCCGGAGATCGTGACGCGGCTGCTGGAGGCCGGCGTGCCCACGTACGTCGACAAGCCGCTCGCCTACGAACTCGACGCGTCCGCGCGGCTGGTGGCGCTCGCCGAGGAGCGGGACACGAGCCTCGCCGTCGGTTTCAACCGGCGTCACGCGCCCGGCTACACGCAGTGCGCCGACCATCCGCGCGAGCTGATCCTGATGCAGAAGAACCGCATCGGGCTCCCGGAGGAGCCGCGCGCGATGATCCTCGACGACTTCATCCACGTCGTCGACACCCTGCGGTTCCTGGTGCCCGGCGAGGTCGACGACGTCACCGTGCGCGCCCGCGTCCAGGACGGCCTGCTGCACCACGTCGTGCTCCAGCTCGCCGGGGACGGCTTCACCGCGCTCGGCGTGATGAACCGGCTCAGCGGTTCGGCCGAGGAGATCCTGGAGGTCTCCGGGCAGGACACCAAGCGGCAGGTGATCAACCTCGCCGAGGTCGTCGACCACAAGGGGCAGCCGACCGTGCGGCGGCGCGGCGACTGGGTGCCGGTGGCCCGGCAGCGCGGTATCGAACAGGCGGTGCTGGCGTTCCTCGACGCGGTCCGGGCGGGCAAGGTGCTCAGCGCCCGGGACGCGCTGGAGACCCATGAACTGTGCGAGCGGGTGGTACGCGCGGTTCAGGAGCGGACCGCCTGAGCCGCAGCGTCCGCAGACCTTCACCGGCGCCCCAGGCGGCGAGGATCAGCATGGCCGCGTGCACGGTCCAGTCACCGAGGCGCACGTAGGGCGTGGTGCCGTGGGCGAGGGGGACGTCGTAGATCTGCGCGGCGGACGCGTCCGTCCCGAGCCACGAGCCGACCCGCTGCCCGCTCGGGCCGTAGACGGCGGAGACACCCGTCAGCGTCGCGTGCACCATCGGGCGGCCGGTCTCGGCGGCGCGCAGCGCGGCGAGGGAGGCGTGCTGCTCGGGCGCCCAGCTGTTCTGGAAGGTGGACGTCGACGACTGGCCGATCAGCACGTCGGCGCCCTCCCGGGCGAGGTGGCGGGTCATGTCGGGGAAGGCCGTCTCGAAGCACACCATCGGGCCGGCGCGCAGGCTGTCCCCCACGTTCATCACGACCGGCCGGGAGCCGCGCATGCGGTCCTCGCCCGCCGCCTTGCCGACGGAGGTGGCCCAGCCGAGCAGGGAGCGGGCCGGGACGTACTCGCCGAAGGGGACGAGCCGCATCTTGTCGTAGCGCTCGCCGGTGAGACCGTCGGGCCCGACCAGGATGGAGCTCTTGTAGATGCCGGGCTTGTCGGAGCGCCGGGCGTCCACGTTGACCAGGATGTCGGCGCCCGTCGCGCGGGACAGGTCCGCGAGCCGCCGGGCGAGGTCGGGCCGGTCCCCGAGGTCGAAGCCGACGCTGCTCTCACCCCAGACGATCAGGTCGACGTCCTGTCCGGCCAGCCGGCGGGTGAGCTGTTCCTCGCGGGCGAACCGGCGGTCCGCGCTGTCCGGGCCGCCGACGATGCCCGGCTGGACCACGGCGATCCTGACCTGGCCGTCGACGGCGGGGCGGGGCGAGAGGGGCCAGGCGGCGGAGGTGGCGGCGGCCGTGGCGACGAGACCGGCCATGGCGGGCACGCGGGCCTGACGGACCGCGACGAGCACGGCGACCGCGACGTTGACGGCCACGATCAGGAAGCTGAGCAGCCACACCCCGCCGATCGAGGCCAGCCGCAGTGCCGGCTCGACCTGCCACTGAGTGGAGCCGAGCATGCCCCAGGGGCCGCCGAGACCCTGCCAGGAGCGGACCAGCTCGACGGCCAGCCAGCCCGACGGCAGGACGACGAGTGCGGCCGCGATCCGCCGCCGCGAGGGGAGGCCTGCCAGCAGGCGGTGCACCTGCCACCCCCACAGGGCCCACAGGGCGCCGAGCAGCGCCGCGAGGACGAACGTGAAGACGTGCAGGAAGGGCAGCAGCCAGTGGTGCATGGCCACCATGAAGCCGAACCCGCCGCACCAGCCGTCGTACGCCGCGCGTTTCCCGGTCGGCGCGCTGCGGATCAGCAGGATCCAGGGGACCAGGGCGACGTAGGCCCACCACCACGCGGACGGGGCGGGATAGGCGAGTACGGGAAGGGCGCCCGCTATCACGGCGGCGGCCGAGCGCCGCCACGGGGAGGCGAGCCAGTGGCCGAGCGTCTTCATAGGCGCCTCCTACCCGCTCGTGCCTCCAGTGTGCGCCCTGGGGACGATCTACGACAGTGGACGCCGGGTCAGTTGACCACAGGTGCCGTCCGCCGCTCGGGAAGGCGCCGCCACTTCTCCCTCACGACCACCTCGCTCAGCCGCCAGCCGTCGATCGTGCGCCGCAGCCCGAACGCGTACCGGCCGCCGCACACGAAGTCGGGCGCCGGCCCTTCGGTGGCCATGGGGTTGACGTAGTCGGCCTGGACCTGGGCCGTGTCGCCGGTGTCCTGCTCCCAGACACCGAAGCGCACCCGCCGGTTGACGATCAGGTGCTGTCGCATCGGGAAGAGCCGCATGCTCTCGGCGAGCCACTCGGCGACCGCCGGGGCCTCCCCCTCGATGCCGCCGGCCGAGCGGTAGTCCGCCCGTCCCTGAGGGACGAACAGCCCCCGGTACGCCTCCCAGTCACCGTCGTCGACCGCCACCGCGTAGTCGGTGATCACTCCGTCGACGGCCAGCCGGTCTCTCACGGTGGCGAGCTCCACGCGCTGCGTCATCGGCTCAGTGTTGGGCATGGGAGGCGCGGAGCCAAGGGGTGTGCGGCGGGATCAGGCCGCCTTGACGACGGCGCCGCGGATCGCGGCCGCCCACTCGACGACCAGCAGCTCGTACTCCGCGCGCTCCTCGGCCGACAGGGTGCCGCCCGTGCGCCGCCAGAGCGCACGGATCTCCTCGTTGACCTCGGCGGCGGACCGCACGGAACCAGGGGTCAAGAAATCGGGGGACATGCCGACAAGCCTAGGGGGAGCCACTGACAGCCCGCTACCGGACGGCTACCCGATCGCTATGCGGTTGGTCACGAGACGCGGGTCACAGGCCGCCGGGGTCAGCCCGCCGACTCGGCCGCGTGCGGGCTCAGCGCGCCCATCGACACCAGGGCGATGATGACCACGCCGAGCGCGATCCGGTACCAGACGAACGGCATGAAGCTCTTGGTCGAGATGAACTTCATGAACCACGCGATCACCGCGTAGCCGACGCCGAAGGCGATGATCGTCGCGAAGATCGTCGGCCCCCACGAGACGTGGCCGCCCTCCGTCGCGTCCTTGAGCTCGAAGAGGCCGGAGGCCAGCACCGCGGGGATGGCGAGCAGGAAGGAGTAGCGGGCCGCGGCCTCGCGCTTGTAGCCCATGAACAGGCCGCCGCTGATGGTGGCGCCGGAGCGGGAGACGCCGGGGATGAGCGCCATGGCCTGGCAGACGCCGTAGATCAGGCCGTCCCGTACGCCGAGGTCCTCCAGGGACTTGCGCTGCTTGGGTGCGCGGTGCCTGCCGCCGCTCTCGTCTCGTGCCGCGAGCCGGTCGGCGACGCCCAGGACGATGCCCATGCCGATCAGCATCGTCGCGGTGATCCGCAGGTCGCGGAACGGCCCCTCGATCTGGTCCTTCAGCGTCACGCCGAGCACACCGATCGGTATGGAGCCGACGATGACCAGCCAGCCCATCCGCGCGTCGGGGTCGCTGCGGAGCGCCTTGTTCGTGAGCGAGCGCGTCCACGCCGAGATGATCCGCCCGATGTCCTTGCGGAAGTAGATCAGCACGGCGGCCTCCGTGCCGATCTGGGTGATCGCCGTGAAGGCGGCGCCCGGGTCCTCCCAGCCCGAGAAGGCCGCCGTCAGGCGCAGGTGCGCACTGGACGAGACGGGGAGGAACTCGGTCAGCCCCTGGACGAGTCCGAGGATGAGTGATTCGAACCAAGACATGAGGTAGCGGAGTCCAAGTGCCGATCGTGGAACGGACGACGGGCACACCGGCCCGCCGGGTGTGACGAACCGGGGGATCAGGTGTGCCGAGGGGGAAGCGTAGCGTCCCCGGACGGCCGCTCCGACACAGGGGTTTGGCCGGTGCTGTGCGGCGGGGCGGGATCAGGCCGCCGTCGGTCCGGTCACCGTCCAGCCGGGCGTCCGGGGGTGGGCCGTGAGGTCCTCGTGGCGCACCTCGTCGCCGCAGGCCCGGCAGGTGACGACCGGGGCGAGGGCCTGGCCGCAGGAGTGCTCCAGGACCATCGGACGGTCGCCGTCCGTGCGCAGGTGGCGGTCGCCCCAGGCCATGAGGGTCATCAGCACGGGTTCCAGTTCCAGCCCGGCCCGGGTGGGCCGGTACTCGAAGCGCTGCGGGCGCTCGCTGTAGGGCTGCTTGACCAGGATCCCGGCGTCGACGAGCCGGCGCAGCCGCGTGGCGAGGATGTCGCGCGGTGCGCCGATGTTGCGCACCAGCTGGTCGAAACGGCCGTTGCCGAGGCACACCTCCCGCAGGACGAGCAGCGAGTACTTCTCGCCCACGAGGGCCAGGGTGTCGGCGATGGAGCAGGGGCGCGGATCTTTGCTGGCGGCCATGAAGCCCAGTCTAGGAGAGGGTTGGATTTTCCAACCCATGGAGCTACGGTGAGTTTGGATTTCCTACTCACTGGTAGTCGTGGAGGCCCGCACATGCGTGACGCAGTCATCGTCGAAGCCGTACGCACCCCGATCGGCAAGGGCAAGCCGAACGGCGCCCTCGCGCACGTCCACCCGGTGGAGCTCCTCGCCCACACCCTGCGCACCCTCGTCGAACGCTCCGGCGTCGATCCGGCGCTGATCGACGACGTCATCGGCGGCACCGTCGACCAGGTCGGCGAGCAGGCCATGAACACCACCCGCTACGCCGCCCTGTCCGCGGGCTTCCCCGAGTCGGTGCCCGCGACCACCGTGGACCGCCAGTGCGGCTCCTCCCAGCAGGCCGTGCACTTCGCGGCCCAGGGCGTCCTCTCGGGCGCGTACGACCTCGTCGTGGCCTGCGGGGTCGAGTCGATGAGCCGGGTGCCGATGTGGTCGAACGTGCCCGCGGGCAAGGACCCCTTCGGCCCGGGGATCGCCGAGCGCTACCCGGAGGGACTCGTCCCGCAGGGCATCAGCGCCGAACTCATCGCCGCCAAGTGGTCGATCGGCCGCGAGCAGATGGACGACTTCGCCGTCTCGTCGCACCGGAAGGCCGCGGCGGCCTGGGACAGCGGGCTCTTCGACGCCGAGGTCGCGCCCCTGGAGGGCGTCACGCGCGACGAGTGCGTACGGCCCGGCAGCACCACCGAGGTCCTCGCCGGCCTCAAGCCCGCCTACTACGACCCCGGCTTCGCCGAGCGCTTCCCGCAGATCGAGTGGAACGTCACGGCGGGCAACGCCAGCCCCGTCAACGACGGCGCCTCGGCGGTGCTCATCACCTCCGGCGAGACGGCGGCCCGGCTCGGCCTGCGCCCGCTCGCCCGGCTGCACAGCTTCGCGGTCACCGGCTCCGACCCGCTGCTGATGCTCACCGGTGTCGTCCCGGCGACCGAGAAGGTGCTGCGCAGGGCGTCGCTCACCCTCGACGACATCGATCTGTTCGAGGTCAACGAGGCGTTCTCGAGCGTCGTTCTGGCCTGGCGGCAGGAGACCGGCGCCGACCTCGCCCGGGTCAACGTGCACGGCGGCGCGATCGCGCTCGGCCACCCCCTCGGCGCGAGCGGCACCCGGCTGACGACGACGCTGGTGCACGCGATGCGGGAACGGGGCGCCCGGTACGCGCTCCAGACGATGTGCGAGGCGGGCGGGCTCGCCAACGCCATGGTGCTGGAACGGGTGTGAGCCGGGCGGGCGTAACGGTCCGTCAGAGCTGGCGCAGGCGGTGCCGCTTGCGCCAGGCCACCACCACACCCGCCAGCGCGGGCAGGGCGATACAGGCCAGGGCGATCAGGAAGGCGGGCGACGTCGGGGTGGAGGCGCGGGCGCCGGCGACGACGTAGGCGGCGGTGTTCGGGATCGAGCCGAGGCCCGTGGCCAGCAGGAACGGCAGCAGGCCCATGCGGGAGACCGAGGCGCAGTAGTTCGCGGCCCAGAACGGCACACCGGGGAAGAGCCGCACCGCGAGCATCGAGCGGAAGCCGTGCCGGCTGAGCTGGCCGTCCGCGGCCTTCAGCCAGCGCCCGCGCAGCAGCGGCCGCAGGGCGTCCTGGCCCAGCGCCCGGCCCAGGCAGAAGGCGATCCCGGCACCGAGCACCGTGCCCGCCAGCGCCACTCCGGTGCCCAGTTGCGAACCGAACAGCGCCCCCGCCGCCAGGTTCAGCAGCGGCCTGGGCACGAACGCCACCGTGCACACGCCGTACGCCACCGCGAACACCAGCGCCGCCATGGCTCCGGAGAGCTGCGGCGGCCAGCCCTGCGTCAGCAGCCGCTGCGGCTCGAACAGCAGCACCCCGCACGCCCCGGCGGCGAGCAGCGCGACGAGCAGGGACAGCCTCGACCACGGGGAGAGCAGAACTCTCGTGCAGCGAGCGGCGAAACCGGTGGACGGGACGGGCGAGGCGGTCGTTGCCGAGGGGACGGCGACGGCGAGCTCCGCGGTGCTGGCCCGGGGAGAGGCCGTGGCGGTGCCCCCAGAGCGGGTGGTGGCATCGAGCATCCGGCGACACTAACCGACACATGTGTGTGATCGCCGTATGGTTCGTCTCACGAGCGTCACAGGCAGCCCCGCGCGTCCCCGCGCGCGGACCGACAGGGCGGCCGCCGAAAACCATTCGACGTGCGGTAAAGCGTCGGCAATGATCTGACTCATGTTCCGGCACGCCTTCACCCTCGCAGCATCCGTGGTCACGGATGCCCCGAAGGCTGCCGTCGTGGTTGTCACGGCCGTTGCAGACGGCGCCCGAAGCTGACCCTCTCCGGTTCGTCCGGCGGACCCCGCAGGGGGAGGGTCGGGCAGGTCCTCGGGGTCCCACTCCATGACGAGACGCTTCGAGGTACAGCCATGTCCAAGACGGCCTACGTCCGCACGAAACCACATCTCAACATCGGCACGATGGGTCATGTCGACCACGGCAAGACGACCCTGACGGCCGCGATCACCAAGGTCCTCGCCGAGCGCGGCACCGGCACGTACGTGCCGTTCGACCGGATCGACCGAGCGCCCGAGGAGGCGGCGCGCGGCATCACCATCAACATCGCGCACGTCGAGTACGAGACCGACACCAGGCACTACGCGCACGTCGACATGCCGGGCCATGCCGACTACGTCAAGAACATGGTCACCGGCGCCGCGCAGCTCGACGGGGCGATCCTCGTCGTCTCCGCGCTCGACGGGATCATGCCGCAGACCGCCGAACACGTACTGCTCGCCCGGCAGGTGGGCGTCGACCACATCGTGGTCGCCCTCAACAAGGCCGACGCGGGGGACGAGGAACTGACCGACCTGGTCGAGCTGGAGGTCCGCGACCTGCTCACCGCGCACGGCTACGGCGGCGACTCCGTACCCGTCGTACGCGTCTCGGGACTGAAGGCACTGGCGGGTGACCCGCGCTGGACTGCCTCGATCGAGGCGCTGCTCGACGCGGTGGACACGTATGTGCCGATGCCGGAGCGGTATCTGGACGCACCGTTTCTGCTGTCCGTGGAGAACGTGCTGACCATCACCGGGCGGGGGACCGTGGTGACCGGTGCGGTGGAGCGGGGCACGGTGCGGGTCGGGGACAAGGTCGAGGTGCTCGGGGCTTCCGTGGAGACGGTGGTCACGGGGCTGGAGACCTTCGGCAAGCCGATGGAGGAGGCGCAGGCCGGGGACAACGTGGCGCTGCTGCTGCGGGGGGTTCCCCGGGACGCTGTCCGGCGGGGGCACGTGGTGGCCGCGCCGGGGAGTGTGAAGCCGCGGCGGCGTTTCTCGGCGCAGGTGTATGTCCTGTCGGCTCGGGAGGGTGGGCGGACGACGCCCGTCTCCTCCGGGTACCGGCCGCAGTTCTACATCCGGACCGCGGATGTGGTGGGGGTGGTCGACCTCGGTGAGGTGGCGGTGGCTCGGCCCGGCGACACGGTTGCCATGACTGTGGAGCTGGGGCGGGAGGTGCCGTTGGAGCCGGGGCTCGGGTTCGCCATTCGTGAGGGTGGGCGGACCGTGGGGGCCGGGACCGTGACCGTGGTGGGTTGAGGTGGTGGGGGACTGCGGGCCGTCTTGGGCTGGTCGCGCAGTTCCCCGCGCCCCTCCTCTGCGTTGTCCCACGCACAATGGAGGGGTGAAGGACTCCATTCCCGTCGCCCGGTCCGTCGATCATGGGTTTGCCAAGCTGATGCCCGACGTCGACCGGGAACGGGCCTGGTTGCTGACCGTCGACGGGGCGCCGCAGTCCTATGTGGATCTGGACGAGCCGACGCATCTGGAGTTCGAGTACGCGCGGCGGCTCGGGCATGTGCTGGATGTCGTGGCGGAGCCGGGGGCCGCGTTGGACGTGCTGCACCTCGGCGGGGGGGCGCTGACCCTGCCCCGGTACGTGGCCGTGACCCGGCCGGGGGCACGGCAGGACGTCGTCGAGGCCGATCGGGGGCTGCTGGAGTTGGTGTCCGAGCACCTGCCGCTGCCGGACGGGGCGCGGGTCACGCTGCACGCGTCGGATGCCCGGGCGTGGCTGGAAAACGCTCCCTCGGACGCGGCGGACGTCATCGTGGCCGATGTGTTCGGCGGGTCGCGGGTGCCGGCGCATCTGACGTCCGTCGACTACGTCCGCGAGGCCGTGCGGGTGCTGCGGGACGGTGGGTTCTATCTCGCGAATCTGCCCGACGCCGCGCCCTTCGCCTTTCTGCGGTCGCAACTCGCCACCCTGGCCACCGTCTTCGAGGAACTCGTGCTGATCGCCGAGCCGGGGGTGCTGCGGGGACGGCGGTTCGGGAACGCGGTGCTCGTGGCCGGGCACCAGCCGGTCGACGTCGCCGCCCTGGCCCGGCTCATGGCCGCCGACGTCTTCCCGGCCCGGGTCGAACACGGCGCCGCCCTGCGGGACTTCATCGGGGACGCGCGGGCCGTGCGGGACGAGGACGCCGTGCCGTCACCCGAGCCCCCCGACGGGGCGTTCGGCATCGGCTGACGCGTGCCCGGTGCCGCCTCGGGCCACCGGGGCGGTCCTGCGCCGCAGGTTGCGTATGTCCGGTACGCACAGCGCGGCCGCCGTGACCAGGACGACCAGGCCGGCGCAGCCCCACAGCGCGGCCGTACGGCCGAACGCCTCCTCGGCGGGGCCGGCCGCGGCCGTGGCGAGCGGTACCAGCGCGACCGAGCCGAACCAGTCGTACGCCGAGACGCGGGAGAGCTTGTCCTCGGGGATCTCCTGGTGCAGGGCCGTCATCCAGGACACGCCGAACACCTCGATCGTAGCGCCGGCGACGAACATCACCACGTAGAGCACCCCGATCGGCACCGGCACGGCGAGCGCGGCCGAGGGCAGGGCCAGGGGGAAGACGCAGAGGGTGCCGGCGAGGAGCAGGCGGCGGGGTTTCCAGCGGGTCATCAACACGGCCCCGGCGACGGTGCCCGCCCCGAACGCGCCCAGGGCGAGGCCCCACGGGCCCGCGCCGCCCAGGTGGTCCCGGGCGACGAGCGGGCCGTACACCGCGTCGGCGGCGGAGACGACCGCGTTGGCGATCGAGAACTGGACGACGACGGCCCACAGCCACGCCCGGCCGGAGAACTCCCGCCAGCCCTCCCGCAGATCGGCGAGCAGACCACCGCCCGGTGCGCGCGGCGGGATGTGACCGACGTCGAGGAAGGCCCGCAGCACCCCGGCGACGGCGAAGGCCGCCGCGTCCGCCGCCAGCACCCAGCCGGGCCCGATCACGGCGACCATGGCACCGCCGACCGCGGCGCCGCCCAGGGCCGCGCCCTGCATCGCCATCCGGAACACCGCGAACGCGCGGCCCGCCTGCTCGCCCGAGACGGAGGACATCAGCATGCCCTCGGCGGCCGGGCCGAAGAAGGCCTGGCCGGTGCCGCCGAGGGCGGCGAGCAGCATCATCTGCCACAGCCGGGGATCCCCGGTCAGCACGAGGGCGGCGAAGGCGGCCTGGGAGACGCAGTTCAGGGCGTTGGCCGCCACCATGACGCGGTGCCGGGGCAGCCGGTCCGCGACGGCGCCGCCGATCAGCAGGAACAGCACCAGGGGGAGCATGCGGGCCGCCGCGACCAGGCCGACGTCACCGCCGTCGCCGCCCGTTTCGAGCACGGCGAACGCCGCGGCGACCAGGGCTCCCTGGCTGCCCAGGTTGGTGACGACCGCGGCGGCGGTGAGCAGGGAGTAGTTGCGCCCCGCCCAGGCGGGCCGGCGGGGGCGTCGGGCGGAGGCGGTGGGGGTGGGGGGCGAGGTCACCGGCCGACTATCGCCGCCGGGGGCCCGTCCTGCCAAACGGTTTGCGCGTTGTCGCAGGCGGGCCCGTTCGGCGGCGTCAGCCTCCGGTGGGCTCGCCGTGCAGCCGGACCGTGCTGAGGATCTTCAGGATGGTCTCCTTGGGCACCTCGTCCTTGACGCCCTTGGCCCCGAAGAAACTCCACGCGACGAAGTCGCCCGCCGAGTTCTTGAAGCCGAACGTGACCGCCTTGCCGTCGCTCGCGCACTTGCCCTTGTCGGGAGTGTTCTCCGACCACGCCCAGGCGACGCTGCCCTTCACGCCCGCGGTGGTGGTGTAGGGCCTGGCCTTCTCGTCGGTCTTGACGCTCTTCTTGTCCGGCTGCGTGTAACCGCCGTACACCCACCAGGCAACCTGGTTGAGGGCGACCTCATCGGTGTTCTTGGCCCCGTCCGCGCCCTTGGTGCCCGCCCCGGCCAGGGCCTCGCTCTCGGTCCTGCCGTCCTTGTTGTCGTCGCTGGTGCACCACTTGGACTTGTAGAAGGCCGGCGCCGACATGATGATGAGCGGCTTGCCGTCGTCGGACTTCTCGTCCTCGAAGAAGACGGACGACGTCGGGGACGCGACCTCCCAGTCCGCGGGCACGTCGAAGGCCGTGCCCCACTTGGGGTTGATGACGACCTTCCAGCCCTTGACCGTGGGCTTCTCCTCCCCGCCGCCGCGGGGGTTGTCGCCCGCGGCGGGCGTGCTCGCCTCCGCGGACGGGCTCGCCGGCGCCGTGCTCTTCTTGCTTCCGCCCTTGCCGCCGTCCGCCGTGTCGTCCTTGTCGCCGCCCAGCACCAGGAAGCCCGTGACACCGGCCGCCACGACGACCGCCGTGGCGGCGATGATCGCGACCAGCTTCGTCCGGTTGCCGCCGCCACCGCCCTGCGGGGGCTGCGGCGCGCCGGCCGGCCCGGGGGCACCCCACTGCGGCTGCTGTCCGTAGGGACTGGGCTGCTGCTGATAGCCCGGCTGCTGGTACGGATTCGGCTGCTGGTAACCCGGCTGCTGGTACGGGTTGTTCGCTTGCGGGTTCTGCTCGCCCCCGGGCGGCTGCTGTCCTGGCCACATGGGCAGCAACCCTAGCCGCGCTCCGGACACGATTCGGTCACTGCCCGTGGACGGAGGCGTAGCAACGCGGGAACGGGGCGGGGCGGACGGTCGGCGAGGACGATGCGGCGGCCGTCACACGGGCCTGGTCAGCTCTCTCTACTCGTGAGTAACATGCGGCCATGAGCGCAGACCAGATGTCCATCGGCGAGATGCTCGCCGCCACGGTGCCCATGGCCCGGACCCTGAACCTCGAATTCCTCGAGACGACGCCGGAGCGGGCGGTGGTGTCCCTGCCCGACCAGGGCGAGTACCACAACCACGTGGGCGGGCCGCACGCCGGGGCGATGTTCACGCTCGGCGAGTCCGCGAGCGGGGCGATCGTGCTGGCCGCGTTCGGGGACCAGCTCTCGCGCGCCGTGCCGCTCGCCGTCAGCGCCGAGATCGCCTACAAGAAGCTGGCGATGGGCGCGGTCACCGCGACCGCGACCCTCGGCCGCCCGGCCGCCGAGGTCGTCGCCGAACTGGACGCGGGCGGGCGCCCGGAGTTCCCCGTGTCCATCGCCATCCAGCGGGCCGACGGTGCGGTCACCGGCGAGATGACCGTGGTCTGGACGCTGCGCCCCAACGGCTGATCCGCCTGTCGCCTGCCCGGAGCCCCGGCCGAGTGCCGGGGCTCTCGCATGTCGGCCGCGATGTCCCGGGGGAGGGCTGCGCGGTCGGAGATTTCGTGGACCAACCGCCTTTGCGCCCACACAACTTGAGAGCCGCCGTCGGAGTGTTATCGAAAGCCGGTGCGGATACCGCCGGTAACATATCTGAATTCCTCTCGTTTTGAACTCGGGTCATCCGAACTCCTTGTTGCCTGTGAGTCGTATGTGCGAAAGTGAGCCACCTCACAGCCAAGTCCGCAGCTGACGCGGCATAGGTATGCACCAATCACGCACCTGCTTTCCGACGGACGCGCAATTCGCATGCCGTCCTGCGGCTGGAAGGAAATGGTTCAGTGCAATCCCCCTACCCCCCACGCCCCCCGTACCCGCCGCGCCCCGGAGCGGGTCCCGCGGATTCCGATCGCCATCTCCTCGCCCGGGTCGGTGATCCCGGCGAAGGCCCGCGCGCGGTCGCCCTGTTGCTGGCCCGGCACTGGCGGGCGGTGTACGAGTACGCCGTGATCTGCCTGGCCTCCTCCGAGGATTCGGCGTCCATGGCGGCCGCCGCCGCGTTCCGCCGGGAACTCGCCCGGCCGGGCGGCGGCGCGCTGCGCCCGCGGCTGCTCGCGGCCGTCCGGGACGCGGTCCGGGAATGGGCCGCCGACGACGGCATTTGCGGAGTACTGCCGGAACTCCGCAAAACCGTCGGCGCGCGCGGACTGCGTGCCGCGCGGTCCGTGACGGCCGAAAGGCGGCGGCTCGCCGAGCGCGCATTCGGGGCCCTTCCGGGGGCGTCCCAATGCCTGCTCTGGCATACCGAGGTCGAGGCCGAGCCCATATCCGTACCGGCCGGTCTGCTGGGAGTGGACGTCCGTACCGCGTCGGCCGCGCTGGAGCAGGCGCGTGAGCAATTCCGGGCGGGTTGCGTCCGGGCCCACCGGGAACTCGCGCCGACGCAGGAATGCCGCTTCTACAACCGGCTGCTGGACGTTCCGATGCGTCGCGGCGGGGCTCTGCTGCCGGACGTGCAACGGCATCTGATGGCCTGCCGCTACTGCCGGCACGCCGCCGAGCAACTCAGCCATTTCGAGGGCGGGTTGGAGGACCTGCTCGTGGAGACGGTGCTCGGCTGGGGCGCCCGCCGCTACCTCGAATCACGGCCCGGCCGGGACCGGGGCCGGGGTGCCCTGTCCGCGGCCGGAGCCGGTGGCCGCCACCGGCTTAGGGCCCAGGCCCTGCCGGCGGGCGGCCGGCCCGGGCCTTCGAGAAGACACACCAAGGCGCTGGCCGCCGCGGTCGGGGTGACCTCCCTCGTGCTGCTCGCGACGCTGCTCGCCGCCCGGGGCTGGACGGAGGAGGGCGGCACCGTCACCCCACGGGCCACCTGGGGAGCGGTCAGCGGCCACTCCGTCGCCCCCGACTCCACCGGAACCTCCTCGGCCGGGCTCCCGTCGGCCGCGTCCGCCGGCCACCCCGCCGAAGTGGCCCGCGGACGGCTGCGCAACCTCGACGCAGGCCTGTGCCTCGGCGTCCGGGGCGGCCGGCCCCGGGCCGACGCCCGCATGGTGCTGACCTCGTGCTCCGCCGCCGGGCCCCTCCAGTGGTCGTACCAGGACGACGGCATGCTGCGCAGCGCCGCCGACCCCACGCTCTGCCTCGGCTCCGACACCGCCGAGGGCTCGGTCGTCCTGGCCGGCTGCCTCGTGCACGAGGGAGTGGTGCGCTACGACCTGACCGTGCGCGGCGAACTCCTGCCGCGCGGCGGCAAGGGGCTGGCCCTTGCCCGTGGCACGGGCCGGAACGTGGTCGTCGCCGGGCGCGACGGATCCGCGGCGCAACGCTGGGCGCTGGAACCGGAGGTGGGGTCGGGGGGCGCCGCGGCGGGGGATTTTGGGGATGCGCGGGAGCCGGGGGAGCGGCGGGGCCAGGACGCGCCTCGGGAGAGCCGCGGGCAGGAGAGCCGCCGGGAGAAGGAGCTGTACGACGGGGCCCCGCCCGGGCATCGGCCCGAGCCCCCGCGCAGCGACTCCGGGGATCTGCCGCAGGAGCGGTACGAGACGCGGTTCGCCCAGGCGGACTGCTGCGGCGCGGCCGAACCGGGACGGGCCCCCGGCGACACCGGCACGCCCGGTACCGATGTCCTCGGCCCGGTGCCCCACGCCGACGTACTGGGGTCCGCGACAGCCCCCGTGACGACGGCCGTGATGACGACGCTCCACTCCACCGCGCTCCCGTAGACCGAGCCTCCGGGGTGTCGTGCCGCCAGGGCCCGGGGCGGGTCCGGGCGTCCGCGGGGTCGGCTCTCGGCTCACCGGCCCGGTCGGGCGGGGCCGTCCCGGCCTTCGGCGTCACCCACCGGGTCACCCGTCGTGTCACCCGGTCGGGCGGCCCGCCCCGGATCCCGACGCGTGGCCCATCCGGTCCGCCCGGCCCCACCGCGCAGCGGTCGGCACACGGCCGGGAGGCGCCGGGCATCGAACCGGAACAGACTGGTACTCCTCCTGAGGCCGTCGCCGAACCCAGGGAGTCACTCATGCCGGAGGCCCCGCGCCAGGACAGCAGCACGCAACCGACCGACGAGGAACTGCGCACGCTGGACGCCCACTGGCGGGCCGCCAACTACCTGGCGGCCGGCCAGATCTACCTGCTGGCGAACCCGCTGCTGACCGAGCCGCTGCGGCCCGAGCACATCAAACCGCGGCTGCTGGGCCACTGGGGCACCTCGCCCGGACTCAACCTCGTCCACACGCACCTCAACCGGGTGATCAGGAACCGCGCGCTGGACGTGCTGTGCATCTGGGGCCCGGGCCACGGCGGCCCGTCGGTGCTGGCCAACTCCTGGCTCGAGGGCAGCTACACCGAGAGGTACCCGGACGTGACGCGGGACGCGCAGGGCATGGAGCTGTTGCTGCGGCAGTTCTCGTTCCCCGGCGGCGTGCCCAGCCACGTCGCCCCGGAGGTGCCCGGCTCGATCCACGAGGGCGGCGAACTCGGCTACTCCCTCGCCCACGCCTACGGCGCCGCCCTCGACCACCCCGGCCTGCTGGTCGCCTGCGTGATCGGCGACGGAGAGGCCGAGACCGGCCCGCTGGCCGGATCCTGGCACGCCAACAAGTTCCTCGACCCCGTCCACGACGGTGCCGTCCTGCCGATCCTGCACCTCAACGGCTACAAGATCGCCAACCCGACCGTGCTGTCCCGCCTCCCGGAGTCCGAGCTCGACGCGCTCCTGCGCGGCTACGGCCACGAGCCGATCCACGTCAGCGGCGACGACCCGGCCGCCGTCCACCGCGCGATGGCCCAGGCGATGGACACCGCGCTCGACCGCATCGCCGAGGCACAGCGCGCCGCCCGCGAGGAGGGCGCGACCGAGCGCCCGCACTGGCCGGTGATCGTGCTGCGCACCCCGAAGGGGTGGACCGGCCCGGCCGAGGTCGACGGCGAGCCGGTCGAGGGCACCTGGCGCTCCCACCAGGTGCCGCTGGCCGGCGTCCGCGACAACCCGGAACACCTGCGCCAACTGGAGGCCTGGCTGCGCTCCTACCGGCCCGAGGAGCTGTTCGACGCCGAGGGCCGGCCGGTCGCGGACGTCCTCGCCTGCGTGCCCGAGGGCGGCAGGCGGCTCGGCGCCACCCCGTACGCCAACGGCGGGCTGCTCGTCCGCGACCTGCCGATCCCGCCCCTGGACGACTTCGCCGTCCCCGTCGACAAGCCGGGCACGACCCTGCACGAGCCCACGCGCGTCCTCGGCGACCTCCTGGCCCAGGTCATGCGGGACACCGCCGACCGTCGTGACTTCCGCCTGGTCGGCCCGGACGAGACCGCCTCCAACCGGCTGCAGGCGGTCTACGCCGCCAGCGGCAAGGCCTGGCAGGCGGGCACCCTCGACATCGACGAGGACCTCGACCGGCACGGCCGGGTGATGGAGGTCCTCTCCGAACACCTCTGCCAGGGCTGGCTGGAGGGCTATCTGCTCACCGGCCGGCACGGGCTGTTCTCCTGCTACGAGGCGTTCGTGCACATCGTCGACTCGATGGTCAACCAGCACATCAAATGGCTGCGCACCTCCCGGCGACTGCCGTGGCGCGCCCCTATCGCCTCCCTCAACTACCTGCTGACCTCCCACGTGTGGCGGCAGGACCACAACGGCTTCTCCCACCAGGACCCCGGCTTCGTCGACCACGTCCTCAACAAGAGTCCCGAGGTCGTCCGGGTCTACCTCCCGCCGGACGCCAACACCCTGCTGTCCGTCGCGGACCACGCCCTGCGCAGCCGCGACTACGTCAACGTCGTCGTGGCCGGCAAGCAGCCCTGCTTCGACTGGCTGTCGATGGACGAGGCCCGGGTCCACTGCGCCCGCGGCGCCGGCATCTGGGAGTGGGCCGGCAGCGAGGACGGCTCCCGCGAGCCCGACGTGGTGCTGGCCTGCGCCGGTGACGTCCCCACCCAGGAGACCCTGGCCGCCGCGCACCTGCTGCGCCGGCACCTGCCCGACCTGTCCGTCCGCCTGGTGAACGTCGTCGACCTCGCCCGGCTGCTGCCCCGGGAAGAACACCCGCACGGCATGAACGACTTCGAGTACGACGGCCTCTTCACGGCCGACAAGCCGGTGATCTTCGCCTACCACGGCTACCCCTGGCTGATCCACCGCCTCGCCTACCGCCGCGCCGGCCACCAGCACCTGCACGTGCGCGGCTACAAGGAGGCCGGCACCACCACCACGCCCTTCGACATGGTCGTCCGCAACGACCTCGACCGCTATCGCCTCGTCATGGACGTCATCGACCGCGTCCCGGGTCTCGCCGTGCGGGCCACGGCCGTACGCCAGCGGATGGCCGACGCCCGCACCCGCCACCACGCCTGGATCCGCGAGCACGGTACGGACCTGCCCGAGGTCGCCGAGTGGAACTGGAACGCCTGAGCCGCGGAGGACGTCTTGTCACCCGGTAGGCTTCCCGTGCACGCAGGGAAGCACAGGGAAAGGATCCGGCGTTGCACGTCCAGGAGTGGCTCGAAACGGTACCCGCGGTCGCCGTCTACGCACTGGTGGGACTGGTCATCGGCCTGGAAAGCCTGGGCATCCCGCTGCCGGGCGAGATCATCCTGGTCTCCTCCGCCCTGCTGGCCTCCCAGCACGGCCACATCGACCCCGTCGTCCTCGGCGCCAGCGCCACGGCCGGCGCGATCATCGGCGACTCGATCGGCTACGCCATCGGCCGCAAGGGCGGCCGCCCCCTGCTGGCCTGGCTGGGCAAGAAGTTCCCCAAGCACTTCAGCGAGGGCCACATCGCCACGGCCGAGCGGTCCTTCGAGAAGTGGGGCATGTGGGCCGTCTTCTTCGGCCGCTTCGTCGCCCTCCTCCGCATCTTCGCGGGCCCACTCGCCGGTGTGCTCCGCATGCCGTACTGGAAGTTCCTCATCGCCAACGTCCTCGGCGGCATCGTCTGGGCAGGCGGCACGACGGCGGTCATCTACTACGTGGGCATCGTCGCCGAGTCCTGGCTGAAGCGCTTCTCGTGGCTGGGCCTGGTGGCAGCGGTCCTCGTCGGCCTCACGTCGATGCTGATCCTCAAGCGCAGGGCGAAGAAGGCGGGCCAGAACCTGGAAGTGACGGAGGCGCAGGCCTCCTAGGGGCGCGTGCCTACGCATGCACCTCGCGATGCGCCTTCGCCAGCTCGGCGTACATCGTGCCGTTGAGGGTGATCCCCTGGCGCTCCTCCTCCGACAGCTCGCGCCGGACCTTCGCCGGCACCCCCGCCACCAGCGACCCGGGCGGCACCACCATGCCCTGCGGCACCAGCGCCTGCGCGGCGACGAGCGACCCGGCCCCGATCACCGCCCCGTTCAGGACCGTCGCCCCCATCCCGACCAGACAGTCGTCCTCGACGGTCGCGCCGTGCACCACCGCGTTGTGACCGATGCTGACCCGCTCACCCACCGTCACCGGGAACCCGGGGTCCGCATGCAGCGTGCAGTTGTCCTGGACGTTGCTGCTCGCCCCGACGGAGATCGCCTCGACGTCGCCCCGCAGCACCGCCCCGTACCAGACACTCGCCCCCGCACCCAGCGTCACGCCCCCGATCACCGACGCCGTCGGCGCCACGAACGCCGTCTCGTCGATCTCCGGCTCCCTGCCGCCGATGCCCGTGATCATCGCCCGCTGTCCCATGTCGGCCTCCAGAAACGTCGTAGACAACGCGCAAACCGTACGACACCCGGTAGGGCGAAGATCACAGGCCTCCAACACCACGGGGTGAGCTACCGCTGAGTACCGTGACCTCGTGCCGAAGCGCAAGAACACGTTCTCATCCTGGCGGCGCGGCCTCGCGCAGCGCGCCGTCCACGCGGGCTGGGCCTGGGTGCAGCGCACGGGCTCCGTGACCGCCGAACACCCCGGGCGCTACCGATTCGGCGCGATGGGAACAGGTACCAGACTCGCCTTTCCGCTCGGCACGGTCTTCGGCGAACCCTGGATCCACGTGGGCGCCCACTGCATCGTCGGCGAGCAGGTCACCCTCACCGCGGGCCTGATGCCCGACCTCGACCTCGGTCCGGACCCGATCCTGCGCATCGGCGACGGTGTCGTCCTGGGCCGGGGCAGTCACGTCATCGCGGACACGACGGTCACCATCGGCAGCGACTGCTACTTCGGCCCGTACGTCTACGTCACGTCCACGAACCACTCCTACGACGACCCGCACGAGCCGATCGGCAAGCAGTGGCCGCGGATGGAGCCGGTGGAGATCGGGCCCGGCTGCTGGATCGGCACGGGCGCGGTGATCCTGCCCGGTGCCCGGATCGGGCGGAACGTGGTGGTGGCCGCGGGCGCGGTGGTCCGGGGGGCGGTGCCCGACCACGCCGTGGTGGCGGGCGCGCCGGCGCGCGTCGTACGGCGCTGGACACCGGCCGACGGCTGGCAGCCGCCGCTGCGCACCCCGCCGCCGGTGCCGATACCGGAGGGTGTCACGCCCGAGCAGCTGCGCGCCCTGTCGGGCCTGGACGAGGAGACGGCGGCCCGGCTCGCCGAGCTGGACGAGGAGGCCGCGGCCGGACTGGCCGAGCTGAAGCCGGAATCCTGAACCGCCCCGACAGCCCGGTCGGCGTGGCCGCCGTCGCCGTCCGCCGGACGGGTGCCTCGCAGTACAGTTCGGTGAACGCTCAGGTCAACCACACCGTAGTGCAGCCGGATGCACTATGCCTTACGGAATATTGGACGGAATGTGTCGGACCTCGACCTGCTGACCCAGTCCCTGGCGCGCAGCGTCAAGCACTGGCGCGCGGTGCGCGGCTTCACCCTGGACGTGCTCGCCGCCCGGGCGGGCGTCAGCCGCGGCATGCTCATCCAGATCGAGCAGGCCCGCACCAACCCCAGCCTCGGCACCGTCGTCAAGATCGGCGACGCGCTCGGCGTCAGCATCACCACCCTCCTCGACTACGAGCAGGGCCCGAGGGTCCGCATCGTCCCCCCGGAGCAGGCCGTACGGCTGTGGCACACCGAGGCCGGCAGCTACAACCGGCTGCTCGCCGGGACCGAGGCGCCCGGCCCGCTGGAGATGTGGGACTGGCGGCTCATGCCCGGCGAGAGCAGCGCGTCCGACCCGCACCCCGCCGGCACCATCGAGCTGCTCCACGTCACGGCCGGGGAGCTGACGCTCACTGTCGACGGTGTCGACCACCGCGTGCCCGCGGGCGCGAGCGTGTCCTTCGAGGCCAACCTCCCGCACACGTACGGCAACACCGGCGAGGTGCCGATGGAGATGATGATGGCCGTCTCGGTGCCGCCCGTGACCTGAGGTGCCCGGTCCGAGGGCGGTCCCGTGTTGTTAGCGTGCGGTCATGCGCGCACCCATCGGACACTTCGACGACGCCCGTCCGGCCCCAGCCTGCCTCGACGAGCTCACCGACCCGGTCGCCGACGCCGTACGCCACTGGAACGGCAGCGTCCCGGCCGAGCAGATCCTCTACGTCGACACCGACCCGCAGTGGGCCGACACCGACACCTTCGTGGAGCACTACGGCCGTGACCTGCTGCAGTGGTCCGCCAACTGCGTGGTGGTCGCCGGCAAGCGCGGTGGTGAGACCACGCTCGCCGCGAGCGTCGTGCCGTCCACCGGCCGCGTCGACGTCAACGGCGTCGTACGCCGCCAACTCGGCGCGCGCAAGGCCTCGTTCGCCGCGATGGACACGGCGACCGGGGAGACCGGCATGGAGTACGGCGGCATCACCCCGCTCGGACTGCCGGGCGGCTGGCCCGTGCTGGTGGACGCGGCCGTCGTCGAGCTGCCGTACGCGCTGGTCGGCAGTGGCCGGCGGCGCGGCAAGCTGCTGGTGCCGGGCAAGGCGTTCGCGGAACTGCCGGGCGCGGTGGTGCTGGAGGGGCTCGGGGTCGCCTGAGGACGGGTCCTACGCCACCGCGTGGTGGGCCAGCGGCAGATGCGGGTCGGTCTCCCCCGGGGCCGGTTCCGGGTCGGCGTGGACCAGGGCCGCGGTGAGGCGGGGCACGGCGTGCAGCAGGGCGTGCTCGGCGTCGACCGCGATGCGGTGGGCCTGACGTACGGTCACGTCACCGTCCACCACGACCGCGACCTCGGCGCGCAGCCGGTGACCGATCCAGCGCAGCCGCAGCTCACCCACCCCGCGCACCCCGGCGACCTCGGTCAGTGCCCGCTCGGCCCGGTCCACCAGGGCCGGGTCGACCGCGTCCATCACCCGGCGGAACACCTCCCGCGCCGCGTCCCGCAGCACCAGCGCGATCGCCGCCGTGATCGCCAGCCCGACGATCGGGTCGGCCAGTTGCCAGCCCAGGGCCGACCCGCCGGCGCCCAGCAGCACGGCCAGTGAGGTGAAGCCGTCGGTGCGGGCGTGCAGTCCGTCGGCGACCAGCGCGGCGGAACCGATCGCACGGCCGACGCGGATGCGGTAGCGGGCCACCCACTCGTTGCCCGCGAACCCCACGAGGGCCGCCACGGCGACCGCCGGGACGTGCTGGACCGGGCGCGGGTCGAGGAGGCGGTCGATCGCCGTCCAGCCGGCGAAGGCCGCCGACGCGGCGATCGTCAGCACGATCACCAGGCCCGCCAGGTCCTCGGCCCGTCCATAGCCGTAGGTGAAGCGGCGCGTGGCCGCGCGCCGGCCGAGGACGAAGGCGATCCCGAGTGGTACGGCGGTCAGCGCGTCCGCCGCGTTGTGGACCGTGTCCCCGAGGAGCGCCACCGAGCCGGAGGCGGCCACCACCACCGCCTGCGCCAGGGCCGTCACGCCGAGCACCGCGAGCGAGACCCAGAGGGCCCGCATCCCGCGGGCCGACGACTCCAGGGCGGAGTCGACCTTGTCGGCCGTCTCGTGGGAGTGCGGGGTGAGGAGGTGGGCCATCCGGTGGAGCAGGCCGTGCCGGTGTCCGTGGCCGTGCGGGTGGGAGTGCTCGTGCCGGTCGCTCACGTGGGTCTCCTTCCGGTGCGCGCGAGTGGACGTCCACACGCCCGAGGAGCCATTATGTGCGTATGAGCGCACGCATGCACCTGTCAGCTGCGCACGATGCGCATCCGCGCAGCCCCGGCGAGGAACAGTTCGCGCTCGCCGCCGAACTCCTGGGCCTGCTCGGCGACCGCACCCGCCTCGCCCTGCTGCACGCATTGGCCGGGGGAGAGGCCGACGTCACGACCCTCACGGAGACGTGCGGGGCGGCCCGGCCCGCCGTCAGCCAGCACCTGGCGCGACTGCGTCTCGCGGGCCTGGTGAACACGCGCAAGCAAGGCCGCCGGGTGATCTACTCGCTCCGCGACGGCCATCTGCGCCGGCTCGTCGACGAGGCGCTGAACGTGGCCGACCACCGGCTCACCGACCGGCCCGTCCACGACTGAATCAGTACTGCGCTGCCGTCCCCAGGTACTGCTCGGCGAACGCGGCGGCGGCCGCCCGCGAGGTGAAAAGGCGGCGCAGCCGGGCGAGCGTGGTGCCCGCGCGGAACGCGTCGCCGGCCGCCGAGCCGTGGAACACCTCGGACAGCCACTGCGAGAACTCCTGGTAGTCCCACACCCGCCGCAGGCACGCCTCCGCATAGCCGCCGAGGCCGCTGTCGTCGCCGCCGGTCAGGTGGGCCACCAGGGCGTCGCCGAGCAGGAAGGCGTCGTGCAGCGCGAGGTTCATGCCCTTGGCGGCGATCGGCGCGACCAGATGGGCCGCGTCACCGGCGAGGAAGAGCCGGCCGGACACCATCGGCTCGGCCACGTAGTCGTGCATGTCCAGCACGCGCTTCTCGATCAGCCGCCCCTCGGTCAGCGGCGGCACACCGGACGCCCCGAGCCGCTCCTGGAGCTCCGCCCAGACGCGCTCGTGCGGCCAGTTCTCCGGGTCGTCGCCCGGCGGGCACTGGAGGTAGTAGCGGGTCACCTCCGGGCTGCGGGGCATCTGCCCGGCGAACCCGTTGGCGTGGCAGCCGAACAGCACGCAGTCGGCGGACGGCGGGGCCTCGGCGAGCAGGGCCAGCCAGCCGATGCCGTAGTCGTGCCGCGCGACCCGGACCCGCTCCGGCGGCAGAGCGGCCCGCGTCACTCCGCGCGCCCCGTCGCAGCCGGCCACGAAGTCGCAGTGCACGACGCGGTGTTCACCCGTCTCCGGGCACGTGTACGACACGGACGGCTGGTCGGTGTCGATGTCGTGCACCCGCACGTCCCGGACCCCGAAGCGGATCTGTCCGCCGCGTACGTCGGCGTACTCGCGCACCAGGTCCGTCACGAGCAACGGCTGTGGATAGACGAAGTGGTGACTGCCCGTCAGCTCACCGTAGGGGAACCGGTACCGCTCGCCGTCGAAGCGGAACTCGCACGCGGTGTGCAGTTCCGCGCGGTCCAGCAGGTTCCGGGCGAGGCCGCGCTTCTCCAGGCCCCGCACGGCCCATTCCTCCATGACTCCGGCCCGGGGCCGCTGTTCGATGAACTCCCGGCTCTCGGCCTCCAGCACCAGGCAGTCCACGGACGCGGCCCGCAGGATGTTGCCGACGGTCAGCCCAGCGGGACCGGCGCCCACGACAACGACTGGGAAGCGTTGCGGGGCGCCGGAGTCCGGAGGAGGAAAGGCGTGGGTCATGCGCTCATTATGGAGGCGCCGGCCGCGCGGGGGCGGTGTCAGTGGGCGGGCGCCTCGGTGACGGCCACCTCCCCGATGCTCCGCTCGATCTCCGCCGGCCGGGACGCCGACGCCCGGGCCCAGTAGTAGATCGCCAGGGAGAACACCGCGATGACCAGGATGTCCCACCACAGTCCGATGTGTCCCTGACCGCCGAAGCCGCCCTGCCAGGAGATGACGCCCATGCCCAGCAGGTAGACCGGCAGCCACTGGGCGGCCCTCCAGTCGAGCCGGGGTGCGTCGGGCAGGCCCTTGCGGGTGGCGTACCAGGCGTATCCGCCCAGCAGGACGTAGCCGAGGACGATGGCCACGCCGAGCCGCCACAGGGTGTCCCAGGTCGACCAGTAGATGATGAGGTTGGCCACGACGAACGACAGCGGGGAGATGACGTTCCCGCCGGGCAGGCGGTAGGGCCGTTCGCGGTGCGGCAGCCGGTCCGCGAAGACGCCGTACGCCAGCGGGGCGCCCGCGTACATCAGCACGCTCGCCGAGGTGATGAAGCCGACGAGCTGCTGCCAGCTCGGGAACGGCAGGAAGCAGACCACGCCGGTCACGAAGGAGACGATGAGCCCGAACCACGGCACGCCGCGCGCGTCGGTGCGCGTGAAGATCTTCGGCGCGTAGCCGTTGCGGGCCAGGCCGTAGGAGACGCGGGAGGTGGCGGTGGTGTAGATCAGGCCGGTGCCGCCCGGAGAGACGACCGCGTCCAGATACAGCACCACGCTCAGCCAGCCGAGCCCCAGCAGCGTGGCCAGTCCCGCCCAAGGGCCGCTGATGCCGGGGTAGTCGAGCTTGGTCCAGCCGTGCGCGAAGGAGGCCAGCGGCAGGGCGGCGATGAAGACGACCTGGAGCAGGACGTAGATCGCGGCTCCGATGGCGACCGAGCCGAGCGTCGCACGGGGCAGGTCACGCGCCGGGTCGCGGCTCTCGCCCGCAAGCTGGATCGCCTGCTCGAAGCCCAGCAGGGCGAAGATGATGCCGCTGGAACTGACGGCGCTCAGCACGCCGTGGGCGCCGAACGGGGCGAAGCCGTGCTCGGTGAAGTTGCCCGGGTGGAAGTTGCCGGCCGCGATGATGAAGATCGCGGCGAGCGGCACGGCCACCTTCCACCAGGTGGCGGCGCTGTTGGTGTGCGCCAGGAGCCGCACGCCGAGGAAGTTGATGACGACGAACACGGCCATGAGGACCACGGCGACGACGAACCCGCCGGCCGTCAGCGTCCCGTCCTTCGGGTGCTGGAAGCCCTGCGCCCAGTGCCAGTGCCCGGCGTAGCCGATCATGGCCTCGACCTCGATCGGTGCCACGGTCGCCGCCTGGAGCCAGGAGAACCAGCCGAAGGACATGCCGGCCAGTCCGCCGAAGGCGTAGTGCGGATACCGTGCCGTGCCGCCCGCGACCGGGAACATGCCGCCCAGTTCCGCGTGCACCAGGGCGAGCAGCACGATCGCGACCGCGCCGATCAGCCACGAAAGGATCGCCGCGGGGCCGGCCGCCACGACCGCCTTCTCGGCGCCGTACAACCAGCCGGAGCCGATGATGGAACCGACCGACGCCCACATGAGCCCGATCAGTCCGACGTCCCGGCGCAGTCCGCCCGGACCCCCCTTTACCCCCGCTGCTGCCTGGTCGACGCTCACCATGAATCAAGGGGCCTCTCATGAAGAACTCGGTGAGTTCTGCGAGCAAGAGGCCTCAGGCTAGGAATCGGTCAGCCGACGGCAGAAGGCGAGTTGTACAGCCTTGACCCGGCGCGGGCATTTCCTGGAAAGCGCTTCAGGGATTCTGTACGCGGTGATGAGGGAGTCGTGGGATCTCGATCGCCGGGCAGCGGTCCATCACCATCTCCACGCCCGCGGCGCGGGTCCGGTCGTACGCCGCCTCGTCGATGACGCCGAGCTGGAACCACACGGCCTTCGCGCCCTTTGCGACCGCCTCGTCGGCGACCGCTCCGGCGAGATCGCTGTTCACGAACACGTCCACGACGTCCACGTCGAAGGGGATGTCCGCGAGGCAGGCGTACCCCTTCTCGCCGTGTACCGTCTCCGCCTTGGGATGCACCGGCACGACGCGCTTGCCGTAGCGCTGCAGCACCTCGGCGACGCCGTACGCCGCGCGCCGCCGGTTCGACGACAGGCCGACCACGGCCCAGGTGTCGCCGAGTTCGGTGAGGATCTTGCGGACCGTTGCCTCGTCGCCGTACACCGTCGGCCTCCTCCCGTGGGTGAGCTCTCGTCCGGACAACGACGCAAGGCGGGCGGTGATTCCCCCGCGCCCTCCGTGATAGCTTGCCGAGGCCAGTCGAACCCATGTACGTGGGTCAGGGAATCCGGTGCGAATCCGGAACTGACGCGCAGCGGTGAGGGGGACGGGCGGGGCCTCGGCCACTGGACGGCGTGTGTGACGTCCGGGAAGGCGCCCCGCACCGGACGAACCCGAGTCCGAAGACCTGCTGGCGGCCCCCGCGGCCGTTCGCGGCGGGGGAGCACCGTACGACCGGGCTCCGCGATCGAGCCCTCGACGCCTGAGGACTGGTTTCCGTGCCCCTCGCCCGACCTGCCCGTGCCGCCGTCCTGCTCGCGGCCGGCTCCCTGCTCCTGACCGGCTGCGGCGACTCGCGGGCCACCACGGCGAAAGCCGCAGTCACGCTCGACAACTGCGGCCGCGAGGTGCGCGTGGAGGCCCCGCCGAAGCACGCCGTCTCCCTCAACCAGGGCACCACCGAGATCCTGCTCTCCCTCGGCCTCGCCGACCGTCTCGCGGGCACCGCCACCTGGACCGACCCCGTGATGAAGGGGCTGGAGAAGGCCAATGCGAAGGTGCCGCGCATCGCCGACGACAACCCGTCCTTCGAACGGGTCCTGGCCGCCGACCCCGACTTCGTCGCGGCCTCCTTCGTCTCCACCCTCGGCGAGGGCGGGGTCGCCACCCGCGAGCAGTTCGAGAAGCTCGGCGTCCCCACGTACGTCTCCCCGTCCGACTGCGCCGGCAAGGACAACTCCGGTGACGGTGACGGTGCGCGCGACAAGGCGCTGGGCATCGACACCATCTACGGCGAAGTACGCGACCTGGCGACCGTGTTCGGGGTGCCGGAACGGGGCGACAAGCTCGTGGCCTCCCTGCAGCGGCGCATGGCGAAGGCCACGCGGGGCATCCACGCCTCCGACGTCACCCTCCTGTACTGGTTCGCCAACTCCGAGTCCCCCTACATGGCGGGCTGTTGCGGCGCGCCCGGCATCATCACCCGGGCCCTCGGCGCGAAGAACGTCTTCGACGACACGCACGAGGAGTGGCCGCAGATCAACTGGGAGACGGTCGCCGACCGCGACCCCGACGTCCTCGTCATCGGCGACCTCACCCGCAGGTCGCAGACCGCCGAGTCGGCCGCGAAGAAGATCGCCTTCCTGGAGTCCAACCCGGTGACCAGGAACATGGACGCGGTCAGGCACAAGCGGTACGTGCTGCTCAGCGGGCAGGCCATGAACCCCACCATCCGCACGGTCGAGGGCGTGGAACAGGTCGCCGCCGGACTGCGCGAGTTCGGGCTCGTGAAGTGACCGTCCGCGGGCTCGCGCTCGGCACCGGAGGGGCCCTCCTGCTGGCCGCCTCCCTGGCCCTGGCGATCACCGTCGGCCCCGCCGACATCAGGATCGCGGACGTCTGGTCCGTCGTCGCCGCCCACCTCGGCCTCGGCAGTTCGGACCTGACGCCGATCCGCGACGGTATCGTCTGGCAGCTGCGGCTGCCGCGCACGCTGCTCGCGGCCGTGTGCGGGGCCGGACTCGCCGTGTGCGGGGCGGTGATGCAGTCGCTGCTGCGCAACCCGCTCGCCGACCCGTTCGTGCTCGGGGTGTCCTCCGGCGCCTCCACCGGCGCGGTCGTGGTCGTCGTCCTGGGTGTCGGCGGCGGTACGGTCTCGGTCTCCGCGGGCGCGTTCCTCGGCGCCCTGGTGTCCTTCGCGCTGGTGCTGCTGCTCAGCCACACCCTCGGCGGCACCACCGACCGGGTCGTCCTCGCGGGCGTCGCCGCCATGCAGCTCTTCTCCGCGCTCACCTCCTTCGTCGTGATGACCGCCGCGGACGCCGAGACGACCCGGGGCGTGCTGTTCTGGCTCCTCGGCTCGCTCGGGGGTGCGGGCTGGACCGACGTGTGGCTGTGCCTGGCCGTCCTGGCCGTGACGCTGGTGGTGTGCCTGTCGTACGCCCGTACTCTCGACGCCTTCGCCTTCGGGCAGGACGCGGCGGCCGCGCTCGGGGTGTCCGTGGCCCGTACCCGACTGGTGCTGCTGTGCGTCACGGCCCTGCTCACGGCCGCGCTGGTCAGTTCGGCCGGGGCGATCGGCTTCGTCGGGCTGGTCCTGCCGCACGCCGCGCGGGCCCTGGCCGGTCCCGGGCACGCCCGGCTGCTGCCGGTCACCGCGCTCGCCGGAGCGGTGTTCCTGGTATGGGTGGACACCCTCGCCCGTACGGTGCTGGATCCCCAGGAGGTGCCGGTGGGAGTCGTGACGTCGCTGATCGGGGTGCCGGCGTTCGTGGTGGTGCTGTACCGGACGCGGAGTGTGCGGTGAGCGGGACAGCGGGAGCAGCGGTGTCCGGTGCCGGGCTGCGGGCCGACCGGGTCGGTCGCCGTGCCGACGGGCGCCTCATCCTCGACGGTGTCGTCCTCGCGCCGGAGACCGGTTCCACCGTCGGCGTGCTCGGCCCCAACGGCTCCGGCAAGTCCACGCTGCTGCGGCTGCTGGCCGGGTTGCTCACCCCGACCGCCGGAGTCGTCACCCTCGACGGAACGCCGCTGGGCGACCTGCCCCGCCGTACCGTCGCCCGCCGCCTCGCCGTGGTCGAGCAGCAGGCCGACACGCAGGTCGAGTTGACGGTCGCGGACGTCGTACGGCTGGGCCGCGTGCCGCACCGCCGGGCCTGGACTGCCGGCTCGGCGGACGACGAACGGGCCGTGCGCGAGGCCCTGGGGCGCACCGGCCTCGCCGACCGGGCCGAGCAGCCCTGGCACACCCTCTCGGGCGGGGAGCGCCAGCGGGTGCAGATCGCCCGCGCGCTCGCCCAGGAACCCCGCGAACTCCTCCTGGACGAGCCCACCAACCACCTCGACATCCACCACCAGCTCGATCTGCTCGCCCTGGTCACCGGACTGCCGGTCACCACCGTCGTCGCCCTGCACGACCTCAACCTCGCGGCGATGTACTGCGACGAGCTCGTCGTCCTGAGCGCGGGGCGGGTCGTGGCGGGCGGCGCTCCGGGCGATGTCCTGACGGAGGAACTCATCGCCGAGGTGTACGGGGTGCGGGCCGCCGTCAGCCGTGAAGGCCCTGAGCAGCGGCCACACGTGCGGTTCCTGGGGACGCTGGGCTGAGCGGCGGTGGGCGATTCCCGGCAGGGCGGTCTGACGGAGCGGCGCGTCAGCGGCTGGGCGGCCCCACCCCGGTGACCGGTCCGTCCGCCACGCCATTGGTGGGGTCTTCCCGCCACGGTGGCCGGAAAAAGCCGCACATGCCTGCGTGCGCCCGCCCACCCGGCCTACGCTCGCCTCGTGCTGCGCATCATCGACGCCCGTACCGGCGAGCCGGTCGACGCCGCTCCGGCCCGCCGGGGCCTGACCCGTGTGGAGGTGCACGCGCCCGGCTCCGACATGACGAACCTGCGGGTGCTGCTCGTGGCGGACCTGCTCGTGCGGGCGCTGGAGCTCGGCGGCACACCCGTGTGGGCCCTGCTGACCGGCGGGCACCGCCAGGCGGAGCTGCGAGCTGACGCCATGGCCCTCGGCATCCGCCCCTTCGAGGACAGCCCCGACCTCAGCGCCGGACTGGGCGAGGCCCAGGTCGTCCATGTCGCTGCCGAGGGCGGGGCAGCGCCTGACGGGGTGCGGATCGCTGTCGCCCCCGTGGAGACGACGGGAGCGGCCACGCCGGTCGGTGAGCCGGCGGCATCGGCCACGGAGGTCGGCGGATCGGCGGTGTCCGACGCGTCGAACGGTCGGTCGG
>NZ_WWIQ01000075.1:122963-165472 GCF_009862985.1 Streptomyces sp. SID5464 | reverse complement strand
TGTCGGGTCTGGCGGTCGGTGAATCGGCGGTGCCAGGTGCGTCGAGTGGCCGGTCGGTCGAGTCTGGCCCGCCGGGCGGGGAGTCGGCGGAGTCGAGCCCGTCGGGCGGGCAGTCGGTGGGATCCGAACCCCTGCGCGGGGTCGACCCCGCCGTCCTGCGCCTCGCCCTGTTCACCCGGCATCACAACGCCCCCGTGCGGCTGGAGGCGGACGTCCTCGGCGAGGCGCAGGCCACCCTCGTCCGGTGGCGGCGTGCGGTCGCCCGTTGGGCCCGGCGGCCCTCCCGGCCCGTGCCCGACGACGTGCGCGGGCGGTTGCGCGACGCCTGGGACGACGATCTGGACGTCCCGCGGGTCCTGGACGTGCTGCGGGGCGTGGAGAACGAGCCGGACCTGCCGGACGGCGCCCGTTTCGAGACGTACGCCTACGCCGACCGCCTCCTCGGCCTCGACCTCACCCGCGACCTGGGAGCCCCGTCATGATGGAACGCGCCGGAGGCGGCCCGCTGCGCCGCCTGGTCGTGCTGCGGCACGCCAAGTCCGCCTGGCCCCTGGACGTCGCCGACCACGAGCGCCCGCTCGCCCCGCGCGGCCGCCGCGACGCCCCCGCGGCCGGGCGGGCCCTGGCCGAGGCCGACAGCCTGCCCGACCTCGCGCTGTGCTCCACCGCCGTACGCGCCCGCCGGACCTGGGAACTGGCCGCCGCCGAGTGGGGCACGCCCCCGCCGGTCCGGTTCGACCGGCGCCTGTACGCCGCGAGCCCCGCCGGTCTGCTGGCCGTCGTGCACGAGGTGTCCGCCGAGGTGGAGACGCTGCTGCTGATCGGGCACAACCCGGGTCTGGAGGAACTCGTCCTGGCGCTCGCCGGTGACGGCCTCGACGACACCCTGGAGCGGGTCCGCACCAAGTTCCCGACCTCGGCCATCGCCGTACTGTCCTGGTACGGCACGACCTGGCGGGCCCTCACCCCCGGCTCGGCGCTGCTCACCTCCATGACCGTGCCCCGGGGCGCGAAGAGGTAGCGCCGGTCCGGTCCTCCCCAAGGGCCGCGCATAGGGTGGCCGGATGCAGGACGAATACCGCACGGTGGCCCGCGCCGGCGTGCACGAGACCGAGGTCAACCGCTCCCGCTTCCTGTGCGCCCTCGCCCCGGCGGCCACCGAGCAGGAGGCGCAGGACTTCATCGCCACGGTCCGCAAGGAGCACGCCGCCGCCACCCACAACTGCTGGGCCTACGTCATCGGCGCCGACGCCTTGGTCCAGAAGGCCTCCGACGACGGCGAACCCGGCGGCACCGCCGGCGTCCCCATGCTCCAGATGCTGCTCCGCCGGGACATGCGCTACGTCGTCGCCGTCGTCACCCGCTACTACGGCGGGGTCAAGCTCGGCGCGGGCGGGCTCATCCGGGCGTACGGCGGAGCGGTCGGCGAGGCACTGGACACCCTCGGCACCCGCACCCGCCGCCGGTTCCGGCTGGCCACGATCACCGTCGACCACCAGCGGGCCGGCAAGCTGGAGAACGACCTGCGGACCACCGGGCGCGAGGTGCGGGACGTGCGCTACGGGGAGGCGGTCACGATCGAGATCGCACTCCCTGACGCCGATCTGGAGGCCTTCCGGGCGTGGCTCGCCGACGCGACCGCCGGGACGGCCGTCTTCGAACCGGGCGGGGAGGCGTACGGCGACGCCTGACACGCGGTCAGCCCGGTGCGCGGCGCCCGGGAGCCGGGCCGGCGGGCGTCAGCGCCGGTGGAGCGGGACGGCGGACCGCAGCGCACCGCAGAGGCCGTTGCGCCCTCGTACGCGCTCCGCCCCTTCGGCCGGACCGGCGAAGGGGCGGAGCGGCGGACCCGGGACCGGGTGTCGCGGACGGTTGCTATCGGCCGGTGTCGGTGACGGCGGGCTCCTCCGCTTCGGCGGGGCCTCGGCCGCCCTCGGCACCCGCGCCCCCGGCGGCTTCCACGCTCGCGGGGACGCGGCCCAGCCGGATGGCGAGCAGTGCCGTGCCGACGGCGAGTGCCGCGAGGACGTAGGCGGTGAGGTCGAAGGCGTCCGCGAAGTCGGCCATGCCGGTGTCCGGGCCCGGCGCCTGGGGATTGGTGCCCAGGAAGCCGCGGTACAGGGCCCCGATGACGGCTACCCCGAAGGCCATGCCCGCCTGGGTGACGGTGTTGAGCACACCCGATCCGGCACCCGCGTCGTCCGGGTGGACCCGCGACAGGACGGTGTCCACCAGGGGCGCGACGACCAGGCCCTGCCCGAATCCGGAGACCCCCATCACCGCCGCGAGCCCGATCGCCTGGCTCGTGCTCTCCAGGCCGGTGACGGCGGGCACGGCGACGAGACCGGCCGCCATGACCAGGCCGCCCGCCACCGACACCCCGATGCCGAACCGGGCGGCGAGCCTGCGGCAGGCCGCGGAGGCGGCGATGAAGCCGAGGCCGAGCGGCACGAAGACCATGCTCGCGGCCAGCGGGGTCAGCCGGAGGCCCGACTGGAGGTGGTAGGTGAGGACCAGGAACAGCCCGGCGTTGCCGGAGAAGAACAGCAGCACGGTGCCCATGCTGAGCGGGAAGCCCCTGGCCCGCAGCAGCCGGCTCGGCAGCAGCGGGTCGTTGCCCTGGGACTCCGTCCGGCGCTCCCACCGCAGGAAGGCCACGGTGCCGGCCGCGCTGAGGGCGAAGCAGACGTACGTCCACCAGGGCCAGCCGTGCTCACCGCCGAGGATCAGCGGGATGAGCACGAGGGGCAGCAGCACGGCGGTGAAGACGGCGCCGGCGATGTCGAGTCGCGGCAGATCGGCGCTGCGGCTCTCGGTGACGGCGGGCACGGCCGCGCACAGGATCGCCGCGCCGATCGGCACGTTGATCAGGAAGATCATGCGCCAGCCCAGGCCGGCCACGTCGAGGTCGAGCAGCAGTCCGCCGCCGACGAGGCCGGCGATGACCCCCGCCCCGATGGAGGCACCGTAGGCGCCGACGGCCCGGGCACGGTCGCGTTCGTGCACGAAGACGGCCCGGATGAGCGAGAGCACCTGCGGTGTCATGACCGCGGCCGACAGGCCCTGGAGCACCCGGGCCGCGATCAGGGTGGCCGGGCTGGGCGCGAGCGCGCACAGCAGGGACGTCAGGGTGAAGGTGGCCACGCCGTACTGGAAGGTGCGTTTGCGGCCGATCCGGTCGCCGAGCCGGCCGCCGGTTACCATGCCCGCTGCGTAGGCGATCACGTAACCGTCGATCACGAACTGGAGTTGGCCGAACCCGGCGTTCAGGTCCGCCTGGATACCCGGAGCCGCGACGTTCACGATGAACATGTCGATCTGGCTCATGAACATCGCGAGCAGGACCACGGTGAGTCCCGCCCAGTCCCGCCCGGAGGCCCGGGGAGGGCCGGTCGCGGTGGCGGCCCCGGCCTCGGCTGCTGCCTTCGGACTCGCTTTCCGTGTCTCTGTGCGCATATCACCACTCGGTTCCGAACGTGCGCTGAAGGGCGCTTGTTTAGTGCTAAATTCAGATCTAAATGTAGCAGGTCAGTGTGAAGGGTGAGCTCATGACGGCATCAGAGGAAAGCGATCGCCTCCCGGCGGGGGAGGACCCGGCGGACGCCATCGCGGCTGCCTGGAGCCGCGAGCGGCCCCAGACCCCGGTGGGCTCCATCGGCGTGGTCACGAGAATCTGGCAGCTCGCCAAGCACTTCGGCGACGACCGCCGGCGGGTCCTCGCCGAGGCGGGCGTCGACCCGGCCACCCTGGACCTGCTCAGCGTGCTGCGCCGCAGCGGGCCCCCCTACACCCTGAGCACCCGGGACCTCGCCGGGCACTCCCTGGTGACCGCGGGCGCCATTTCCCAGCGGGTCGCGCGCGCCGAACGCGACAACCTGGTCACGCGCCGCCCCGCCCCCGGCCGCAGCCGCGCGGTGCTGGTCGAACTGACCCCGGCCGGACACGAGCTGGTGGAGCGCACGGTCGACCGGGTGCTCGCCCGCGAGGCACAGCTGCTGGAACGCCTGGGCCCGGAGCGGCGCGAAGCACTGGCCGAGTTGCTGCGCGAGCTGCTCGACGACGTGCAGGACGAGCTGAACGTGCGGGGTGTTTCCCATGTGGGGCACGAGGGCCTCGACCACACGGGGCAGGTCTGAGCCGGGCGGTCGTGGGCACGGTCCCCCCGGGCCGTCCCCGGGGGGACCGTGCCGTGGCGGTCACCGGGTGGCCGGACCGGCTCCGCACCGGCTCCGTGCCGGCTCAGTATCCGTACGCGCTGGGCGCGTTCTGGCCGCCGTCCACCGGGATGTTCGCGCCGTTGACGGCCCGCGCACGGTCCGAGAGCAGGAAGGCGATCACCTCGGCGACGTCCCGCGGATCGACCAGGCGGCCGCCGGGGAACTCCTTCTCGAACTCGCGGTAGGCCCGGGGGTCCTCGTCCCGGAGCCTGGCCCAGCCCTTGCCCTCGATCAGCATGGAGCCGGGCGAGACACAGTTGACCCGGACACCTCGCGGCCCCAGCTCCCGGGCCAGGGACGCGGCCATGTGGATCTGCGCGGCCTTGGCCGCCGCGTACTGCGCGGGCGGGGCGGGCTTCCAGCCGGAGACGGAGGACACCAGCACGGCGCTGCCCCCCGTCCCGGCCAGGTGATCGGCGGCCTCGCGCAGCGCGATCGCCGGATGGGTGATGTTGAGCCGGCCCGTCAGGTCCCAGTCGGACGCCTCCGTGCCGCGCAGATCCGCGCCGCGCGCGCCGCCCGCGACGGTCACCAGGCCGTCCAACCGGCCGAACCGGGCGGCCGACTCCCGTACGAAAGCCGCGAGGGCGGACTCGTCGAGCACGTCCAGCCGCGCGGTGTGGAGGGCGCGCCCGTACCGGGCGCGCACCTCCTCGGCCACCGCGTCCAGCGAGGCGGCGTCACGGCCGCACACGGCGAGATCGCAGCCCTGCGCGGCGAGCCGGAGCGTGGTCTGCCGCCCCAGCCCGCGGCTGCCGCCGGTCACGATCACCGCCCGTCCGGCCGGGCCCGGCGTCCCGGACTCCCGTGCACCGCCCCTGTCGGCCGTGCCGTCTGTGTCGTTCAAGTCGTCCTGCTCCTCTCCTCCTGCTGCTTCGTTCTTCCTGCTCCCTTCTCGTTTCCCCGCCCCGGCCGCGGTGTTCAGCCCGTCCTCGCGGGATCGCGCACGATGTACGCCGAGAGGATCTCGTCGATGCGGTCCAGCACGGCCTGCTCCAGGCGTACGCCGGAGGCCGCGGCGTTCTCCTTGACCTGCTCGGGACGGCTCGCGCCGATGATGGCCGCCGAGACGGACGGGTTCTGGAGGACCCAGGCGATCGCGAGCTGGCTCATCGTCAGGCCGAGGTCCGAGGCGACCGGGCCCAGCTCCTGGACGGCACGCAGAGCCCCCTCGTCCTTCATCCAGTGACCGACCAGCATGTCGACGAATCCCTTGCCCGCCTCGGTGCCCGCCCGGGAGTCCGAGGGCGCCGCGGTGCCCGGCAGGTACTTGCCGCTCAGGATGCCCTGGGCCAGGGGCGACCAGACGACCTGGCCCAGCCCCTCCCGCTCGCAGGCGGGCACGACCTGCGAGTCGATGACCCGCCACAGCATCGAGTACTGCGGCTGGCTGGCGACCAGCGGGACGCGCAGCTCCCGGGCGAGACCGGCCGCGCGGCTGATCTGCTCGGCGGTCCACTCGCTGACCCCGACGTAGAGGACCTTGCCGGAGCGGACCAGGTCCGCGAAGGCGAGCATGGTCTCCTCGAGCGGAACGGCCGGGTCGTAGCGGTGCGCGTAGTAGACGTCGACGTAGTCCGTGCCGAGCCGGCGCAGTGACGCCTCGCAGCCCTCGATGACGTGCTTGCGGGACAGGCCGCGGTCGTTGGGGCCGGGGCCCACCGGGTGGCAGACCTTGGTGGAGAGCACGAGGCCCTCGCGCCGCTGACCGGCGAGCGCCTTGCCGAGCACGGTCTCGGCGCGGGTCTCGGAATACACGTCCGCCGTGTCGAACGTGGTGATGCCCGCGTCGAGCGCGGCCCGCACGCAGGCGTGCGCCGCCTCCTCGTCGATCTGGGCACCGTGGGTGATCCAGTTGCCGTAGGCGATCTCGCTGATCACGAGGCCGCTCCGGCCGAGCCGGCGGAACTCCATGTGCTGTGTCCTCTTCTCTGGGGCTGCTTGTCTGGGGGTCTTCTCTCGGGTGTCCTCGGGTGCCGCCGCGCGTCCCGGCGGTGCGCGGGCGGGCACGACGGGACGACCGGCGCGCCGCCTCACAGCAGCGCCGCCGTGCGAGCCACCACCTGGCGGGCCTGGCGCGGGCTCAGCCGCGGGTCGCAGGCCGACTCGTAGTGGGGCAGCGGCGTGGGCGAGGCCAGTTCCGCCGCCGTGTCGACGCACTCGGTGACGGGGCGGTGGGCCGTCTCCAGCATCAGACCGGCCGGTCGCAGGCCGTGTGCGCGCAGGGCCGACACGAAGCCCTCGATCTCCGCCATGACGTCGTCGACCGCACGGCTCTTCTGACCGGCGCCGTTGGTCCGGGTGTTGCCGTGCATCGGATCGCAGATCCAGGCGACACCGGCGGCCTCGTCGCCGAGTGCCCTCAGCACCGAGGTCAGGTGCGGGACGATGTTCTCCCGCCCCATGCGCACGATCAGGGAGAGCCTGCCGGGGCGGCGCCGGTCGCCGAGCATCCGCACCAGCGTGCCGACCTCCTCGGCCGATGCCCTGGGGCCGATCTTGACGCCGACCGGGTTGCTCACCGACGCGGCGAACTGCACGTGCTGGTGGTCCGGCTGACGCGTCCGGTCGCCGATCCACAGGAAGTGGCCGGAGGAGCCGTAGCGTCCCCCGTCCGCGTCGGGACGCACCAGGGCCTGCTCGTACTCCAGGAGCAGCGCCTCGTGCCCCGCGTACGTGCGCTGGGGCGCCGTCCGCCCGGCCAGGCCAAGATCCCGCTCGAGCAGGGTGCTCAGGGTGTTGCCGGCGTTCCGGTACGCCAGCAGCAGCCGGGACGGCAGCGCGGTGCGTGCCGCCAGGGTGGGCTCGGGGGCGTTGACCGCGTCACCGCGGTAGACGGGCAGCACCGTGCCGTCGGACAGGGTCTCGGTCGGGTTGGAGCGCGGTTTGGCGTACTGTCCGGCGATCCGCCCCATCCGGACGGTGGGCAGCCCGCTGGTGTCGGTGAACTCGTCCGCCAGCCGGTGCAGTTGGTCGGCCTTGGCGAGAACGGTCTCGGGGTTGGCGTCGGCGAACCGCTCGGCGCACTCCCCGGCCTGGAGGACGAAGGCCTCACCCCGGGCGGCCCGCCCGAGTTCGGCGGTGAGGTCGGCGCAGGCGGTGGCGTCCACCAGGGGAGGTTTCGCCTCCAGGGAGAGCAGGACGTCCTTGAGTTCGTCGAGCGAGGCCCATTCGGGCTGCTGAAGGGCCCGGGCCGGCAGCAGCAGGCGCGTGGCGGTCATGGTCTTCCTCCATCGGGCGGGGCGGCGTCCGGCGTGGGGGCCGGGCCGAAGTAACGGGTGGTGTTGTGGGGTGGGGCGGAGTGAGCCGGGCGACGGCGTCACACCGCGGCGGTGCGGCGCGCGCCCGTGGTGGCGGCCCCGGCGTCGGGGTCGGGGGCGTCAGGGCGCGCGCCGGCGTCGGATCGCACAGTGTGCCCTCGCTCGGCACCACCGGGACGAAGCCCGCGTTCACCAGATCGGCGAGACGCTGCCAGGTCCGCGGCGCGACGGCCGAGTGCCGGAGCGCCATGCCGCGCAGCCGCAGCCGGACCATGGTGCGGGTGACGTCCGGCGGCAGCGGGTCGCCCGGCCCGGTCGCCAGGTGGGAGACGAGTCCGGCGCCCTGACGGGCCGGGTCGGGGTCGGCGGCGTGATCCACCAGCGGGCCGAAGCCGTGGGTGACGCCGTAGACGCGCCGGGAGCCGTCGAGGCCGGCCAGCGTGCGGTGGGCCGCCGCCATGCGGTCCTGCTCGGCGGCCGTCGGTTCCAGCGGGGCGGTGCTGCGCTCCAGCAGGTCACGCACCAAGGTGTCGGTTGATCGGCGGTCGTCGGATGAGCGGGGAGGGGCATGCGTGCCTTCCGTCGTCCTGGCGTTGACGGGTGTGCGTGCGGGCCGCTTCAGCTGGGCCGGAAGCCGAGCGGGCCGACCGCCTCCTCCAGCAGTCCGGCCAGCCGGATCAGCAGCGGTTCGTGGTCGCGGCGGGCGATCAGCTGGACGCACAACGGCGCGCCGCGCTCGTCCCGGTCGACCGGCATGGTGAGCGCGGGGAGCCCGGCGAAGCTGGCCAGCGGGGTGTAGGCCACGCGCAGGTCGTAGTCGGGGTCACCCGGGGCGGGAATGGTCGACACCCGGGCGTCGGCGGTGGCGAGGTCCGGGGGCGCGGCCGGGTCCAGGGGCAGCAGCCAGGCGTCCACGCCCGCGGCGTCGAAGTCACCCTCGACCGTGGCGCGGGTGTGCGCCAGCCGCTCCAGGATCCAGGCGTAGCGGTCGTCCTGGACCTTCGCACCCACCTCCAGCGCGCCGCGGGTGGTCTCGTGCAGGTCGGCGGGCACCCACGGCCGCCACACCTGGTAGGCGTCCCAGGCCTGACGGGCGCACAACTCCCAGGCGGGCCCGCGCAGCGCCCACAGGTCGTCGAGCCGGACCGCGTCGAGCCTCTGGCCGCTCGCCTCCAGCCGCCCGCAGGCCGTCTCCAGCGCCTGGCGCATGACGGGGCCGCAGGTGCCCTCGGGCCCGTCCACGTTCGCGACGACGCCGATGCGGTACGGCCCTTCGGCGGCCGGGCGCTGGGCGCCGAGCCGGTCGAGTCCGAGCAGCGGCCACAGGTACGCCAGGTCCGCCGCGCTGCGGGTGGCCCAGCCGAGGGCGTCCATGGGCGGGGAGAGCGGGAAGACCCCCTCCAGCAGTGAGGTGCGCTGCGTCATCCGCAGTCCCACCGTGCCGCACTGCCCGGCCGGCCAGCGCACCGATCCCAGCACGTCCGTGCCCAGGCCGATGTCGCAGATGTTCGCGGCCACCGACACGGCCGTGCCGGTGCTGGAGCCGCCGGGGTCGATCTGCGGAACGTACGGGTTGACGCACTCCGACCCCACCCCGATGTTGAGTTCGGTGGTGACGACCTTGGCGGTCACGGCCGCGCGTGCGGACGGCAGGGCGGCGATCGCCGGGTTCGAGACCCGGGCGTGATGGCGGTGGCCGCGCAGGCCCAGCCGGGTGGGGAGACCGGCGACGTCCACGGTGTCCTTCACCCCGACGCGCACCGGTGCGGCGGCCGCGTCGAGCGGGGCGCGGTGGACGCACGCCCGGTAGCGGGCGTCCGCCAGGTCCGACCAGGCGGCCTCCTCGGTGCGCCACTCCTCGGCGGTCAGCGTGCCCCGGGCGCGGGCCGTCACCCGCTCCGGCAACGGCAGCGACACCGGTGCGCCGGGCTGCGGCGCCTGGGGCTCGGCGGTCCAGCGCGCCTGCCGCGCGTAGCTGGTGATGGCGTCCTGCGGGGCGGGGGCGTCAGACATGCTCGGCCTCCTGGGTGGGGCGTGCTGCGGTGAGCTCGGCGGTGCGGACCTTGCCGGTGGAGCTGCGGGGGATGCGGGGAACGCGGTGCACGGCGCGCGGCGCGGGCAGTCCCGAGGGGAGCCGGCCCAGGCTGCGGCGCAGGGCCGCCGGGTCGACCGGTTCGGCCGAGGCGTAGAACACCTCGTAGTGCTCTCCCCGTACGGGGTCGCTGACGGGCGCGCAGACCAGGTCCAGGCCGGGGCAGCGGGCGCGGGCCAGGTCCTCCACGTGGGCCAGGTCGCAGCGCACCCCGTTCACCTTGACCAGCCGGGACGCCCGCCCCAGGTGCTGGAAGGCGCGCGGGCCCGCCGGTGCGACGAGGTCGGGCAACTCCCAGTCGGCCGTGGGTGCTTCGGCGCCGGCCCGGCGGGCCAGCCGGGGACTGGCGACGCGCAGGCGCCGGGCCGCCCCGTCACCGTCCGCGACGGAGCCGGGCAGCATCTCCACGTCGGGCAGCAGGCGCCAGGGGAGGCCGGTCGTCCGCTCACCGGCGACGGGGCGGTGGGCGACGGCCCCGGTCTCGGTGGAGCCGAGGAGTTCGTGCGCCCGGAAACCGGTGTCCGCGAGGCGTCCGGCGACGTGATGGGCGGCCGGTGTGGCCGGGCCGGTGCTGTGCAGGGCCGTCACCCGGCCGTGCCGCGCCAGTGCCGGGACGTGCCGGGCGAGCAGCTGCCAGGTGGAGGGCAGGCAGACCAGCAGCGTGGGGACGCCGTCGTCGAGCGGCGGCACGGTGAGCGGCTCGTCCCACAGGCCGGTCACCGGGACGTCCGCGAGCCGGGGCAGCTCGCGCCCGTACAGCCGGCCGTAGAGGTGACCGGGGGGCGCGTAGGACACGACGCGGCCGAACCGGGCGGAGTCCAGCACCGCCTCGTGCACGAGGGTCACCTCGGCGTGCAGCTGCTCCTCGGTGCGCAGCCAGGTCACCGGCGGGCCGGTGCTGCCGGAGGTGGCGAAGGCGATGTCCGGCACGGTCAGCTCCCCAGCCCGAGGGCCGCCGTGTCCTCCAGTCGTTCGTGCGTGAAGCGCACCATGCGCTCCACGCTGGAGAACCAGAAACGGACGTCGTCGGCGACGAAGTCCACCTCGATCCCGAACTCGCTCTCCACGGCGGAGATGCACTCCATGGCGGTGAGGCTGTCGTAGCGCTCGCCCAGCGCCTTCTGGAGGTCGGCGTCGGAGGGGACGTCGGTGAAGGCGTCGCCGATACGGGCGGCCAGGACGGACCGCGTGCGGTCGTGGATCTCTTCGGGGGAGGGGACGGTCGTGGGCGTGGTCATGGTCGTACTCCTTGCCGGTGGTACAGGGTGCGGTGTCGGCGCCGGGGTGGTCAGACGGCGGCCGGTTCGGGCCGCACGGCGGTGCCGTCGGCCCGGCGCAGCCGTTCGCCGGCGCCGAGGTAGACGTCGGAGGGGGAGGTGGGGCGGAACTCCAGGTAGCAGAAGGGAGTCCGGGCGTCGGCGCCGAGCGCCTCGGTGATGCACCGGGCGAGCCCGTCCCGGAAGACGTCGTCGCGGTCGGGGCCCACACAGACCGTCACGGACGCGTGGCGCGGGCCGCTGCCGTCCGTCTCGTCCGGCAGGGCCTCGACCGGCATCCCGCCGGAGAAGACGGTGCCGTCCTCGGTGGGTTCGAAACGCACGACGACATGACCGGCCTGGACGCCCTGGGCGGTGAGCCAGCGGGTGAGGCGCAGCGCCACGGCGCGACGGCGGGGGACGGGGAGTTCGGGGGTACGGATGGTGATCGTGGGCACGAAGGCCTCCGGTCGGGCGGTTCAGGACAGGGCGAGGGCCGGCAGCGCGCCGGGGCCCGCGGTCAGGCGCCGGGCGAGCAGGCTGCCGAGACAGTCGGCGAGCGGGCCGCCACTGCCGGGTGCCAGCGGGCTCCACGCGGTGCCGTCGGCGCCGCGCACCCGGTCGACGAACGCGGAGACGTGCCCGGTGTCGAGGGCGAGTCCGGCCCGGTCGGCCGCCAGCACCGCCTCGTAGGTGGACAGCAGGTCGGGGACCCGGTTGCCCTCGCCCGCGTAGCCGCCGCCGCGTACGCGATGGCGATCGAGCAGGGCACCGACGGCCTCGCGGGCCTCGGCGGGCGGGGCGAAGCCGGGGCCGAGGAGCAGCCGGACGCGCTGCGCCTGGAGCGCCGGGCGCAGACCCGGCTCGGCGCCCGGCACGTTGCCGTGCGCGAACGGCTCGCCCTCGGTGACGCGGCAGGAGTCGACGAAGGAGAGGACGCCGGCGAGGTCCGGACCGAGCTCGTCGAGACCGGCCTCGTCCGCTTCGGCGAGGAGGGCCGCCGTCTCCACCGCCGCGGCCGTGGACACCATGTCGGACCCGCGTCCCTCCCAGTAGCCGAACCCGCCGTCGGCGTTCTGGAGGTCGGTCAGCCAGTCGGCGATCCGGTGCCGGGCGGCCCGGTCCCCGGAGAACGCGCCGGCCGCGAGGGCCCACAGGGTGCAGCGCACCTCGCTGCCCCGGCCCGGCATGTACATCACGCCGCCCTCGTTGGGCAGTTGGCAGCCCTCGAGCCAGCGCACCCCGTCCGGGCGGGGTGCCGCGGGATCGGCCGAGAGCACGGCGGCTGCGGTGGACAGGGCGTCCGCCGCATCCTGGGGCTCCCGGTAGGTGTAACCGCCCCCGGCACAGGCCAGTTCGGCCATGCGGGCGGTGACGGCGTCGGCGACCGGGGCGAGCGGCGCGCCGAGCGCCTTGAGCGTGCCCACGGCGCAGAAGGAGGCCCACACGTCCTCGACGTCGTAGCCCTCCCAGCGGACGAAGGCGCCGGAGGGGCCGCGCAGGCCCATGACCCACGCGTGGCAGCCGTCGGGATCACGCGGTGCCCGGCCGAGCGCCGCGAGCGCGCCCACGGCCCGGTAGGTGGCCCACAGGCAGGGCACCTCGGCGGCGGGCGCGAAACGGAAGCCGCCCTCGTCACCCTGACGGGCGCGCAGCCATGCGGCGAGCGCCTCCACGTCCCACGGCGGTGCTCCCGAGGCGCCGTTGTCCGTGGCGGCCCGCCAGGCCATCACCCCGTAGTAGCAGGCCCGTACGTCGGCCTTGCCGCGCCGCGTGTCCTCGGGGGACCAGCTCAGTCCGCCCTCGGCGCACTGGAGCCGGCCCAGCCAGTCCAGCAGGCGGGCGCGGTCGGGCACCGGGCCGCCGCACAGCTCGACGGCCGTGCGGGCGGAGAAGTGGGTGGCCCACGCGTCCGGGGCCTGTCCCGGGAGCATCGCGTACGCCTCGCCGGACCAGGTGCGCTCCAGCCAGCGGGCCGTGGCCTCGGTGCCGGGCACCGGGCGGCCCATGTCGCGCAGCGCCTGGGTGCAGTAGAAGGTGGCCCAGGCGTCGGAGAGCATGCCCCGGCTCCAGGCGTAACCGCCGTCGGCGTTGCGCCGGCCGGCCAGATAGGCGGCCGTGCCGTCCGGGTCGGCGAGGGTGCCGGTGCGGTCCAGCCAGGCCAGGGTCCGCACGGCGGCGTAGGTGCACCACAGGTCGGGTTCCCCGCCGGACACGCCCTCTCCCTGCGGGGCGCGCGGGGCGGTCGTCATGGTGGCGGTCATCGTGCGGCCTCCACTTCCCGGATGTTGGAGCGCTTCCAGCTCTTCTGCGAGGCGCCGCTCTTGGTGTTCGCGGGCAGCGAGTTGACGAACACCACCCCGTCCCAGCGCAGTCCGAGCAGCTCCTCGGACCTGGCCTGGACGCGCCGGCACTCCTCGGGCTCGCGGTCGCGCCCGGTGCCGACTCCGCGCTCCAGCAACAGCCGGGCGTAGGTGCCCTCGCTGTCCACCTCCAGCAGGTAGCCGGTGGCGTCGGTGACGCCGTAGACGACCTCTTCCACGGCGCGTACCGACAGGGGGGTGCCGCGCACCCGGAGGCCGTCGCTGGCGCGTCCGTGGACGGTGATCCGCGGCGCCGCGCTGCCGCACGGGCAGTCCGTCGCGACGGACACCTCGTCGCCGGTGTCGAGCCGCAGCAGGGGCCTGGCGTGTGCGTTGAGGGGGGTGACGACGAGCCGTCCCTGGTCGTGGCCGCCCCGGTCGTGCAGCGGGACGACGCCTTCGGGGGTGGCGAGCTCGAAGTAGGTGGCGGCCGGCAGCAGGTGCTGACGGCCGTGCGCACAGGCGGCGGCCAGCGTGCCGGTCTCGGTGCTGCCGTAACTGGCGTCGTGCGCGTCGGCGTTCCACCACGTGCCCAGCCGGGTGCGGAAGGGCGGGGTGTTGACCTCGCCGAGCAGCATCAGCCGGTCTACCGAGGAGCTGAGCTCGTCCAGCTGGCCTCGCTGCGCCAGCAGCCGGGTGAACTGCAGGGCCACGCCGGGGGCGACGAAGACGGTGGTGGGGCGGAAGGTCCGCCACATCGACTCCAGCCGGTCCCAGCCGGTGATGCCGGTGGCGAACGGGTAGGCCCGGATGTGCGCGAGGTCCAGGTACTCGCAGACCCCGGAGATCAGATCCGCCACCGGAACGACGTCGGACGGCAGGAGGATCACCACGCGCTCGTCGGCTCCGAGCAGCGGACGCCAGGCCTCGGCGACCGAAACGGTGTTCCAGATGGTGTCCTCGGCCAGCCGCGGGGTAGGGGTGGGCTGTCCCGTCGTGCCGGTGGTCTCGTAGTACTTCGAGGCCTCGGTGGGCGATACCGCCGCATAGCGCAGGGGCTGCGCCTTGAGCGACTCACGCGGGGTCACGGGCAGGTCCCGGAAACGCTCCAGGGAGAACTCCCCGATATCGTCCTGGCCCTCACCGGGGCCGTATGCCCTTGTTCCGCGCGCGCGTCGCCAGGCTGCGGAGAGCTTTCTGGTGTAGAAGTCCTCGGCCGGGATGCGGCCCTGATTCTCCCGTATCTCGGCCTGTGCCTCACGGAGTAATGCCTGGCGTTTGTCGGTGTGCAGGATCACACGAACCTCGCTCATTAATCGCTTATCGCTTGCGCACAGCCGGGACGGGACGGCGGGCTGTGCGCGCCCGTGACGTAGGTCTCGACGGGCGGCCCTGGGAAGGGTCGGGAAGCCACAGCTCAGGGCTTGGTGGCGGGGCCAAGGAGCCCGACCCACAGCGAACGTATAGCACTAAAGGTAGGCGGTGCAACCGCCCCTGGGGGGCTCAACTAGCCATCTGAGACCGAAAATCGACGACTGCGGTGTGACGTAATGCGCCTACTACTCGGTACGTTGCCCGAGTTGATTTTCCGGCCTAGTCTCGATGAGCGCCGAAGTGAAACCGGCAGCGTTTTTGAAGTCGCGGTTAATCGAGCCCGAACAGCGGGTTTCGCGCCCTGTTGGAGCGCATACCGCACGCCGTTTTACCCGGCAGTCCGCAACCCTCATCCGAATCCGGTTGGAGCTTTCTCATGTGCGGAATCGCAGGCTGGGCCGACGTCGGCCAGGACCTCACTCGGGAGGTGGACGGCGTCGAACCGATGGTGCGGACCATGGCCTGCCGCGGCCCGGACGCCGCCGGAATGCACGCCGGTACGCACGCGGTCCTCGGACACCGCCGGCTGGCGATCATCGACCTCGAAGGCGGCAGGCAGCCGATGGCGGCCCCCGCGGAGCCGGGCCGGCCCGCCGGGGAAGGGCCCGCCGTCGTGCTCAGCTACAGCGGCGAGGTGTACAACTTCCCCGAACTCCGGGAAGAACTCCGTGGGTTCGGTCACGCCTTCCGCACCCGCTCGGACACCGAGGTCGTCCTGCGCGCCTACCTCCAGTGGGGCCAGGACTTCGTCAGGCGCCTCAACGGCATGTTCGCCTTCGCCGTGTGGGACGAGCGGGCCCAGCGCCTCCTCCTGGTGCGCGACCGCCTCGGCATCAAGCCCCTCTACGTCGCGCGGCTCGGGGGCGGTGTCCTGTTCGGCTCCGAACCCAAGGCGATCCTCGCCCACCCGCGCTTCCGGGCCCGGCTCGACAGCCAGGGGCTCGCCGACCTCCTCGGCCTGATGAAGTCGCCGGGCGTCACCCCCTACCGGGACGTCGAGGAGGTGCCGCCGGGCTGCGTCGCGGCCTACGACCGCGACGGGCTGCGGATCGAGCGGTACTGGAGCCTTGGGCGGCGGCCGCACGAGGACGACGCCGGCACGACGGCGGACACCGTGCGGGCCCTGCTGGAGGACACGGTGTCCCGCCAGATGGTCACCGACGTACCGCTGTGCACGCTGCTCTCCGGCGGACTGGACTCCACCGTGCTCACCGCGCTGGCCGCCCGGGTGCAGGCCCGCGCCGGCGAACCCCCCGTGCGTTCCTTCGCGGTGGACTTCACCGGCAGCGAAGCCGACTTCAGGGCCAGCGAGTTCCGCCCGGAACGCGACTCCCCCTACGCCCTCGAAGCCGCCCGGCACATCGGCACCGACCACCGGCTCATCGAGCTCTCCGCCGACGAGCTCACCCGGGACGCCAACCGCGACGCCGTCCTGCGCGCCCACGACCTGCCGTACACCTTCGGCGATGTGGACACCTCGCTGCACCTGCTGTTCCGCGGGATACGCGAGCACTCCACGGTCGCCCTGTCCGGGGAGTCGGCCGACGAGGTGTTCGGCGGCTACGCGTGGTTCCACGACCCGGCCGTCGTCGAGGCGGCGACGTTCCCCTGGCTCAGCCGCATGCAGCTCATCACCCCCGAGCTGCTCTCCCCGGCCTTCCGGACGGCCACCCGCTTCGAGCAGTACCGCGCGGACCGCTACCAGGAGGCCCTGAGCGAGGTCGAGCACCTGCCCGGCGACTCCCCGTCGGAACGCCGCATGCGCGAGATCAGCCACCTGCACCTCACCCGCTGGCTGCCCGCCCTGCTCGACCGCAAGGACCGGCTCAGCATGGCCGCCGGTCTCGAGGTCCGCGTGCCCTTCTGCGACCACCGGCTCGTCGAGTACGTGCACAACACGCCCTGGGACCTCAAGACACCCGACGGGGACCCCAAGGGCCTCCTCAAGCGGGCCACCCGCGACATCGTGCCCAGGTCCGTGCTGGAGCGGCGGAAGAGCCCCTACCCGACCACCGCCGACCAGCTCTACGAGAAGGACCTGCGGGCCCGCACCCAGGCGCTGCTCGCCGACGGCTCCTCTCCCGCCTTCGACGTCGTCGACGCCACCGGGCTCGCCCGCATGCTCGACCTCCCGCAGGGGCACTACCACACCCAGCTGCACCGCAACGGCCTGGAGACCGCGCTGTACCTGGACCGGTGGATGAGGGAGTACGACATCGCGCCGGAGTGACCTGTTCCACGGCATACATGCGGACATTTCCTCTGAATTGCCGCCCGTTGGGCGTGGCATCCCGACGTTCGTGAGGGACCGGGTGCCCGCACGGGTTAGCGTGGTGGGTGCTGACAGCGAGCCGAGCCGGCTCGTGCGGGTCGTGGAGCGGTAGCAGGGGGAGACATGCAGGTCGGAGCGGCGTCGTGAGACTGCTGCACACGTCCGACTGGCACCTCGGCCGGTCGTTCCACCGCGTGAACATGCTCACCGCCCAGGCCGAGTTCATCGGCCACCTCGTCACGACGGTGCGCGAGCGGGCCGTGGACGCGGTGGTCGTGTCGGGAGACGTGTACGACCGGGCCGTGCCGCCGCTCGCCGCTGTCGAGCTGTTCGACGACGCCCTGCACCGCCTCGCCGACCTCGGCGTGCCGACCGTGATGATCTCCGGGAACCACGACTCGGCCCGCCGACTGGGCGTCGGCGCGGGCCTCATCGGGCGGGCCGGCATCCACCTGCGGACCGAACCGTCGGCGGCCGGCACCCCGGTGGTGCTGGCCGACGCCCACGGGGACGTCGCCTTCTACGGACTGCCCTACCTCGAACCCGCTCTGGTGAAGGACGAGTTCGGCGTGGAGAAGGCAGGGCACGAGGCCGTGCTCGCCGCCGCCATGGACCGGGTCCGCGCCGACCTCGCCACGCGTGCGCCCGGCACGCGCTCCGTCGTCCTCGCGCACGCCTTCGTCACCGGCGGCGAACCCAGCGACAGCGAACGGGACATCACCGTCGGCGGCGTCGCCGCGGTGCCCGCCGGCGTCTTCGACGGCGTCGACTACGTGGCGCTCGGGCATCTGCACGGCTGCCAGACCCTCACCGACCGCGTCCGCTACTCCGGCTCCCCGCTGCCCTATTCCTTCTCCGAGGCCGGGCACCGCAAGAGCATGTGGCTCGTCGACCTGGCCGCCGACGGCTCCGTCGACGCCGAGCGCCTCGACTGCCCGGTGCCGCGCGCCCTGGCCCGGATCCGGGGCACCCTGGAGGACCTGCTCGCCGACCCGGCGCTGGCGCGGCACGAGGAGGCGTGGGTCGAGGCGACGCTCACCGACCCGGTCCGCCCGGCCGACCCGATGGCCCGGCTCACCGAGCGCTTCCCGCACACCCTCAGCCTCGTCTTCGACCCCGACCGGGCCGCGGACGACCCCGCGGTGTCGTACGCCCGGCGCCTCGCCGGCCGCAGCGACCAGCAGATCGCGGAGGACTTCGTCGCCCACGTGCGCGGCGCCGGACCCGACGCGCACGAACAGGGCGTCCTGCGGGAGGCGTTCGACGCGGTGCGGGCCGACGAGACCGTACGGGAGGTGGCCCGGTGAGGCTCCACCGGCTGACGGTCACCGCCTTCGGTCCCTTCGGGGGCACCCAGAGCGTCGACTTCGACGAGCTGTCGGCGGCCGGACTGTTCCTGCTCCACGGGCCGACCGGCGCGGGCAAGACCTCCGTCCTCGACGCCGTCTGCTACGCCCTGTACGGCTCGGTGCCGGGCGCCCGGCAGGGCGGCGGACAGGGTGCGACCCTGCGCAGCGACCACGCCGCGCCGGGGACCCGCACGGAGGTCACCCTCGAACTCACCGTGGCCGGACGCCGCCTGGAGGTCACCCGGCAGCCGCCCTGGGAACGCCCCAAGAAACGCGGCACCGGCACAACCCTCGACAAGGCCCAGACCTGGCTGCGCGAGTACGACACCACGGCCTCGGCCTGGAAGGACCTCAGCCGCTCCCACCAGGAGATCGGCGAGGAGATCACCCAGCTGCTCGGCATGAGCCGGGAGCAGTTCTGCCAGGTCGTGCTGTTGCCGCAGGGCGACTTCGCACGGTTCCTGCGCGCCGACGCCGAAGCCCGCGGCAAGCTGCTGGGCCGCCTGTTCGACACCCGCCGCTTCGCCGACGTCGAGAAGCGCCTCGCCGAGCGCCGCCGCGCCACCGAGGCCCAGGTCCGCGACGGGGACGCCGCGCTGCTGGCCGACGCCCACCGCATGCAACAGGCCGCGGGCGACGCCATGCCGCTGCCGGACCTGGCCCCCGGCGAACCAGGACTCGCCGAGGCCGTGCTGGGCGCCGCCGCCGTCGCCCGCAGCACCGCCCGCGAACAGCTCGCCGTCGCCGAGTGCACGCTCGCCGCCGCCGAGTCCGCGCAGGCCGCCGCAGGCCGCGCCCTGGACGACGTACGCGAACTCGCCCGGCTGCAGCGTCGGTTCACCGACGCACGCGAGAAGGCGGCGCGTCTGGAGCAGGGCGCCGAGGCGTACCGGGAGGCGCAGGCGCTCATGGAACGGGCCCGCAAGGCCGAGGCGGTCGCGCCCGCCCTGGACCTGCGGGAGACCGCCGAGGCCGAACACCGGCGGGCGGCCGCCGCCGAGGCACGCGCGCGTGCCCTGCTGCCCGAGACCTTCGCCGACGCCGGCGCGGCCGGGCTCGCCGCAGCCGCCCGCCGGGCCGCCGAGGAACTGGGCGGACTGGACTCGGCCCGCCGCGCCGAGCGGCGGCTGGCCGAACTCCTCGACGAACGCGCCGGCCTGGACCGCCAGGAGCGCGCCGACACCGACGTCCTTCAGGAGGCGGAGGCCTGGCTCGACGGCTGGGAGGAGACCCGCACCGCTCTCCAGGCCCGCATCGACGCCGCGCAGCGGGCAGCCGCCCTCGCCGAACAGCTCGCCGTACGCCGCGAGCCCGCACGGCAGCGGCTGAAGGCGGCCCGGCTGCGCGACCAGCTCGCCGAGGACACGAACCGGGCCGTCGAGCAGGTCCGCACCGCGCAGGAGGAGGCGCTGCGCGCCAAGCGGCACTGGCTCGACCTCAAGGAACAGCGCCTGACCGGCATCGCCGCCGAACTGGCCGCGAACCTCACCGACGGCGAGCCCTGCGCCGTCTGCGGTGCCACCGAACACCCCGCCCCCGCCCGCAAGGTCGCCGGGCACGTCGACCGCGAAGCCGAAGAACAAGCCCTGGCCGCCTACCAGCACGCCGACGAACAGCGCGCCGAGAACGAGCGGAACCTCGGCGTCGTCCGGGAGGCCCTTGCCGCCGCCACCGCCGAGGCCGGTGACACCCCCACCGGGCAACTGACCCGCGAAGCCGATGAGTTGGAGGAGCAGTACGAGCAGGCCCGCCGGGGCGCCGCCGAGCTGCACACCGCGCAGGAGCGGCTGCGGCAGGCCGGGCACGAGCACGAGCGGCGCGTCGCCGCCCGGCAGGAGGCCGCCGTGCGCAGCGCCGCCCGGGTCGGCCACCGGGAACGGCTGGAGAGCGAACGCGCCGCCCTGGAGGAGGAGCTGAACCGGGCGAGGGGCGCCTTGGACAGCGTCGCCGCCCGGGCCGCAGAACTGGAGCGCCGGGCCGCGCTGCTCACGGACGCCGCCGACGCCGCCCGCGCCGCCGAGGACACCGCCCAGCGGCTCAAGGACGCCGACGCCCGCCTCGCCGACGCCGCCTTCCGCGCCGGCTTCGACACCCCGCGGGACGCGGCCGCCGCCCTCCTCGACGACACCGCCCACCGCGAACTGCAACGCCGCCTGGACGCCTGGCAGCACGAGGAGGCCGCCGTACGGGCCGTCCTCGCCGAGGCCGACACCGCGGCCGCCGCCCAGCAGGAGCCCGCAGACCTCACGTCGGCGCAGCTCGCCGCCGACGCCGCGGCACGCCGGCTGCGCGAGGCCGCCTCGGCACACGACGCCGCCGTCCGGCGCTGCGCCGAACTCGACCGGCTCTCCGCCCGGGCGACCGCCTCCGTCCGCCGGCTGGCTCCGCTGCGCGAGGAGTACGACCGGGTCGCCCGCATGGCCGGTCTCACCGCCGGCACCTCGGCGGACAACGAACGCCGGATGCGCCTGGAGTCGTACGTGCTCGCGGCCCGCCTGGAACAGGTCGCCGCCGCCGCGACCGTACGGCTGCGGCGCATGTCGTCCGGCCGCTACACCCTCGTCCACTCCGACGACCGCACCGGACGCGGCCGCAGCGGACTCGGACTGCACGTCGTCGACGCCTGGACCGGCCGCGAGCGGGACACGGCGACGCTGTCGGGCGGCGAGACGTTCTTCGCCTCGCTCGCCCTCGCCCTCGGCCTCGCGGACGTCGTCACGGACGAGGCGGGCGGGGTGCGCCTCGACACCCTCTTCATCGACGAGGGCTTCGGCAGTCTCGACGACCAGACCCTCGACGAGGTCCTCGACGTCCTCGACTCCCTGCGCGAACGCGACCGCAGCGTCGGCATCGTCAGCCACGTCCCCGACCTGCGGCGGCGGATCCACGCCCAACTGGAGGTCGTCAAGGGCAGGTCCGGCTCGGTGCTGCGGCAGCGCGGCGTGGGCTGAGGCCGACCCACTGACCCCCGAAACTTTGCGGGGAGTTGACCCTGTAGGTTCTTGCGCCATGGTGCGATACGCGGAGCCGGGCGTCGTGGAATGGGTGGAGTCGGGCGGCGGGCCGTTGATAGCGGTGCCGGAGACGGTTCTGCCGTTCTGGGCGGGGGCCGACGGCGAGGAGACGGCGTCGGACTACGACCGGGCCTGTGAGGTGGACGGGCACGTCGGGCTGCTGCCGGTCGGCGACTGCACGGCGCTGGTTCTGGGGGACGAGCCGGCCTCGACGGCGTATCTGCCCGACCAGGGGATGTTCGTCCGGTGGTGCGCGGGGAATTCCGAGGACGAGTTGCTGGCGAGCGTGCCGCTGGCTGTCGACACGGCGGAGTGGGAGCCGGAGGTTCTCTGGGACGTGCCCGGGGCCGTGCTGCTCTTTGATGCTGCGTGGCCCGGGGCGCAGCCTTCGGGGAGCGAGCGGGTTCGGGTGGTTCTGGAGCCGGGGCGCTACGCGGTTCGGGCGGCTCGGGTGCAGCCGGGGCCTGAAACGTGGCTGGGCTTGGTTCAGTTGCGGTTGCTGGCGCCTAGGTGACCGTGGGGTCTTCGCTGTTCGGCGTGTGCGGGTTGGCTGTGGCTGGTCGCGCGGTTCCCCGCGCCCCTGGAGGGGCGATATTCGCGTGCGTCGGTCATCAGGTCCGGCCACGATGATCGTGTGCCTCGTTTTCCTCATCCCAGTCCCGAAGAACTGCGCCGTGACCCTCTGCCCCTGCGGGGGCGTACTGCCCTGGTGACCGGGGCCAGTCGGCGTGGGGGCATCGGGCATGCCGTTGCCCGGCGTCTTGCCGCCTACGGAGCCAGTGTCTATCTGCATCACCATGTGCCGCACGACGCCGGCCAGCCCTGGGGCGCCGATCGTCCCGAGGACGTTGTCGCGTCCGTGCGGGAGGCGCTCGGGGACCCGGAGGGACGGGTCGTCGCCGGGCCCGGTGATCTGGGCGATCCCGCCGTGGCCGGTGAACTCGTCGGCAGGGCCGCCGAGGCGCTCGGCGGGCGGCTCGACATCCTCGTCGCCAACCACGCGCAGAACGGGTTCGACGGCTCCCTGGACGAGATCGACACGGCGATGCTGGACCGGCACTGGGTGGTCGACACCCGCTCCGTGATCCTGCTGATCCAGGCCTATGCGCGGCTGCGGTCCGCCCTGCCGCCGCGCAGCCCGGGCGGACGCGTGATGATGATGACCTCCGGCCAGGACATCGCGGGCGGCATGCCAGGGGAGCTCGCCTACGCTCTCCAGAAGGGTGCCCTCGCCTCCGTCACCCGCTCCCTTGCGACGGCGCTCGCCGACCACGCGGTCACCGTGAACACCGTCAACCCGGGCCCTGTCGACACGGACTACATGACCGGCGAGGACTACGAGGCCGTCGCGGAGCGCTTCCCCGCCGGGCGGTGGGGTATGCCCGACGACCCGGCCCGCCTCATCGCTTGGCTCGCCACGGACGAGGCTGAGTGGGTCACCGGGCAGGTCATCGACTCCGAGGGGGGCTTTCGCCGCTGAACTCCCTCGGGGGCCTGATCTACAGCACGGAGAGTTCGTCGACCAGGTCGTCCAGACCCAGGGACCCCTGCGAAAGCGCCGCCATGTGCCAGGCCTTCGGGTCGAAGGTGTCACCACGGCGGGCGCGGGCCTTCTCGCGGCCCAGCAGCCAGGCCCGCTCGCCGAGCTTGTAACCGATGGCCTGGCCCGGCATGGACAGGTAGCGGGTCAGCTCGCTCTCCACGAAGTCCGCGGGCCGGCTGCTGTGCGAGCCGAAGAACTCCTGCGCCAGCTCGGGCGTCCAGCGCTCGCCCGGGTGGAAGGGGGAGTCGTCCGGGATCGTCAGCTCCAGGTGCATGCCGATGTCGATGATGACGCGCACGGCGCGCATCATCTGCGCGTCCAGGTAACCGAGCCGGCGCTCCGGGTCCGTCAGGAAGCCCAGTTCGTCCATCAGCCGCTCGGCGTACAGGGCCCAGCCCTCGGCGTTGGCGCTCACCATGCCGACACTCGCCTGGTAGCGCGAGAGGTCCTCCGCCACGTGCTTCCACTGGGCCAGCTGGAGATGGTGGCCCGGCACACCCTCGTGGTACCAGGTCGACACCAGGTCGTAAACGGGGAAGCTGGTCTCGCCCATGGTCGGCAGCCAGGTGCAGCCCGGGCGGGTGAAGTCGTCCGACGGCGGCGTGTAGTACGGGGCCGCGGCACTCCCCGGAGGAGCGATGCGCGACTCCACCCGGCGCACCCGCTCGGCCAGGTCGAAGTGGGTGCCGTCGAGCGCGTCCATCGCCTCGTCCATCAGGGACTGCAGCCAGTCGCGGACCTCGTCGACGCCCTCGATGCGCGTGCCGTGCTCGTCCAGGTGCGCCAGCGCCACCCACGGCGTGGCGGCACCGGGAAGGATCTTCTCGGCCTCCGCCTTCATCTCTCCGAGGAGGCGGTGGTACTCGGACCAGCCGTACGCGTACGCCTCGTCCAGGTCGAGGTCCGTGCCGTTGTAGTAGCGCACCCAGCGCGCGTACCGCTCCCGGCCCACCACGTCCGGCGCGCCCTCGATCGCCGGTGCGTACACGTCCCGCATCCAGTCGCGCAGCCGTACGACCGCCTCGGTGGCCGAGCGGGCCGCTGTGTCCAGCTCGGAACGCAGCGCCTCGGGGCCGGCGGCCGCGAAGGTATCGAACCAGCCACGGCCCTCGCCGTCGGCGTCCGCCCACTCGCCGAGCTGCTCCACGAACGTGGCCGTGGCACGCGGCCCGCCGTACAGCTTCCGCTCCAGGCCGAGCGCCAGGGACTCCCGGTACCCCTCCAGCGCGGCGGGGACCGCATTCAGCCGCTCGGCGATCGCCGTCCAGTCCTCCTCCGACTGCGCCGGCGTCACGGTGAACACCTGCCGCACCGCGTGCGGGAGGGAGCTCAGATTGCTGACGGACCGCAGGCTCTCGTCGGCCTCGTGCACGGCGAGTTCCGCGATGAGCCGCTCGCGCAGCAGTCGCCCGCAGCGGCGCTCGACGTCACTGTCCGCGCCGGGCTGCCGCTCCGCCTCGTCCAGCCGGGCCAGTGTCCGGCGCGCCAGCTCGGCGAGCGCCTCCTGGCCCGCGGGCGAGGTGTCGGGCAGCCTGCTCGAACTCTCCCGCACGCCGAGGAACGTGCCGGTGATCGGGTCGAGGGCGATGAGCTCGTCGACGTACGCGTCGGCGACCTCACGGGGCAGCGGGCTCTTGATCTCAGACATGCGGACCATCCTGGTACGCGGAACAGCGCACGTCATCCGGATTGAGCCGAGGGCGAAGGCGGCAGCAGCGGCCCGCACTCCCACTGCTGGAAGATCAGCCGGGTCTCCACCCGCGCCACCTCGCGCCGCGAGGTGAACTCGTCCAGCACGAGCCGCTGAAGGTCCGACATGTCGGCGACCGCGACATGGACGAGGTAGTCGTCCGGTCCGGTCAGGTGGAAGACCGTCCGTGACTCCGGAAGGGCGCGGATCCGCTCCACGAACGGCCCCACCAGTTCCCGCCGGTGCGGCCTGACCTGCACCGACAGCAGAGCCTCCAGTCCTCGCCCCAGCTTGGCCGGATCCAGCTCCAGCCGGTGCCCGAGGATCACGCCCGAACGGCGCAGCCGGGTCACCCGGTCCAGACAGGTCGACGGCGCCACCCCGACCTGCGCGGCGAGATCCCGGTACGTCGTCCGGGCGTCGTTCTGCAGCAACCGCAGCAGGTGGAGATCCACCGGGTCCAGTACGACAGATTCGGCCATCGGCCGAACGTAACACGGGATTTCCACCCCTGAGCCCGGCCGGTGTTCACCCTGTCGTCATGGACACAGCGAGCATGGGCGCCCACGACGACGTACGCACCGCACCGAGAGCACTCGCCACCGAGGCCGTCCACGCCGGGCGGGACGACCTCGCCCGGCAGGGGCTGCACGCCCCGCCGATCGACCTGTCCACCACCTACCCGTCCTACGACAGCCGTGGCGAGGCGGCCCGGATCGACGCGTTCGCCGCCACCGGCGCGGACCCGGACGGCCCGCCCGTCTACGGGCGGCTGGGCAACCCGACCGTCGCCCGTTTCGAGACCGCACTGGCCCGACTGGAGGGCACCGAGGCGGCGGTCGCGTTCGCCAGCGGCATGGCCGCCCTGAGCGCCGTCCTGCTCGTCCGCGCCTCCATGGGGCTGCGGCACGTGGTGGCCGTACGTCCCCTCTACGGATGCAGCGACCATCTGCTGACCGCCGGGCTGCTGGGTTCGGAGGTGACCTGGACCGACCCGGCGGGAATCGCGGAATCACTGCGCCCGGACACCGGCCTGGTGATCGTGGAGTCCCCGGCCAACCCCACGCTGGCCGAGGTCGACCTCCGGGCCGTCGCGCACGCCTGCGGCTCGGTGCCGCTGCTCGTGGACAACACGTTCGCCACACCGGTGCTCCAGCGGCCCGCCGAACAGGGCGCACGGCTGGTGCTGCACAGCGCCACCAAGTACCTCGGCGGGCACGGGGACGTCCTGGCGGGCGTGGTCGCCTGCGACGAGGAGCTCGCGGGACGACTGCGGCAGGTCCGCTTCGCCACCGGCGGCGTCCTGCATCCGCTCGCCGGCTATCTGCTGCTGCGCGGGCTGTCCACCCTCCCGGTCCGGGTACGGGCCGCCTCCGCCAACGCCGCCGAACTCGCCCACCGCCTCGCCGCCGACCCGCGGGTGGCCCGCGTGCACTACCCGCGCATCGGCGGCGCGATGGTCTCCTTCGAGATTCACGGCGACCCCCACGAGGTCATCGCCGGTGTCCGCCTCATCACCCCGGCGGTGAGCCTCGGCAGCGTGGACACCCTGATCCAGCACCCGGCGTCCATCAGCCACCGCATCGTGGACGCCGACGACCGCCGGGGGGCGGGGGTGAGCGACCGTCTGCTACGCATGTCGGTGGGCTTGGAGGACATAGAGGACCTGTGGTCCGATCTCGACCAGGCGCTGAGCTTCAGGGGCGCGGGGAACTGCGCGACAAGCCACGACGAACCCGCAGCCACCGTCTGATCACGGCTCCTACGGCGCCGAGGTGCTCCCCACCTCACCCGCACCCGTCGAAACGGTCTCACCCAGCCGCGCGGTGATCACCAGGGTCCCCTCCTCGACCTGATAGTCGAGGGGGAGGCCCAGCCCCCGCATCGCCGCGACCATCCCCGTATTGGACGTCTGCGTCACGGCATACACACTCCGGCAACCCGCCTCCGCGGCCATCGCCACCAGCCGCCCCAGCAACTCCCCGCCGATACCCCGCCGCTGCCACGCATCCTCGACGATCAACGCGACCTCCGTCTCGTCCCCGTCCCACAGCAGATGCCCTAGCCCGACGAGCCGCCCGGAGGCCGTCTGCACGGCGAGGGTCCGGCCGTAGCGCGGACTGAGCAGGTGGCTGAGATAGCGGTCGGCGTCACCGACCGGCCCGTGGTAGCGCAGCTTGAGGGTGCGGTCCGAGCACCGCTCGTGCATCGCCCTGGCCGCCTCCAGATCACGGGTGTCGGCCCGGCGCACGGTGATGTCACTGCCCTCGGCCAGGGTGAGCACGTCCCGGCCGCGCGGGACGCGCGGCCCGAGCCGGGCGTCCAGTTCCACCAGGGCCCGGGCCCGGGCGAACTCGGTCGGGGTGAAGGGCAGATACGGCCGCTCCACGGTGATCACTCCGCCCTCCGGGGCGCGCAGGCGCATCACCGTGTCGTCGAGTGCTCCCTCCACCGGGACACCGGCGGGCGCCCGGTCGCCGCCGACCGGTGCGGGACGGGACCGGATCGTGCACCGGCCCAGCAACTGGCGCAGCGCGAGGGGCAGTTCCGCGGCGTCCAGAGCGGTCCGGGCGGCGAGTCCGAGGACCCGGGTCGGCGCGTCCACCAGGTCGTGGGCGTCGGCCCGCTCGATCCAGGTGTCGGTGCCGCCGGCCGTCCGCACCGCCGTGGCGATCCCGGCGGCCGGCAGTTCGCCCGGGGCGCGCAGCAGGAACTCGTCCACCGTGCCCTCGGCCAGCGGATGCGTCTGGAGGCTGAGGATGTCGACCCGGTGCTCGGCGAGGGCCGTGCACAGGGCCGCCAGCGATCCCGGTTCGTCCTTCACCGTGGTCCGCATCCGCCACAGCGTGTTCGCCCCCGGCACCGGCTCCGGTGCCGGGGACCCGGTATCGCCCGCCGGCGGCGCGTGTTCGTGGCGTCGTGTTCGCCAGGTGTGGACCGCCGCCGTGACCCGCTGCCACGCGTTGGCGGGGCGGCAGTCGTTCAGGTGCGTCACATCAGTCACTTTTCGCGTCATGCACCCACTGTGACCGAACGGTGTTGCGTGATCACGAACGCATTGTGACTGGCGGGTAAAAGGGACGGCTTGCCCTCTTTATCGACCCTTCAAACGTTGCGCACTGTACCTCACTGGCCGACCAGGCCCGGCTGGAGCACCTTCGTGAACAGCACGGTTCCGTCCTGCTCGCGCAGACGTACCGTCAGCTCGCCGCTGCCGCCGTCGATGTCCACCTCGCCGAAGAACTGGTAGCCGCCGGCGGGGGAGACGTTGGCGGTCGTCGGCGCCTTCAGGAACACACGGTCGGGACCGAAGGTGCCGTCGAGCGTGTTCGCGGGGAAGGCGCCGGCGTTCAGCGGGCCCGACACGAACTCCCAGAACGGCTCGAAGTCGGTGAAGGCGGCCCGCGACGGCTGGTAGTGCTGCGCCGAGGTGTAGTGGACGTCGGCGGTGAGCCACACCGTGCCGGTGATCCGGCGGTGCTTGATGAAACGCAGCAGCTCCGCGATCTGGAGCTCACGGCCCAGCGGGGCGCCGGGGTCGCCCTGGGCGACGGCCTCGATGTTCGGCTTGCCGTCGCCGGTGTCCGGGACGACCAGGCCGATCGGCATGTCGGAGGCGATCACCTTCCACACCGCGCGGGAGCGGGACAGCTCGCGCTTGAGCCACTCCAGTTGCTCGCGGCCGAGGATGCCCTGCGGGTCCGTGGGCTGGTCGTCCGGCGAGTTGGCGTTGCGGTAGGTGCGCATGTCCAGCACGAAGACGTCCAGCAGCGGGCCGTGGTGCTGCACGCGGTAGACGCGGCCGTCGGGGCGGCGCAGCGTGGAGATCGGGAAGTACTCCGAGAAGGCACGCCGGGCGCGGGCGGCGAGCACGTCGACGTTCTTCTCGGTGTACCGGGTGTCGCCGAGGATCTCGCCCGGGTACCAGTTGTTGGTGACCTCGTGGTCGTCCCACTGGATGATGGACGGGACCTGGGCGTTGAAGGCACGCAGGTTCTCGTCCAGCAGGTTGTACCGGAAGTTGCCGCGGAACTCCGCCAGGGTCTCGGCGACCTTCGCCTTCTCCTCGGTGGTGATGTTCCGCCAGGTGCGCCCGTCGGGCAGGGCCACGGTCTCGGTGAGGGGGCCGTCGGCGTAGATGTTGTCGCCGCTGCAGATGAAGAAGTCCGGGTCGAGGGCGGCCATCGCCTGGTAGATCCGGTAGCCGCCGAGCTCCGGGTTGATGCCCCAGCCCTGCCCGGCCAGGTCGCCGGACCAGACGAACCGTACGCCGTCACGGCGCTTGTCGGACGCCGTGCGGAAGGTGCCGGTGACCGGCTCGCCGGTGCGGCGCGGGTCGTCCGGGTCGGCGAGCAGCACCCGGTAGTGGATCTGCTCGCCGGACGGCAGGCCGTGCAGCCGGGTCGTGCCGGTGAAGTCGGTACCCGGGCCCAGCAGCGGGCCGTGCCATCTGCGCGGGTTGCGGAACGACTCGGTCGCCGACGTCTCGACGACCATCCGGGCGGGCCGGTCGGATCGCACCCACACCAGCCCGGAGTCGCGGGTCACGTCTCCGGCCTGCACGCCCCACCCCGCCTTCGGACGCCCCGACAGCGCGAAGGCCGGAGCCTCGCCGAGAGCGGTGGGCAGGGTGAGGGCCGCCGACGCGGCGAGGGAGCCGCGCAGGACGCTACGGCGCGCGGGGAGCGGACGGTGTGACATGGATGCGCCTCCAGGGACGGGATCCGGCCAGTGTGCACAGCAACAACTACTGGCACGCCGCAGCGCACACACGAACCCCAAGTGAACAACTGACCGCGGGTGGAGCGGAACCGGCGGAACCCGCTCCGCCGGGGGTCACGCCGTGGCCGCCTCCGCCATGAGGCGTATGCCCTCGTGGATCCGGGCGGGCGGCACGTGCGCGTAGCCCAGCACGAGCCGTATCCGCTTCGGCCCGTCGGCCTCCTCCTCCCGCGCGGGACGCGGGTGTGTGTAGGCCGAAAGGGGGCGTACCGCCACCCCGGCCGCCGTGACGCGGGTGAGGAAACGGCCCTCGGGGCCGTAGCACTCCGGCAGCGTGGCGATCACGTGCAGGCCCGCGGCGATGCCCGAGACCCGGGAGCCGGGGAAGTGCTCGTCGAGGGCGGCGGTCAGGGCGTCACGGCGCTCGCGGTAGGCGCGCTGGCAGCGGCGCAACTGGCGGTCGTAGTCGCCGCGTTCCAGGAAGCGGGCGAAGAGCGCCTGGTCCAGGGCCGGGTGGCCGAGGTCCATGGTGCGCTTGCGTTCGACGATCTCCTCCGCCCAGGACTCGGGCACCAGCAGCCAGCCCAGCCGCAGCCCCGGCGCGAGGGACTTGCTGACCGAGCCCGTGTAGGCGACGCGGTCCGGGTCGAGGCCCTGGAGCGCGCCGACGGGAGCGCGGTCGTAGCGGAAGTCGCCGTCGTAGTCGTCCTCCAGGACGATGCCGTCCACGGACCGCGCCCAGTCCAGCAGTTCGGCGCGACGGCGGGCCGAGTAGGCGATGCCGGTGGGGAACTGGTGGGACGGCGTCGTCACCACGGCCCGTACGCCCGACGCCCGCAGCGGCTCCAGGGCGATTCCCTCGCCGTCCACGGGCAGCGGCACGGCGGTGACCCCGGCCGAGGCGTACAGCGCGTCGTGCTGGGGACTGCCCGGGTCCTCCACACCCACCGTGCGCACCCCGCGCGCGTGCAGCGCGAAGCCCAGCAGCGTCGTCGCCTGGGCCACTCCGGAGACCACCACGATCCGCTCCGGGTCGGCCACCACACCGCGCCGCCGGGCGAGCAGTCCGGCCAGCGCGGTACGCAGCCGGGGCAGCCCGCGCGGATCGGGGTACCCCAGCTCCTGGTGCGGCAGTTCCGCCAGCACACCGCGCTGCGCGGCGGCCCACGCCGTGCGCGGGAACAGCGACAGGTCCGGCGTCCCGGGCACGAAGTCCGCCCGGGCACCGGGGGAGCGCGGAGCGAGGTCGTGCGCCCGCGCCCGGGCGGCCCGTACGGCCGAGCCGACCCACGTCCCGGCGCCCCGGCCGCTGCGCAGGTAGCCCTCCGCGGTCAGCTGCTCGTACGCCTCCGTGATCAGCCCGCGCGACACTCCCAGGTCCGCCGCGAGGTCCCGGCTCGACGGCAGCCGCGTGCCCGGCGCGAGCCGGCCCGAGCGGACCGCCTCGCGCAGCGCGGCCTGAAGAGAACGGCCACGCGTGCGTGCCGGTGCCGAAGCGGCCGGGAGCAGCAACTCCCAGGCGGGCGACGCGGACTCGTTGCGGTTCATGCGGTCAGTCTGCCGGATCCGCTGGCGGGCTTCCCGCCACGAGGGGGACGTCCTGTTGCCACGCCCGACGGGCTGGTCGTCCGGTCCTCAGCGGCTGCCGTCGAGGACGACCCGGGCGACCAGCGCCGGGTCGTCGTTCATCGGGACGTGGCCGCAGCCGGGCAGCCGTACCAGCCGGGCGCGGGGGATGACGCTCTTGGCGCGCACGCCCTGGCGGGGGATCAGCAGCCGGTCCCGGTTGCCCCACGCCACAGTGACCGGCGTGCCCACGATGTCGTCGGTGAACTGCACGGTCCTGCCGGAGCGGAGGGTCTCGGAGAACCCTTTGGCGCGGGCCAGCGCGAGCGTCTCGGCGACCACGGCCTCGGGCGAACGACGGCCCGGGCGGGCGTAGATGGTGCTCGTCAGCAGTGTGCGGCCGAGAGCCGGCCGAGCCAGCCGTTCGACGACCGGCAGCGGCATCCGCTGGGCTATCTGCCGCATCGTCATCAGCACCGTGAAGGCGTAGCGGCGCTCGGCCTCGTTCCAGAACCCGGCGGGGGACAGGGCGGTGACGGAGCGGACGAGCTGCGCCCGGGCCAGGTCCAGGGCCAGCAGGCCGCCCAGCGAGTTGCCCGCCACGTGCGGCCGTTCGATCTCCAGCGCCCCGAACAGCGCCGCGAGGACGGTGTTCATGGTGGGCAGGTCGTGCGCCATGCCCTCCGGCAGGGCTGGTGACTCGCCGCACCCGGGCAGGTCCACGGCGATCACGTCCCGCTCGGCGGCCAGGGCGGGTATCACCGGGTCCCACACCTGCCGGTGGTGGCCGATGCCGTGCAGCAGGAGCAACGGTTCGCCGCTGCCCTGACGCGTGTAGGACAGGGTCACGTTCCGCTCGCCGTGTGCGGAGGCGACTTCGAAGGAGACGGTGGCGGACATGCGGTGCTCCTCGGCTGTACTCGCTGACGGACGCCGTAGACAGCTTGTCAGCAATTGCTACCGACGGGTAGCCCCGAGGTGCCGCCACTTTCCCGGCCACGGCTGTCCGCGAGGGATGGATTCGCCTGGACAGGACCGCACCGGTGAGTTGGGATGGAGCCCGTGACCACCGAGACCGCGACCGACGTCTTCGAAGCACACCGCCCCGTCCTGCTGGGCGTCGCCTACCGCATGCTGGGCCGCGTCGCCGACGCGGAGGACGTGGTCCAGGAGGCCTGGCTGCGCTGGTCGGGCAACGACCGCGGCGACGTGCGCGAACCGCGCGGCTACCTCGTACGGATCACCACCCGCCTCGCCATCGACCGGCTGCGCCAGATCAAGGCCCGCGGGGAGACCTACGTCGGCCCCTGGCTGCCCGAGCCGTACGTCACCGACTTCGGCGACACCGTGCCGGACACCGCCGAGCGGGCCGTGCTCGCGGACTCCGTCTCCCTCGCCGTCCTCGTCGTGCTGGAGTCGCTGTCGCCGCTGGAGCGGGCGGTGTTCGTGCTGCGCGAGGCCTTCGGCTTCCCGTACGCCGACATCGCCGCCATGCTCGACCGCGGCGAAGCGGCGGTGCGCCAGCTGGCCGGGCGGGCACGCAAGCACGTCGAGGAGCGGCGGCCGCGCTACGAGGTCGACCCCGCCCAGCGGCGCGACCTCACCGAACGGTTCCTCGCCGCCGCGGCGGACGGCGACCTCGAGGGGCTGATGGCGCTGCTCGCCCCGGACGTCCGGCTCGTCGGCGACAGTGGCGGAAAGTCGCGGGCGCCGCTGCGGGTTCTCCGGACGGCGGACAAGGTGGCCCGCTTCCTCGTCGGCGCCGCGCAGAAGGGCCTCCCCGACGTCTCCGTGCGTTTCCAGGAGCTCAACGGCGGCCCGGCCGTGCTGTTCCTGTCCGGCGACAAGCTCGACTCCGTCTTCCAGCTCGATGTCGCCGACGGCCGCGTCCAGGCGGTCTACATCGTCCGCAACCCCGACAAGTTGCGCTCGCTGGCCACTGTCTAGGAGAGCGCACCAGGAGCCCCGCAGGGGCCTCGCACGAACGTCCCGTGAACGTTCCCGGCCATTGGTCTTGACCAAGGATCAGGGCCGACCTATGGTCGCAGAGAAGTGAAACAACCTTTAAAAAACAAGGGCGCTGAATAGCCGCCGACCACGGCGATCGCGGAGGACAGGGTGGGGACCACGCAGCTGGAATCGGTGCCGGAACCGAAGTACTGGCATCTCAAGACCGTGCTCAGTGAAGCGCTCGACTCGGAGTTCTCCGTGGGGGAGATCCTGCCCAACGAGCGCGACCTCGCGGCCCGCTTCGGCGTCGCCCGCGCCACGCTCCGCCAGGCCCTGGAGCAGCTCGAACTGGAGGGCAGGCTCCAGCGCCGCCGCGGTGTCGGTACGACCGTCGCGCCGCCCCGCGTGGGCGTCTCCCTCGGCACCGGTCCGCACACCTGGCCGGGCGGCCCCGAGGACGCCTGGCAGCCCGTCGACTGCACGGCGGCCGTGCCGCCCCCGGCGGTCGCCGACGCGCTGGAGACCGGCCGCGACGAACCCGTGCACATCGTGCGCCGCTCCCGCGTCTCGCACGGCCGGCCGGTGGCCGCCGAGCTGCTGTACATTCCGCGGTCCTCGGTGCCCGACCTCACCGGCATCGACGCACCGTCCGGGTCGGCACGCGCGCGTGCGGTGCTGCGCGAGCTCCAGCGGCTGCAGCTGGACCGGCAGGAGAACGCGGTGGAACTCGGCTCCGCGGGGGCCGACGACGCGAAGGAGCTGGACCGGTTGCCCGGGGCGCCCGTGCTGGTGGTGACGACGCGGTTCGTGGTCGCGGGACGTGTGGCGGCGTTGTCCGTCGCGACGTATCGCGCTGACACGTGTCGGTTGACCTTCGGGGATGCGGGGGGTGTGGAGATCCACGCCGGGCCGCAGCGGCAGGCTTCCTGAGCCCGACGCCGCAGGGGTGCGGTGAGTGAGGGCTGCGGGTGCGTTGTGGCTGAGCGCGCCCACGCGGCGGAGCCGCATGTCGGCACAGCTCCGCGCCCCTCGAGGGTGTTGGCTCAGCGGCGTGGTGTGGTCGTGCCCTCCACGCTGAAGAGCTGCTCCTCGACGTGATCCAGGGCGAGACGCAGGGCGCCCGTCGCCACTGCCGCGTCCCCCAGGCGGGACAGGGTCACCTGCGGGGGGCGCAGGCAGTAGCGGGCCAGTTCTCGGCGGAGGGGGTCCAGGACGCCGTCCAGGCCCGCTGCCCAGCCGCCGATGACGACCAGTTCCGGGTCGAGGGCGAGGATCAGCGCCGCCACGTCGTGGACCAGGCGCTGAAGGAAGCGGTCGACGGCCGCGCGGGCCCGCTGGTCGCCCTCGCGGGCCTGCGCGAAGACCTCGGCGACGGCCTGTTCGTCGAGCGGGTGCAGCGGTTCGTCCGTGGTGGACAGCAACGTCTCCGGCGTCACCTCCCGGCCGAGGAGATGCAGCGCGCCGATCTCGCCGGCCGCCCCGCCGTAGCCCCGGTGCAGCCGCCCCCCGATCAGCGAACCGGCGCCCGGGCTGAGCCCCGCCAGCACGAACACCACGTCGTCCGACTCGGTGGCCGCGCCCTTCCAGTGCTCGGCGACGGCCGCCGCGTTGGCGTCGTTCTCGACCAGGACCGGGCACTTGAACGACCTGCTCAGCCGCTCGCCCAGCCGCAGCCCCGTCCACCCGGGCAGCGCGGTGCCCAGCCGTACCGTGCCGTCCGCCTCGACGATCCCGGGCGTCGCCACGCCCACGGCCCGCAGCGAGCCGCGTGCGACACCGGCCCGGCGCAGCAGTTCGGCGACGGCCCCCCGCAGCCGCTCCAGCCGCTCGTCGGCCCCCGCCGTCTCGGGCACGTCCTTGGCCTGGGAGCCGATCACCCGGCCGTCCAGGTCGGCCAGCAGCGCGGCCACCCGGTGCGCGCCGATCTCCAGCCCCAGCAGATGCCCGGCCTCCGCCCGGAACCGGAACCGCCGCGCCGGCCGCCCCTGCCGCCGCGCGGCACCCTCCTCGGCCGCCTTCTCGACGACGAGACCGGCCTCGATGAGCCCCTCGACGACGCCCTCGACGGTCGGCCGGGACAGCCCCGTCACCCGGGTGATCTCGGTCAGCGTCGCGCAGTCCGTGGCACGCAGCGCGTGCAGCACCACCGCGGAGTTGATCCTGCGCAGCAGCGAGGGATCCCCGCCGGTCAGCCGCCCCACCGTCCGTCCTCCCAGCTCGTGCGCGTGTTGGCCGGATCGTACTCGGCGCGGCGCACCCCGGCGAGGGGCAGGCAGCGGCCCTCGCCGATCAGCCCGGCGCCACGAACCCGGACTCGTACGCCGCGATCACCGCCTGCGTGCGGTCCCTCGCTCCCAGCTTCGCCAGTACGGCGCTCACATGCGACTTCACCGTCTCGGTGCCCACGACCAGCCGGGCGGCGATCTCCGCGTTCGACAGGCCCCGCGCCATCAGCCGCAGCACCTCGCCCTCCCGCTCGGTCAGCTGGGCCCGCTCCATCGCCGCCCGTGCGGCCCGGTTCCCGCCGCCGTCGCCGTACTCGGCGGCCAGTTGCCGCACCGAGGCGGGGAAGAGCAGCGACTCGCCCTCGGCGATCAGCCGCACCGCGTGCACGATCTCGGCCGGCCGGGCCCGCTTGAGCAGGAACCCGTCGGCACCGGCCCGCAGCGCCTCGTACACGTACTCGTCGTTCTCGAACGTCGTCACCACGAGGATCCGCGGCGGCTCGTCGACCGTCCGCAGCAGCGCCCGGGTGGCCTCGATCCCGTCCAGCAGCGGCATCCGTACGTCCATGGCGACCACGTCGGGCCGCAGCTGCCGCACGAGCGGGATCACCGCCGCCCCGTCCGCGGCCTCCCCGACCACCTCGATGTCGGGCTGTGCCTCCAGCACGGCCCGCAGACCCGCGCGTACGAGGGGTTCGTCGTCGACGAGGAGCACGGTGATCGGCATCGGACCAGCGTAGATCAACTCAGAGGCAGCTCGGCATGGACCTGCCACTCGCCCTCGTCGGGGCCGGTCCGGGCCCGGCCGCCGAGCAGGGCGGCGCGCTCGCGTATGCCGCGCAGGCCGCTGCCGCGTCCGGGGCCTGGTGTCCCGGCCGGGCACGGATTGCGTATCGCGAGGACGAGAGAGCCATCGGCGACGTGCACGCGCACGCGTACGGGGACCGCCCCCGCGTGCCGCAGCACGTTGGTCAGCGACTCCTGGAGGATCCGGTAGCCCTCTCGGGACACGGGACCGGGCACGGTGTCCACGGGCCCGGTCACCTCGGCGTCGACCTTCGCCCCCGAAGCACGCGCGGACTCGAGCAGGCGGTCGGCGTCCGCGAGGGTCGGTCTGCTGCTCACCGGCTTCTCCGACTCGCGGAGGATGCCGAGCACCCGCTCCAGGTCCTCCAGGGCGGCCCGGCCGGTCTCCTCGATGGCGGTCAGCGCCCGGGCCGTGAACTCCGCGTCACCGGCCGCCCGGGCCGCCCCGGCCTGCACGACGGCGACCGTGAGCGCGTGCCCGATGGAGTCGTGCAACTCGCGGGCGATCCGGGTGCGTTCCAGCAGTTGGTCGGTGCGTTCCTCCAGCGCCGCCATCCGCTCGGCGTGCGACGGCCCGAGGAGTCGGTGGGCCAGTGCGGTGACGAAGTGGCCCGACCACACCACGACCACGGGGAGCAGCAGCAACGGCACGGGTGCGAGCACGGCGTGCCACCAGCGGTTCTCCTCGACGGTCACGAACCCGTCAGCGGCGGGCCCGTGACCGAGCCCCGTCGTCAGCAAGTCGATCGCGAGGAGGGGCAACTGGACGGAGAGATGGGACACGATCCAGCCGAGGCACAGCCGCGCCTCCAGCCACACCACCGTCCGCCCGCGATCGGTCCACGTGACCGACGGGGTGGTCACGATGTCCGCGCTCTCACCGTCCTGTCGGTGGTCGGTCAGCAGCAGTCTGGCCTGAAACCCTTCCACGACCCGCGTGATGGGCACGAGACCGGCGAGTCCGAGCAGCACGGCGGCGGTGACCTGGGTCCACCACGCCTCCTGGATGAAGAGCCACAGCGACGGCCACACGATGGCCACCACGATGTGCAGCCACCGTTTGTACGTCACCGCCCGTGCGAGCGGGCGCAGCATGCGGACCATTGCGTCATCGTGCCAGCCACCACTGACAACGAACCTCCCCCGCACGGGGGAGACGATCTCCACCGCCGGGGGAGGCCCGCACCCCGGACCATCGGCCACGCTGCTGCCATGACCAGCATCGAAGTCCAGGACCTCACCAAGGAGTACGGCGGCAAACGAGCCGTGGACGGCCTCACCTTCCGCGTCCTGCCCGGCCGCGTCACCGGCTTCCTCGGCCCCAACGGCGCCGGGAAGTCCACCACCATGCGGCTGGTCCTCGGCCTCGACCGGCCGACCGCCGGCTCCGCCACCCTCGGTGGCCGCGCCTACCCGACGCTGCGCGAGCCCCTGCGCCACGTGGGCGCCCTGCTCGACGCGCAGGCCGCGCACGGCTCCCGCAGCGCCCGCGACCACCTCCGCGTCCTGGCGACCAGCAACCGCATCCCGGACCGGCGGGTCGACGAGGTGCTGGAGGAGACCGGCCTGGCGTCGGTGGCCCGGCGCCGGGTGCGGACGTACTCCCTGGGCATGCGCCAGCGCCTCGGCATCGCCGCCGCCCTGCTGGGCGACCCCGAGGTGGTCATGCTGGACGAGCCGTCCAACGGACTCGACCCCGAAGGCATCGTGTGGATCCGGCAGTTGCTGCGCCGGCTCGCGGAGGAGGGCCGCACGGTCCTGGTCTCCAGCCATCTGATGAACGAAACCGCGTCCTTCGCGGACCACCTCGTCGTCCTCGGCCGGGGCCGGCTGCTGGCGGACACCCCGATGCGGGACTTCATCCACACCCGCGTGCAGCCCCGCGTACGCATCCGTACGACCGACCCCGCCGCCCTCAAGAGCGCTCTCGCTCCGCGCGGCCACGAGGCCGTGGAACACGTGGACGGGCACTGGACCGTGCACCACGCGCGCGTGGACGACATCGGCCGCATCGTCTCGGCCGCGGGTGTGCCGGTGCTCGAACTCGCAGCGGAGGAGGGCACCTTGGAGCAGGCGTACTTCGACCTCACGTCGGCCGAGACCGAGTTCACCGCACAGCAGCCGCAGGAGGCCTGACCATGGAACTCACCCCTGTCCTCCGCTCCGAGTGGCTGAAGATCCGTACGCTCCGCTCGCTTCCCGGAGCCCTCCTGGCCCTGTTCGCCGCGACCACGGCGTTCTCCGCGATCGCCGGTGTCTCCGAGACGTCGGATCCCGGATTCGACCCGCTGTTCACGGCCCTGTCCGGTGTCGTGCCGGGGCAGATCGCGGCGGTCTCCTTCGGCGCCATGGCCGTGTCGTCGGAGTTCCAGCCGGGCGCGCTCCGGCTCTCGCTGGCCGCGGTTCCGCGGCGTGGCCGGTGGTTCGCGGCCAAGGCGGCCGTCATCGCCGTACCGGCTCTGCTCGTGGGACTGGTGACCGCCCTCGCGGCCCTCCTCGTGGCACGGGCGGGGCTCGGCCCGGCCGCCGACGGGCTCGGCACCGGCGAGCAGGTGCGCGGCGTGGTGGGCTGCGGTGTCTACCTCATGCTGATGGCCCTCTTCGCCGCCGGACTCGCCGCCCTGCTGCGCAGCGGCGTGGCCACGCTGTCCCTGCTGATCCCGTTCATCCTCGTCGTGTCGTTCGTGATCGGCGACGCGACGGGCACGGTCGCCGACTTCCTGCCCGACAAGGCGGGACAGCTGGTCCTGAGGCAGACCTACGACGGCACCCCAGGGCCGTGGTCGGGGCTCGCGGTGACCGCGCTCTGGGCGGCGGCCGCCCTGCTGGCGGGAGCGTGGCGCCTGCGCCGCCGGGACGCCTGACCGCGGACCGGCGGGAACGGGGTTGACGCCCCGCCAAGTGTCAGTGGGGCCCGGTTTACTGGACGCATGAACATCGCACAGCACATCGCCCTCATCGACGAGCTGTGCTACCGCCCCTTTCCGGCGGAGCACGGCCCGTCGGACGTCGGCGTTTCCGGACCCGGTCAGCACACCGCGGTGTTAGAGGCCGCGGGCGACGACGACCCGGCGCTCCGGGCGGTGACGATCGACCAGTACGAGAAGGACCGGGACGCCGTCTACGAACTCCTCGCCTCCCGCTGGGGCGACACGCCCCCCTACAACCTGCAGACCGTCCTGCTGCGCACCGAGCGGGAGGAGATACCCCGGCCGTGGGCCGAGTTGAGCGAGTGCGCGAGCGTCGCGTACCTGTGGGAGGTGGAGGGCACCGGCCGCTGGGTCGCCGTGGCGGTCACCGACCGCGACACGTCGCGCGAGGTGCGGCTGCTGGCCCTGGTCACGGAGGCGGACCCGCCGTGAGCGATCAGCTCTCGGCGGCTTCCCGCAGCCGTGCGAACTCCTCGGCCATGGTCCCGGCCGTCCAGTGCGCGTTCAGCCCGCTCGGATTGGGCAGCACCCACACCCGCGTGTCCCCGATCATCCGGGATTGCGGCCCGACCCGGGCCTTCCGGTCGTCGAACGCGACGCGGTACGCGGTCACGCCGACCACGGCCAGCCAGCGCGGCCGCAGCCGCCCCACCTTCAGCGCGAGCAGCCGCCCGCCCTCCCGGTACTCCTCGGAGCTCAGCTCGTCGGCCCGAGCGGTCGGCCGCGCCACGACATTCGTGATGCCGAGCCCGTACGACAGCAACTCCTGCTGCTCGGACGGCCTCAGCAGCCGCGGCGTGAACCCGGAGCGGTGCAGCACCGGCCAGAAGCGGTTGCCCGGGCGGGCGAAGTGATGGCCCGTCGCGGCCGTCATCAGACCGGGATTTATGCCGCAGAACAGCACCCGCAGACCGTCCGCGACCACGTCCGGCACGACACGGTCGCGGGCGGCCTGAAGCTCCTCGGGCGTGAAACGGGGCATCGTGTGCGGCGGGTCAGAGGATCGCGCCGGGCGTGTAACCCGCGGCCTGGGGGTGCTGCTTCACGATCTCCTCGACCCGGGCGACGACGACGGCGACCTGGTCGCCCGCGGCGCCCGTGAACGACAGCTTGTCGGCCATCAGCGCGTCCAGCTCGGCGCGGTCGAGCGGAATGCGCTCGTCGGCGGCCAGCTTGTCCAGCAACTCGTTGCGCTCGGCGCCCTGCTCGCGCATCGCGAGCGCCGAGGCGACGGCGTTCTCCTTGATCGCCTCGTGCGCGAGCTCCCGGCCCACGCCCGCGCGCACGGCACCCATCAGCACCTTGGTGGTGGCGAGGAACGGCAGGTACCGGTCCAGCTCCCGGGCCACGACCGCGGGGAACGCGCCGAACTCGTCGAGCACCGTGAGGAACGTCTCCAGCAGGCCGTCCAGCGCGAAGAAGGCGTCCGGCAGCGCGACCCGGCGCACCACCGAGCAGGACACATCGCCCTCGTTCCACTGGTCGCCCGCCAGCTCGCCGGTCATCGAGGCGTAGCCGCGCAGGATCACCATCAGGCCGTTGACGCGCTCGCAGGAGCGGGTGTTCATCTTGTGCGGCATCGCCGAGGAGCCCACCTGGCCGGGCTTGAAGCCCTCCGTGACCAGCTCGTGCCCGGCCATCAGCCGGATCGTCTTCGCCAGCGACGACGGCGCGGCCGCCAGCTGCACCAGCGCGGTGACGACCTCGTAGTCCAGCGAGCGCGGGTAGACCTGGCCGACCGAGGTGAACGCCTGTGAGAAGCCCAGGTGCGTGGCGATCCGCTGCTCCAGCTCCGCGAGCTTCGCGGCGTCCCCGCCCAGCAGGTCCAGCATGTCCTGAGCGGTGCCGACCGGGCCCTTGATGCCGCGCAGCGGGTAGCGGCCCAGCAGCTCCTCGATCCGGCCGTAGGCGACGAGCAGCTCGTCGGTGGCGGTCGCGAAGCGCTTGCCGAGGGTGGTGGCCTGCGCGGCGACGTTGTGCGAGCGGCCGGCCATGACCAGCTCGCCGTACTCGCCGGCCAGCTTGCCCAGGCGGGCCAGGACGGCCACCGTGCGGTCGCGCATCAGCTCCAGCGAAAGGCGGATCTGGAGCTGCTCGACATTCTCGGTCAGGTCTCGGGAGGTCATGCCCTTGTGCACGTGCTCGTGCCCGGCGAGGGCGTTGAACTCCTCGATCCGCGCCTTCACGTCGTGCCGCGTGACCTTCTCGCGCTCGGCGATGGAGGCCAGGTCGACGGTGTCGAGCACACGCTCGTAGTCGGCGAGCGCCGCGTCCGGCACCTCGATCCCGAGGTCCTTCTGGGCCCGCAGCACGGCGAGCCAGAGCTGCCGCTCCAGCTTCACCTTCTGCTCGGGCGACCAGAGCGTGGCGAGTTCGGCGGAGGCGTAGCGTCCGGCGAGGACGTTCGGGATGCGGGGCTTGGCGGGAGCGGAAGTCACGTGGACGGATTCTACTGGCGATTCGTGCAGGCCAGCGCCGCGGGTGTCTTTGTCGGAACCTACGAGAGGGTTCTCGAGGCCATACCCCTGACCACGGTCCCGGGAACCGCCTACGCCAGGTCCTCGTACGGCAGCAGCTCGGGCCGCTTCGGCGGCAGGCCGTCGCCCGAGGAGCGGCCCGTCAGGCGGCGGCCGATCCAGGGCAGCAGGTGCTGCCGCGCGAACCGCAGGTCCGCCGCACGCCGCATGACCCAGCCGGGCGGCAGCGTCGTCGGCATCGGGGTGCGCCACTCGGTGTCCTCGGGCTCGTAGCCGAGCGCCTGCCACACCGCCTCCGCGACCCGGCGGTGGCCTTCGCCCGTCAGGTGCAGCCGGTCCACGTCCCACAGCCGCGGGTCGGCGAGCGAGGGCGCGTCGTACAGGTCGACGACGCTCGCGCCGTGCCGTGCGGCGAGCTCGTCGACGCAGGTGAACAGGTCCTCCATGCGCGGCCGGAACCGCTCCAGGACCGGGCCCCGGCGGGCCGGGCTGCGCATCAGCACGAGCTGCTTGCACGAAGGGGCCAGTCGCTCCACGGCCTCCTCCAGGAGTCCGCGCACCCGGCCCATGTCGCACTTCGGCCGCAGCGTGTCGTTGAGCCCGCCGACCAGGGTGACGACGTCGGCCTGCATGGCCGCCGCCACGTCCACCTGCTCGTCGACGATCTGCCGGATCAGCTTGCCGCGCACGGCGAGGTTGGCGTAGCGGAAGCCGGGCGTGCGGGCCGCCATCCGCGCGGCGAGGAGATCGGCCCAGCCCCGGTAGGTGCCGTCGGGCAACAGGTCCGACATGCCCTCGGTGAAGGAGTCGCCGACCGCGACGAGGCTGCTGTAGGTGGGGTTCGTGTCCATGGCGGCAGAAATAGTATCCCGTGCACATACCCAGCAGTCGGTCACCCACCCGGGAGCATCGGCGACCGGTTACTCACGCCCGCTGGCCGAACAGCTCCCGCAGCACGTCCTCCATGGTCACGAGGCCGGCCAGCCGGCCGTCCGCCCCGAGGACGGCCGCGAGGTGCGTCCGGCCGCCCCGCATCGCCGTGAGGACGTCGTCCAGCGGCGTGTGCTCCCGCACGCGCGCGATGGACCGCATGTCCCGCAGCCGGAACGGTACATCGCGCCCGGCGGCGTCCAGCGCGTCCTTCACATGCAGATAGCCGACGATCCGCCGCCCCTCGTCCACCACCGGGAAGCGGGAGAACCCGGACTCCGCCGACAGCCGCTCCAGCTCGTCCGCAGTGACGCCCACGCGCGCGTACACCACGCGTTCCAGCGGCAGCACCACGTCGCGCACCGGACGGCGGCCCAGCTCCAGCGCGTCGTGCAACCGCTCCTGGGCGCGGTCGTCGATGAGGCCGGCCTCGCTGGAGTCCTTCACGATCTGCGCTATCTCGGCGTCCGAGTAGGACGCGGCCACCTCCTCCCGCGCCTCCACGCGCAGCAGCTTCAGCAGGGCGTTGGCG
>NZ_WWIQ01000075.1:0-122840 GCF_009862985.1 Streptomyces sp. SID5464 | reverse complement strand
GGCCACCTCCTCCCGCGCCTCCACGCGCAGCAGCTTCAGCAGGGCGTTGGCGAAGGCGTTCACCGTGAAGATCACCGGGCGCAGTGCCCGGGACAGCGTCACCAGGGGCGGGCCGAGCGTCAGCGCGCTGCGCACCGGCTCGGCGAGCGCGATGTTCTTCGGCACCATCTCGCCGAGCAGCATGTGCAGATACGTGGCCAGGGTCAGCGCGATCACGAAGGACACCGCGTGCCCCGCGCCCTCGGGCACGCCCACCGCGTGGAACACCGGCTCCAGCAGGTGCGCGATCGCCGGCTCGGCCACCACACCGAGCACCAGCGTGCACAGCGTGATGCCGAGCTGCGCGGCGGCCATCAGCGCGGACACGTGCTCCAGGCCCCACAGCACGCTCTTGGCGCGCCGGTCGCCCCGGTCGGCGTAGGGCTCGATCTGGCTGCGGCGCACCGAGATCAGCGCGAACTCGGCGCCGACGAAGAAGGCGTTGACGACGAGCGTCGCCAGACCGATCAGCAGCTGGACGGCGGTCACAGCTCTGCTCCCTTCTCGTCGGGCTTCTCGTCGTCGAGGGGCGCTCGCAGCCGGACCCGGGCGGCCCGGCGGCCCGTGGCGTCCAGCACCTCCATCCGCCAGCCGGCGACCTCGAGGGTGTCACCGGCGGCCGGAATCCGGCCGAGCACCGTCGCCACCAGCCCGGCGAGCGTCTCGTACGGCCCTTCCGGCGCGCGCAGCCCGACGCGTTCGAGGTGGTCCACGCGCGCGGAGCCGTCGGCCGAGTACAGGGCGTGGCCGGCCTCGTCGGTGCCGGCCGGTGCGAGGTCGGGCAGCTCGTGCGGATCGTGCTCGTCGCGCACCTCGCCGACGACCTCCTCGACGATGTCCTCCAGGGTGGCCACGCCCGCCGTGCCGCCGTACTCGTCGATCACGACGGCCATCGTGCGCTTGCCGGAGAGCCGGTCCAGCAGCCGGTCGACGGTGAGGGTCTCCGGGACCAGCAGCGGCTCGCGCATCAGCTCGGAGACGAAGATCCGGGTCCGGCGCTCCGCGGGGACCGTCAGCACGTCCTTGACGTGCGCCGTCCCGACGACCGAGTCGAGGGTGTCGCGGTAGACGGGGAACCGGGACAGGCCGGTCGCCCGGGTCGCGTTCGCCACGTCCTCCAGGGTCGCCTGCACCTCCAGGGCGACGACCTGCACCCGGGGCGTCATCACGTTCTCCGCGGTCAGGTCGGCGAGGTTCAGCGTCCGTACGAACAGCTCGGCTGTGTCGGCCTCCAGGACGCCTTCCTTGGCGGAGTGCCGGGCGAGCGCCGCCAGCTCCTGCGGCCCGCGCGCCGACGCCAGCTCCTCGGCGGGCTCCACACCGATCCGGCGCACGACCCGGTTCGCCGTGTTGTTGAGGTGTGTGATGAACGGCCGGAACGCGGCGCTGAACCAGCGCTGGGCGTTGCCCACCGTCTTGGCGACCGTCAGCGGCGACGAGATCGCCCAGTTCTTGGGCACCAGCTCGCCGACGACCATCAGGAACACCGTCGACACAGCCGTGCCCAGCACCAGCGCCAGGCTGTGCGACGCCGACCGTGAGATGCCGACGTCCTCCAGCGGCCCGGCGATCAGCGCGGCGATCGACGGCTCGGCGAGCATGCCGACGACCAGGTTCGTGACGGTGATGCCGAGCTGCGCCCCGGAGAGCTGGAAGGTCAGGTTCCGTACGGCCTTCAGCGCGCCCTGCGCGCCGCGCTCGCCGCGCGCCACCGCCTGTTCCAGCTCGGCGCGCTCGACCGTGGTGAGGGAGAACTCGGCCGCCACGAAGGCGCCGCAGGCGATCGAGAGCAGGATCGCCGCGAGGAGAAGGAGGACTTCGGTCATCGGTTCACCCCCGTTCCATGGTTCTCCAGGACGGGGCGGAACGCGCGGTGCCGCGCACGAGGAGGCTCGCCCATGGGCGGACGCTCACAATCTTTCATGCGGAACCGAGTGGCCATCCAAGGGTAAAGGATGGGCAAAGTCCTTCGGTCGGGCTGCTCAGCGGGAGTCGGCGGGGACCGGAGAGAGCCGGTAGGCGCCCTCGTGGGTGACGACGCGGCCGGCGGTGGGCGGTGCGAAGTGGGTGCCCAGGAGCAGGGTGTCCGTCCCGGCGAGCGTGCCGAGCAGCTCGCGGCGCGAGGCCTCGGACCGTCCGGGGTCGATGTCGACACAGGCGCCGATGCCCGGGTGGGCGAGCTGGACGGGGTGGTGGACGCAGTCGCCGGTGATCAGTGCCGTCCGTCCGCGGCTGGTCAGTTCTACGGCGACATGGCCGGGGGTGTGTCCGGGTGTCGGGACCAGGCGCAGCCCCGGGGCGACTTCGAGGCCCTCGGCGGGGACGTCGAGGAGGTCGAGCAGCCCCGCCTCCTCCACCGGGACCACGGAGTCACGGAACATCTGCCGGCGCGCCTCGTCCATGTCGTACCCGGTCCAGAACTCCCGCTCGGTGCGGGAGGTCAGGTAGCGGGCGTTCGGGAAGGTGGGCACCCACTCGCCGTTCACCTCCCGGGTGTTCCAGCCGACGTGGTCGGCGTGCAGGTGGGTGAGGATCACCAGGTCGACGGAGTCCGGGGGGTACCCGGCGTCGGTGAGGCGCTGGAGGTAGTCGGTGTCGAGGTCGTGCCAGGCGGGATTGGTCCGCTCCTTGCCGTTGCCGATGCCGGTGTCCACCAGGACCCGCAGCCCGCCGACAGTGAAGGCGAAGCTGTGGCTGTCGGCGCGCAGGACGCCTTCGTCGTCGGCGAAGTGGGGGCGCAGCCAGTCCTGGCCGGCGACGACGTCGGGCGTGGCGTCGGGCAGCAGCCACGCTCCGGTGGCAGGTGGCAGAGGAATTTCGTCGATGCGGTGGACGGTGATGTCGCCCACGGTCCAGGAAGCGGGTGTGGTCACTGGTCCTCCTCGGGACGCACTTAACGCAATCCGTTTGCGTTAAGGAGACCCTAGGTCCTAGAGTCCACTAACGCAAACCATTGGCTTTTAAGGGGAACCGATGTCCCATCCCGAACTCACGCCGCCCGAAGCGGCCCACTGGGCCCACCGCGCCGGGCTCGTACTGCCCGCCGACCGTCACGCAGCGGTCGCGGCCACCGCCGACCACATCCACTCCGTCGTGGCGGTCCTGAGGGAGCTGGACTTCGGGGACACCCCGCCCGGCCCCGCCTACCACGTGGCAACGGCGGGGGAGGCGCACGATGCAGCCGTATGAACTGACGCTCTCGGCCGCCGCCGACGCGATCCGGGCACATCAGCTGTCCCCGGTCGAGCTGGCCGACTCCGTACTGGAGCGCATCGAGCAGGTGGAGCCGACCCTCCGGGCCTACGTCACCGTCGACGCCGAGCGCACGCTCCAGGCCGCGCGCCGAGCCGAGAAGGACATCGCGGCCGGTCGCCGTCGCGGTCCGCTGCACGGCATACCGATGGGCCTGAAGGATTTGATCGATGTCGCCGGTACGACCACGTCCGCCAGTTCCCGGGTAAGGTCCGACCACCGCGCGCGGACCGACAGCACCGTCGCGGCACGCCTGTCGGCGGCAGGAGCGGTCCTGGTCGGCAAGACCCACACCCACGAGTTCGCCTACGGGCTGACCACCCCGCAGACCCACAACGCCTGGGACCCCGGCCGGATCGCCGGCGGCTCCAGCGGCGGATCAGCCGTCGCCGTCGCCGCAGGCACCGCCACCTTCGCCCTGGGCACCGACACCGGCGGATCCATCCGAGTGCCCGCCGCGCTGAACGGGGTCGTCGGCCTCAAGCCGACCTATGGCCTCGTCCCGCGCCACGGCGTCACGTCCCTGTCCTGGTCACTGGACCACGTCGGCCCGATCACCCGCACCGCCGAGGACGCGGCCCTGGTGCTCGCGGCCCTGGCCGGCCACGATCCCCGCGACCCGGCATCCCTGACCGCACCCCCGGCGTCCTACCGCCCGGGCCCCGGCACGGATCTGACCGGACTGCGGATCGGTGTGCCGCGCACCTATTACTTCGACCACGTCGACGCGGAGGTGGAAGCCGCCGTCCGAAGCGTGATCGACCGGCTCCAGGCGCTCGGTGCCGGCCTCGTCGACGTCGGGATCCCCATGACCCGCTACATCAAGGCCACCCAGTGGGGCCTGATGGTGCCCGAGGCCACCGCCTACCACGAGAGAAGCCTGCGCACGGTCCCGGAGCTCTACCAGGACGACATCCGGCTCCTCCTGGAAGCCGGTGAACTGATGCCCGCCGGGGACTACCTGCGCGCGCAACGCTCCCGCGCCCTCATGCGGGAGGAATGGGCGCGCATGCTGCGGGAGGTCGACCTGATCGCCGCCCCCGCCGTGCCGATGACCGCCGTCGCGGCCGGTCAGGAGACGGTCACCTGGGCCGACGGCACCGTCGAGGGCGTCTCCGACGCCTATGTGCGGCTTTCGGCCCCGGCCAACATCACCGGCGTGCCGTCCCTGTCCGTACCGGTCGGTCACGACACGGCGGGGCTGCCGATCGGCATGCAGCTCCTCGGGCCGCCGCTCGGGGAGAGCCTGCTGCTGCGGGTCGGGCACGCCTACGAACAGACCCGGCCCGTCCGCGATCTCGCCCCCGCGGCCTGAGGGAGCACCGCGCTAGAAGCAATGCGTTCGCTTTAAGGTGGGTTCCGTGAGCAGACAGATGGTGCGCCCCGGCGGGCGCAGCGCCCGGGTCCAGGCAGCGGTGCACGCCGCCGTGCGCGAACTCGCCTCGGAGGTCGGCCGGGACGCCCTGACCGTGCCGATGGTCGCCCAGCGCGCGGGCGTGACGCCGTCGACGATCTACCGTCGCTGGGGAGACATGCAGGTGCTGCTGTCGGACGTGGCGGTCGAGCGGCTGCGGCCCGACACCGCACCCGGGGACCACGGCGCCCTGTCGTCCGACCTGACCGCCTGGGCGGAGCAGTTCCTCGACGAGATGGCCTCGCCCACCGGCCGCGCCTACATCCGCGACGCCCTGCTCGGCGACCCGGACGGCGGCAACGCCGGCCAGTGCTCCGCCTACGCCGCCGAGCAGATCGACGTCATCGTCCGTCGCGCGTCCGAGCGGGGGGAGCCGGCACCCGGCGTCGACACGGTCATCGACCGGGTCGTCGCGCCCATGATGTACCGCATCCTGTTCCGCCCGGACGGCCTCGACGTCGCCTACGCCCACCGGCTCGTGGCAGGACTCCTCAGCCCGAACAGTCCGGCCGAGCAGCCGAGCACACCTGGTCGGTGAGCGGCTTCACCCAGCGCCGCCACTGCTCCTCCGGTCCGTACCCGGCGGCACCCCATGCCTGATGCGCGGTCTCGTTGCGCGTGAGGACCATCGCGTCCGCGCGCCGCCCGCCGAGCCGTACGAACCGCTCCTCGGCCGCGGCGAGCAGCGCGGAGGCGATGCCCTGGCGGCGGTGGTCCGGATGCACGGCCAGCCGGTAGAGGTGGCAGCGCCAGCCGTCGAACCCCGCGATCACAGTGCCTGCCAACTCGCCGCCGCGCTCCGCGAGGATCAGGGCCTCGGGGTCGCGCGCGACGAGCCGCTCCACGCCACCGCTGTCGTCACTGATGCTCGTGCCCTCGGCGGCCACCTTCCAGAAGGCCAGCACGGTGTCGAGGTCCTCGGGCGTCGCGGCCCGGATGTGCAGCTCGGTCATACGGTGATCACATCACGCACGGTCACCCGGTGCGCAAGATTTCAACATGCGGACATCAGGCCCCACGCACCCGCTCCATGACCGGCGCGAACGCCTCCATGTAGGGCTCCAGCACCGTCAGATACGTGAAGCCGTAGCGCTCGCGCCGGGCCAGGACCTGCTCGGTGAGTTCGTCCAGGGTGCCGATCAGGGAGATCGGGAGCTCCAGCACCTGATCCACCGTCATGTCCGGGACCAGTTCGAGGAACGGCTGAACCGCGGCCTCGCGGTCCTCGGTGCCGATCACCATCTGGAGGAGCAGGTTCAGCTCGGGCGGCTCCTCGCGGTGGTCCTCCACGAACTTCAGGTAGCGCGCCACGCGTTCGTCGAGCTCGTCCGCGGTGATCGGCGTCAACTGCCCGGTGGTGCTGCCCTGTGCCGTGCGCGCCCCGGTGAACGCCGCGATGTCGGCGTGCTCGGCGCTCAGCCGCAGCATCCGGTCGCCGTTCCCGCCGATCAGCAGCGGCACCCGCGGCCGCTGCGCCGCCCGCGGCTGGTGCTCGTCCGAGCCCAGCAGCCGCTTCAGCTCCTCGACCGTGCGCCGCAGATGGTCCACCCGCTCGCCCGGCGAGCCGAAGGGCAGTCCGGCCGTCTCGTGCTCCGCCCGTACGTAGCCGGTGCCCAGCCCGAGCTCCAGCCGGCCGCCCGTCAGCGCGTCCGTCGTGGCCACCTCGCGGGCCAGCAGTGTCGGGTTCCAGAAGCCCGCGTTGAGCGTGAAGGTGCCGAGCCTCGGCCGCTCGGTGGCCTCGGCCGCCGCCACCAGCGCCGGGAAGGGCGCCGGCATGCCCAGATGGTCGGGGACGAGGATCACGTCGTACCCGAGCTCCTCGGCCCGGCGGCACTTGGCGCGCCACTCCTCGGCCGACGCCGGTTCGAGCAGGTTGACCCCGAAGCGGAACGGACGCGACATGAACTCTCCTCACGCAAAGCCGACTTGAGTACCCGCCGCGATTCCATCACTCGTGCGCGATGGCCGCCAGTACGTTCATGCGGGAGGCACGCAACGCCGGGAGCAGCGCCGCCACGACCCCCACCACGGCCGAGCCGATCACCACCGCGACGATCGTGGTCCACGGGATCGCGAGGGCCGTCATGCCCTGGAGGGCCAGCACCTCGTGGGTGCACACGCCCCACACCAGACCCAGCGCGAGCCCCAGGACGGCCCCGAACACCGCGATCACCACCGACTCCAGCCGGATCATCCGGCGCAGCTGCCGACGCGCCAGCCCGATCGCCCGCAGCAGCCCGATCTCCCGGGTGCGCTCGACGACCGACAGCGCGAGGGTGTTGACCACGCCGAGCACGGCGATGATGATCGCCAGACCGAGCAGCGCGTACACGAGGTACAGCAGAACGGCGATCTGGTCGTGCACCAGCTGCTTGTAGTCGGCCAGGTCCCTCACCTGCACCTGGGGGTAGGGGTCCAGGGTCCGCTCCAGGCGCGCGCGCAGCTCGTCGCCGCTCGTGCCCGGGGCGGCGTTGACGTACAGCGCGGAGTCCTGCCCGCCCGGCGCGTACCGCTCCAGGGTGGCGAGGCCGAAGTAGAGCCCGCCCTGCGTGCCGAACCCCTCGGCGGAGTCCTGGTCGGTGAGGGCGCCGACCGTCAGTTCGGCCCTGCGCCCGCCCGGGAACTCCACCGGGAGCCTGCTGCCCACCGTCACGTCGTGGTCGCGTGCGAAGTCCCGGTCCATGGCGAGGCGCCCGTCCGCGAGCGCGGCCGCCGAGTCCCCTTGTGCGTACGTGATGTTGGCGACCTCGTCGAGCCGCGGATCGTACCCCGCGGCGGTCGTCTCCACGCGGTCGCCGTCCGGGAGCCGTACCCCGACCGGCGTGAACCGCCCCCGCACGACGAGGCCCGCGCCCTCGGTGCCGCGCACCTTGCCGGTGACCTCCTCCGGGAACGGCAGGAAGTTGGAGTTCTGGATCACGAAGTCGGCGCCCAGCGTCTTGTCGATCTGCTGGTCGAACGACCTGGTCATCGAGGCGCTCGCCACCGACATCCCGCCGACCAGGGCGAGGCCCACCATTAGGGCGGCGGCGGTGGCCCCGGTGCGGCGCGGATTGCGCAGGGCGTTGCGCTGGCTCATCCGGCCGATCGACCCGAACAGCGCGGGGAAGGCCGCGCCGAGCACACGGATCACCGGGCGCACCAGCAGCGGCCCCGCGATCACGGTCGCGATCAGGGTGAGCACGACACCGAGCCCCAGCAGCGACGCCGCCGACGACGTCCGCTCCGACACCACGCATCCCACGAGCGCCGCCGCACCGGCCGCCCCGACGACCGCGCCCGCCACCGCACGCAGCCGCAGCGGCCGGCCCACCCCGGCGACCTCGGCGTCCGAGAGCGCGGCCATCGGCGAGACCCCGGCGGCCCGCCGCGCCGGGAGGTACGCGGCGACGAAGGTGACCCCGAGACCGACGACGTACGCCGTCACGGGCGTCACCCAGCCGATGACCATCTCGCCGGCGTCGATGTTCATGCCGAGCAGGCCCATGAGCTCGATGAGCCCGGCCGCGAGCCCGACGCCGGCGGCGAGTCCCAGCGTGGAGCCGACCAGTCCGAGCAGGAGGGCCTCGGTGAGCACCGAGCGGCGGACCTGGCGCCGGTCGGCGCCGAGGGCGCGCAGCAGTCCCAGCTCGCGGGTGCGCTGGGCGATGAGCATGGAGAAGGTGTTGACGATCAGGAACACGCCCACCAGCACGGCGATCCCGGCGAAGCCGACCATCACGTACTTGATGACGTCGAGGAATCCGCCCAGCTGCTCGACGTCCGACTTCGCCTGCTCGTCGGCGGTCCTGAAGGCGTAGGTGTGCGCGCCGAGCGCGGCGGCCACGCGCTGTTTGAGCTGCTCGTCGCTGACACCTTCGGCGGCGTCGACCGAGATGCTGGTGGCGGCCCGCGGGCTGTCCAGCAGTTTCGTCTGCGCGGTGGGGGTGTCGAGGAAGACCAGCGCGGCGCCGGGGTTGGTGGTCGTGAACGTGGCGATGCCGACGACCCGGACCTCGAACGACCCGGGCGGCGCGATCACGGTGAGGGTGTCGCCGATGCGCACGTCCTTGCGGTCGGCGGTCTCCGAGTCGAGCAGCGCCTGCCCGTCGCCGCGCGGGGCGTGACCGGAGGTGAGTTCCACGGGGCTGCGCTCGTTCGGGTTCCAGGCGGTGCCGAGCGTGGGAGCGCCGGTGGTCGGACCGACCGGTTCGTCGTCCTCGTCGACGACGGTGAGGCCCTGCACGTCCACCTCGGCGCGTGCCGCCGCGACCCCGTCGACCTGCCGCACGCGTTCGGCGAGCGCGGCCGGCAGGGTGGCCGTCCGGCCGGAGGGCACGGCCTCGTCGAGGTCCTCCTTCGGGCTGATGGTCACATCGGCCGCGGTGGAGGCGAACAGCCGGTCGAACGTACGGCTGACGGTGTCCGAGAAGATCAGACTGCCCGTGACGAACGCGACGGACAGCAGGACGGCGAGTGCCGAGAGCAGCAGCCGCCCCTTGTGCGCGAGGAAGCTCCTCAGGGTCGCCTTGAGCACGGGATCAGTGCTCCCCGGCGGACGGGGCGCCGTCGGGCCCCGCGGCGGGCGGCGCGTCCTCGGGGCGGGCGCGGATCACGTCGAAGCGCTTCATGCGCTCCAGCACGGTCTCCGCGGTCGGTCGCCGCATCTCGTCGACGATCCGGCCGTCCCCGAGGAAGAGCACCAGGTCGGAGTGGGCGGCGGCGCCCGGATCGTGGGTGACCATGACGACGGTCTGCCCGAGCTGGTCCACCGCCTCGCGCAGGAAGCCGAGCACCTCCAGTCCGGCGCGCGAGTCGAGGTTCCCGGTCGGCTCGTCCGCGAAGATCAGCTCGGGGCGGGAGGCCAGCGCACGCGCACAGGCCACGCGCTGCTGCTGGCCGCCGGAGAGCTGCGACGGCCGGTGCCCGAGCCGGTCCCGCAGGCCCAGCGTGTCGATCACCTGGTCCAGCCACTTCTCGTCGGGCTTCTTGCCCGCGATGTCCATGGGCAGGGTGATGTTCTCCAGCGCGTTCAGGGTCGGGATGAGGTTGAACGACTGGAACATGAACCCGATCCGGTCGCGGCGCAGCCGCGTCAGCTCGCGCTCCTTCAGGCCCGTGATCTCCGTGTCGCCGAGCCACACCTGGCCGCCCGAGACGGTGTCGAGCCCCGCCAGGCAGTGCATCAGCGTGGACTTCCCGGAGCCCGACGGTCCCATCACCGCGGTGAACCGGCCGCTGACGATGTCGACGTCCACCGCGTCGAGCGCGAGCACGGTCGTCTCGCCCGAGCCGTACGCCTTGGTCAGGCCGCGGGCCCGGGCCGCGATCCCGTCGGCCGACGCGAGGCCGGGGACGTGTTCCGCAGCAGGTGTGGACAAGGCCGCCTCCTCGTGGTGGACGTCGGACTGCGTCACCTTGCCCGAGGGTAATGTGACGCGGCCCACACTCGGTATCCTCCTCGGGTCGGAGTCCCGCCCTTGCTGGTGCTAGCGCCTGCGCGCTAGCTTCGAGGTATGGCGAAGACCCAACTGAACGTGCGAGTCGACGAGGGCACCGCCCGAGCCGCCCGCGAACGCGCCCTGGCCCGCGGCATGAGCGTCAACCGCTACATCGAGGAGCTGGTCAGACAGGACACCGGCGAGGTGGGCCACACGTTCGTGGAGGCCGCCGCCGACTTCATGAAGCAGTACGAGTCCGTCTTCGCCGAGGAGTTCGACGGGGGTGCCCCCGCTCGAGCGAAGCCGAGAGTGGGGGAGGACCGCGAGGGCGCGCGCGAAGGTCGCCACTGAACCCTTGAACAACCTCGAGATCGACCTCGCCTGGCTGCTGATGCTCGCCGAGCAGAAGACCCCGGGAGACCCCCAGGTCACCGACTGGGGAGCCCTCGTCGCCGCCGTCGCCCGCCACCAGGCCGCCATCTTCGACGTCCCCGTCTACGACAGCCCGCACGCCCGCGCCGCCGCGCTGCTCCAGCTCCTGATCCACGTCCCCGCGCTGGAACGCTCCAACGCCCTGTTCGCCTCCGCCGTCGCCTACGCGTACCTCGTCGCCAGCGGCGCCAAGGTCGTCACCTCACCCGAGCAGGTCCGCGACCTCGCCCGGCTGGTCAAGAGCGGCGAGGCATCCGTGCGGGACATCGAACAGGAGCTGCGCCAGTGGAGCCTGTGACCCGGTGACTACGTACCGACCGGACGCCACGCCGTGCCCAGCACGCAGTACGAGGTGGGCAGCGTCGGCCCCTCCTCCGGCATCATCACCTGCCGGTACGGGCCGAGTTCGAACCCGGCGTCCCGCAGCGCCCGCACCGGCTCCCGCGCCAGGTGGCAGCCCCCGTTCAGCACCGGCCACACCGTCCGGTCCAGCGCACGCTGGCTGACGGTCATCACCCGGCCGCCGCCCCGGCCGTGCTCGAAGAACCGCACCTCACCACCCGGCCGCAACACCCGCCGCAGCTCCGCCAGCGCCCGGGGCACGTCCCGCACACTGCACAGCACCAGCGACACCACGGCCGCGTCGAAGCCCTCGCTCTTGACCGGCAGCGCCTCGGCCGCACCCGGCACCACGTCCACCGGCACCTCCGCCCGCAGCGCCGCCTCCACGGCCAGCTGCCGCAGCCGCCGCTCCGGCTCGATGGCCACGACCTCCGAGACGGTGCCCGGGTAGTGCGCGAAGTTCAGCCCGTTGCCCGCGCCGATCTCGATCACCCGCCCGGACAGCCCGCCGAGCAACCTCTCGCGGACTCTGCCCATGCCCATCCGGGTCTCGGCGGTGACACTGATCCGGGCGTAGTAACGGGCGAACAGCGGATGGTGCACGGCATCCCGTGACACCTTGCCGGAGCGGGCGGACCGGAGCGGCATGAGAGACCTCCTGACGAGGCGGGCCTTACGGCGATTGTCCCCAGGAAACGCCCGGGGCACCCCTGCCCGACGGCGAGCCGCCTACCGCAGACGCACGCGAGCCAGCACCGGCAGATGGTCGCTCCCGGTCGAGCCCAGCGCCGACACCCGTGTCACCTCGGCGCCCCTCCCGAGCACCTGGTCGATCCTGGCCACCGGCAGGGAGGCCGGCCAGCTGAACGCGAACCCCGAGGCCGGGGCGTCGAGCCGGGAGGTGAGCGGACCGAGCCCCCGGTCCCGCACCGTGCCGTTGAGGTCGCCCACCACCAGGAGCCGGCCGGCCGGGTCGTCCGCGATCCGGGCCCCGAGCAGCGCCGCGCTCTCGTCGCGGGCCGCCGAGGCGAACCCCGTCGGACCCAGCCGGACCGACGGCAGATGGACGACGTACACCGCGACCTTCCCACCGGGCGCGGACACGGTGGCCCGCAGACCGCGCCGCCAGCTCCCCGGGAAGCCCTCGGGCCGGATGTCCACGGGCCGTACGCCGGAGAGGGGATGGGCCGACCAGAGCCCGACCGTGCCGTGGACCGCCCGGTGCGGGTGGGAGGCGCCCAGGACGTCCTCGAACACCGGGCGCCCCGCGGTCGTCAGCTCCTGCACGGCCACCAGATCCGCGCGAGTGGCGCGCAGCGCCCGCGCGGTGCCCGCCGGGTCGGCGTTGTCGTCGGCCACGTTGTGCTGGACGACGGTCAGGTCGTACGACTCGGGCGGCGAGGAGAACCACAGCCCGCCGAACATCCAGAGCCAGACCGCGACGGGCACCAGGCAGGCGAGCAGTCCCGCCACCGACCGCCTGAGCACGGCGAGGCAGCCGAGGGGAGGCACGGCCACGCCCAGCCACGGCAGGAACGTCTCCAGGAGGCTCCCGAGCCGCCCGAACCCGTTGGGCACGGCGGAGTGCAGGGCCAGCAGACCGGCGACACCGGCGGCGCCCCCGACGAGCCAGGCGTCCCAAGGCCGTACGCCTCCCACTCGCACTCCCTACCCGAGTTCAGCCGCCAGCAACGCGGCCGTCCTGGCCACCAGCGCGTTGTCGGCCGGGGCGTCCCGCTCGGGCTGCATCGTCAGCACGGACAGCACGATCGGCGTGCCGTCGGGCGGCCAGGTGATGCCCACGTCGTGGGCGCCGCCGTACTCCGGCTGGCCGGTCTTGTCGGCGAGAAGCCATTCCGGGGGAAGGCCCTTGCGGAACTTCTCGGTACTGGTGGTGTTGCGCAGCAGCCAGTCCGTGAGCCGTGCCCGGTCCCGGGGCTCCAGCACGTCGCCGAGCACGAGACGGGCGTAGGACAGGCCGATCGCGCGGGGAGACGTCGTATCGGTCACGCGCCACGGTTCCGCGCTGTTCAGGTCCGGCTCCCACCGGTCGAGCCGGGTGACACCGTCACCGATCGAACGGGCGAAGCGCGTGACGGCGGTCGGTCCGCCCAGCTCCTTCAGCAGCAGGTTGCCCGCGGCGTTGTCACTGAAGCGGATGGTCGCGTCGCACAGTTCGCCGACGGTCATGCCGGTCGCGAGGTTCTCCTGGGTGACGGGGGAGTAGCCCGACTTCGTCACGCAGTCCTGGGTGTAGTGGATCCGCCTGGCCAGGAACTCGCCGTCGCGGTCGAGGTCACGCAGGACGGCCGCGGCGGCGAGCGTCTTGAACACCGAGGCGATCGGGAAGCGTTCACCGGCCCGGTACGCCACCGTCCGGCCCGTACGCATGTTCCGCGCGTACACACCCAGCCGGGCGGTGTGCTCCCGCTCCAGTTCCCTCAGCCGTGCGGTGACGCCGCCCGTACCGGGTAAGGCGTGGGCCGTGCCGGCGCCCAGCGAGAGAGCGGCGGCGGCGCCCAGCGTCAGGGCCGTGCGCCGGGACGGGCGCGGGTGTGTGGTGTGCACGGTGTTCCCTTCGAAGGTGATCACGTACGTAGTCCAACACGCGATCACGTCCGCGCCGGTTCTCACCGGGCGCCCGCCGGAACCCTCAGAACGCCGGAGGCGCCTCCCGCACCTGGAACGCCTCCGCGTCCCACGTACCGTCCAGGCGCGGTGCCAGCCAGTGCGGCGCGGCCGCCCGGAAGGCGGCGGGGGACAGGGCCCCCGACCCGGCGGGAACGGAGCCCAGCAGCGGAGCCCCGGCCACGTCCGGCAGGTCCGCGACATTGCAGCGCGAGGCGAGGTCCGGCGCGGCGGGCCAGCTCCCGATCACGATCCCCGCCAGGTCCAGCCCCCGGGAGCGGAGCTCACGCGCCGTCAGCTCCGTCGTGTTCAGGGTGCCGAGCCCCGCCGACGCCACGACCAGCACCGGCGCCGACAGCAGCCGGGCCGCGTCCGCCAGGGTGCCGCCGGCCGGGTCGAACCGTACGAGCAGTCCGCCCGCGCCCTCGACCAGCACCAGATCGTGTTCGGTGGCCAGCTTGGCGGCGGCCTCCGCGACCTCGTGCGGGTGCACGGGGGCGCGACCGGCCCGGCGGGCGGCCGTGGCGGGCGCCAACGGCTCGGGATAGCGGGCGATTTCCGCCGCCGTCACGGCACCCGCGAGCCGCGCGACCTCGGCGGCGTCCCCAGGCTCGTCCGGCCGTACTCCCGTCTGCGCGGCCTTCAGCACGGCCACCGAACGGCCGGCCGCCAGCGCCGTCGCGGCCACCGCGGCGGTCACGACAGTCTTGCCGACCTCCGTGCCCGTGCCCGTGATCACCAGTACCGGCATGTCATCCCTCCCGTGCCGCCGCGCACACCGCCCGCGCGATCCGCGCCACGTCCGCGTCGCCCGTGACGTACGGCGGCATGGTGTAGATCAGATCGCGGAACGGCCGCAGCCACACGCCCTCGCGTACGGCCGCCCGCGTTGCCGCCGTCATGTCCACGGCATGATCCAGCTGCACGACGCCGATGGCGCCGAGCACCCGCACGTCCTGGACGCCAGGCAGCTCCGCGGCCGCCGCGAGCCCGTCCCGCAGCCCCGTCTCGATCCGCTTGACCTCCGTGCGCCAGTCCTGGCCGAGCAGCAGCTCGATCGAGGCGCAGGCCACCGCCGCCGCCAGCGGATTGCCCATGAACGTCGGGCCGTGCGCGAGCACCGGCACCTCGCCGCGCGAGATGCCGTCGGCCACCCGCGGCGTGCACAGCGCCGCCGCCATGGTCAGATAGCCGCCGGTCAGCGCCTTGCCCACGCACATCACGTCCGGCGTCACGGCCGCGTGGTCCGCCGCGAACAGCGCGCCCGTACGGCCGAAGCCGGTCGCGATCTCGTCGAACACCAGCAGCACGTCGTGCGCGTCGCACGCCTCGCGCAGCACCCGCAGATAGGCGGGGGAGTGGAACCGCATCCCACCCGCGCCCTGCACCACAGGCTCCACGATCACCGCGGCCAGCTCGTCGGCATGCCGCTCGATCGACGCGCGCAGCAGTTCGGCGTACGACTCCTCGTACTCGACCGGAGGCGGACCGACGAACACCTGACGGGGCAGTACCCCGGTCCACAGCTCGTGCATCCCGCCCTCGGGATCGCACACCGACATCGGCTGCCAGGTGTCGCCGTGGTATCCGCCGCGCCAGGTCAGCAGCCGCTGCTTGCGGGGGCGGCCCAGCGAGCGCCAGTACTGGAGGCACATCTTGACCGCGACCTCGACCGACACGGACCCGGAGTCGGCGAGGAACACATGCTCCAGACCCTCGGGCGACATGTCGACAAGGAGCTTCGCCAGCCGCACGGCGGGCTCGTGCGTGAGCCCGCCGAACATCACGTGGCTCATCCGCTCCAGTTGCCCGCGCGCCGCCTCGTTCAGCACCGGGTGGTTGTAGCCGTGGATCGCCGACCACCAGGACGCCATGCCGTCGACCAGCTCGCCCGAGCCGTCGGCGAGCCGCAGCCGCACCCCGCTCGCCGACTCCACGACGAGCGGTTCCTGCCGGCCGGGCATCGGGCCGTACGGATGCCACACGTGCCGCCGGTCGAGCTCCAGCAGTTCGGGCACCGTCAGCTCAGGCATTGGGCGCGAGGTCCGTTCCGGCGCCCCGGCGGCGGACGGCGACCAGGTCGGTGCGGGGCTCCGCGGCCGTACGGGGCTCGGCTGCCGTACGGGGCTCGGAGGACTCCGGGGCGGCAGCGGAACCGCAGACTCCGCCGCCCTCGGAACCGCAGACCCCGCCGCCGTCGTGGCAGCCGCCGGCCGCGCGGTGCTCCGGCAGCGTCACCTGGTCGGTGCCCTCCACCTCGAACCCGGCGTCCGCGATCATCTCCAGGTCGGCCTTGCCCGCCTGGCCCTCGCTGGTGAGGTAGTCGCCGAGGAAGATCGAGTTGGCCAGGTGCAGGGCGAGCGGCTGCATCGTGCGCAGATGGACCTCGCGCCCGCCCGCGATCCGCACCTCGACGTCCGGGCACACGAACCGCGTCATGGCCAGGATCCGCAGGCACCGCTGCGGGGTCAGGTTCCACTCCTTGCCGAGCGGGGTGCCCTCGAACGGGATCAGGAAGTTGACCGGAACCGAGTCCGGGTCCAGCTCGCGCAGCGAGAAGACGACGTCGACCAGGTCCTCGTCCGACTCGCCCATGCCGGCGATCAGCCCGGAGCAGGCGGACAGCCCTGCCGCATGGGCCTTCTCGACGGTGTCCACGCGGTCGGCGTAGGTGTGGGTGGTCGTGATCTCCCCGTACGTCGCCTCGGACGTGTTGAGGTTGTGGTTGTAGGCGTCGGCGCCCGCCTCGCGCAGCCGCTCGGCCTGTCCGTCGGAGAGCAGCCCGAGGCACGCGCACACCTCGACGCCCTCGTTGTTCTCCTTGATGGCCTTGATCGTCTCGGAGACCCGGTCCACGTCCCGGTCGGTCGGGCCGCGCCCGCTGGCCACCAGGCACACCCGCTTGGCGCCTCCGGCGACCCCGGCGGCGGCCGCATCGGAGGCCTGGTCGGGTTTGAGCCAGGTGTACTTCAGGATCCCGGTCCGGGAGCCGAGTCGCTGCGAACAGTAGGAGCAGTCCTCGGGACACAGGCCGGACTTCAGGTTGACGAGATAGTTGAGTTTCACCCGCCGGCCGAACCAGTGCCGGCGCACCTTCCCGGCCGCGGCCACCACATCGAGCAGGTCGTCGTCGGACGTGGCGAGGACGGCCAGCGCCTCTTCGCGGGTCGGCAGTTCGCGCCGAAGCCCCTTGTCCACCAGCGTGTTCAGCAGGTCCATGGGAGCCGATCCTGTCGTACGGAGCCGCCCGCGGCCAAGGAGAGTTCGTACAACAGAGGCGCTTCGAGGTGTGGGTATTGCCACACACTGACCTGCTGGTGGGCCCGCTAGTGTCTGTGCACTGCCTACAAATTCCCCGGAGGACCCCCCATGGCGTTCGGCTGGATCGACGAGCAGGCGCGGCTGCGCCGTCGCGCCGGACTCGTACGGACACTGCGCCCCCGTCCGGCCGTTTCACCGCTCCTCGACCTGGCGAGCAACGACTACCTGGGACTGGCCCGCCATCCCGAGGTCACCGAGGGTGCGGCCCGTGCCGCGCGGCTCTGGGGCGGCGGCTCGACCGGCTCCCGGCTCGTCACCGGCAGCACCGAACTGCACGCCGAACTCGAACGGGAACTGGCCGATTTCTGCGGTGTCGAGGCGGCCCTCGTCTTCTCCTCCGGCTACGCGGCCAACCTCGCGGCGGTCACCGCGCTGGCCCCGCACGGCTCCCTCATCGTCTCCGACGCGGGCAACCACGCCTCGCTCATCGACGGCTGCCGGCTGGCCCGCGGCACCACACAGGTGGTGGCGCACGCCGAGCCGGAGGCCGTGCGCAAGGCGCTGCACACGCACGGGGGCACGGCGATCACCGTGTCCGACACGGTCTTCTCGGTCGACGGCGACGCGGCCCCGCTCGCCGCGCTCGCCGAGGCGTGCCGGGAGCACGGCGCGGGTCTGGTGGTGGACGACGCCCACGGCCTGGGCGTCCTCGGTGACGGCGGCCGCGGCGCCCCGCACGCGGCGGGGCTCGCGGGCGCCGACGACGTCGTCGTGACGGTCACGCTGTCCAAGTCGCTCGGCAGTCAGGGCGGAGCCGTCCTCGGCCCGGCCCGGGTGATCGACCACTTGGTCAACGCGGCACGGACGTTCATCTTCGACACGGGTCTCGCCCCCGCGGCGGCGGGGGCGGCCCTGTCGGCACTGCGGCTGCTGCGCCGCGAGCCGGAGCGCGCGGCTCGGGTCCGCGCGGTGGCGGGCGAGTTGCACGCACGCCTGACCGCCGCGGGTCTGGAAGCGGTACGTCCGGACGCCGCGGTGGTCTCGGTGCGGGCGCCCTCTCCCGAGGACGCCGTGCGCTGGGCGGCCGGGTGCCGCGCGGCGGGCCTGGCCGTGGGCTGCTTCCGTCCTCCTTCCGTGCCCGACGGCATCTCACGGCTCAGGCTGACCGCCCGCGCGGACCTGACCGCGGAACAGATCGAACGCGCTGTACGACTGATCGGCGAGACGCGGCCATGAGTCGGCGTGACACGGCCGTGCGTCGCTCGACGACGGACTGATCAGGAGTGGTTCGGATGCGGCTCAGATGCGGTCGACCGCGGCCGTGAACTCCGTCCAGCTCCTCCGTGAGAAGAGCAGTGCGGGCCCGGCCGGGTCCTTGGAGTCGCGCACGGCGAGCAGTCCGGCCCAGGGCGGGGCGGCCGGACACGCGGTCTCGACGCAGTTGTTCGCGCCGGTGCTGTAGCTGCTGCGCAACCACCGCACACCGTGCAGTTCGATGCTTGAGGGGACGTGACGAGGCAGTGCACGCATGGTGCCTCCTTACGCGCCGGCGGCTGTCCCGGCGATGAAATCCAACGAGTCCTCGGGCGAAAGGGCGTGGATCTGAAGGGCGTTGAAGGCCTCCGTGTAGGCCCGGAGGTCTTCTTTCCGTTCGAGGTAGAGGCTACTCGTCAAGTGGTCGAGAACAACAACATCCAGATCAGATGTGCTCGAAAATGAGAAAATAACGAAAGGGCCGGTGACTCCGATGTGCGCCCCGGCGGCGAACGGCAGCACCTGGAGCCGCACTTGGGGCAGCCGCGCCGCCTCGACCAGCCGTTCCAGCTGCCGGGCCATCACCCCGGGCCCGCCCACCTCCCGCCGCAGCACCGCCTCGTCCAGGACGGCGCTCAGTTCCAGCGGCGGATCCGCGCGCAGCACGTCCTGCCGGGCCAGACGCACCTCGACCAGCGTGTCGAGCCGGTCCTCCGGCAGCCCCTCCACCGCGGCCTTCGTCACCGCACGGGCGTACTCGGGCGTCTGGAGCAGCCCCGGGACGACCGTGGTCTCCAGCGTGCGCATCGCGCCGGCCTGTGACTCCAGGCTGATGAAGTCCCGGTAGGTCGGCGGCAGCACCCCGCGGTAGGCGTGCCACCAGTGGGTCCGCCCGCCACTGTCCTCGGACCCCGCCAACACCATGAGCAACTCGCGCAGTTGAGCGTCCGCCACGGCGTACGCGTCGAGAAGTAACCGCACATCGGCCGGTTTCACCCCGCTCGTGCCCGTCTCGATACGGCTGACCTTCGACTGGTGCCAGCCCACCAGCCGGGCCGCCTCACCACTGGTGAGCCCCGCCGAGGTGCGCAGCGCGCGAAGTTCGGCGCCCAGTTTCCGGCGGCGCACCGCGGGACCGTGCTGCATGGGTTACTCCTTACTCCTTCCGAGCCACCCAAATACGGTCTCGCGTCGCAGAGTTCACCGCTTTGAGCGACAGATATATGCATATCTTGGTGGATCGCCGCCCTTCCGGGGTGTTCTGGTGGCACTCTGGCGACGAAGCACCAGTCCGGGACCGTACTCGAACCTTCCGCTCCGTGTCGGACTGCGGTCCCGTGGGAAAGGGACGACGTCGCCATGGCAGACCATTTGGAAGCATCCGTCACTCTGCCGAGCGATCCCGCCTCGGTCTCCGCAGCGCGCGCCTACGTGGTGGGCACGCTGGCGGAGTGGGGCCTGCCGGCGGACACGGAAGTGTCCGACACCATCCGGCTCATCATCTCCGAACTCGCGACCAACGCCGTCCAGCACACGTTCGGACAGTCGCCCACCTTCACGGTGGACGTCGAACTCGACCGCGACGAACACCTGCGCATCGGCGTCACGGACAGCCACCCGCGATTCCCCAGACGCCTGCCCGCCGCCGTCCAGCAGGACAACGGGCGCGGCCTCGTCATCATCCGCTGGCTGACCGCGGAATGCGGCGGCAGGCTCAGGATCCGCCGCACCCGCGAGGGCGGCAAGACCATCTCGATCGAACTCCCGTGGACCGTCCCGGTCCAGCCCGTGACGGCTGCGGGGCAGCAGGAGCCGTGATCTCACCGCATCTCTGACGCGTGCCGCGCGCGGCCGAACGCCCCGCGCAACAGGGCCCGGAAGGCCTCCACGGCAGGCGCCGCCTCCTCGCCCCGGTAGGCGACCGAGATCGTACGGCGCAATTCGCCCGCCCCGAGCGGGCGCACCCCGACCGGCGTGACCGATGTCCGCGCCACCATCTCCGGTACGACGCCCACCCCGAGCCCCGCGCTGACCAGTGCGCACACCAGCGCATAGCCGGGTGTCGAGACCAGGACCGACGGGCTGGCCCCGGCCCGCGCCAGCGCCGCCTCCACACCCTGCCGGGAAGGATGTTCCGGCGCCATGCTGATCAGCGGCTGACCTGCCAGTTCCGTCAAGGGAAGCCTGGACGTGCCGTCGGCGAGGGCATGACCCGGGGCGGTCACCAGAACCAGCTCCTCCACCAGGACCGGCTCCAAGCGGACGGAAGCGGGGAGCGAGAGGGCGTCGGCGGGCTCGTACGTGTGCGTCAGGGCCAGGTCGATGTCACCGGCGGCCACGGCCATGACACCGGTCGGCGGTTCGTGGTCGGCGACGGACAGCTCCACATCCGGGTGAGCCCGGCGGAACGCGCTCAGTACCGGCGGCAGCAGATGGATGCCCGCCGTCTGGAACGTCCCGAGCCTCAGGACGCCGCCCGACAGACCGGCCAGCCGGGCCAGTTCATGACGGGCCCGCTCCAACTCGTCGAGCACGCGCCGGGCCCGTGCCACCAGCAGCTCGCCCGCGCCCGTCAGCCGCGCCCCGCGGTGATGCCGGACCAGCAGCGCCGAGCCGGCCTCCCGCTCCAGCTTGGCCAGTTGCTGGGAGAGCGCGGGCGGGGTGTAACCGAGGCGCTCGGCCGCCCGGGTGATGGACCCGGCCTCCGCGACGGCGACCAGAGCCGCGAGCCGGGTCGGGTCGTACATGCCGCTGACCTCCACAGACCAAAGCGATGCTTAAGGCTTCCTCAGGATATTCGACATACCTGCTGAAGGCCCTGGTCCGGCAGGCTGGCCGCATGGACGCACAACTCATCGCCTTCACCGGGGTGGCGGCGGGCATGGTCGCGATGCCGGGCGCCGACTTCACGGTGGTCGTGCGCAACGCCCTGGTCTCCCGCCGGGCCGGCGTGGCCTGCGCGCTCGGCATCGCGGGCGGGCTGCTCCTGCACACCGCGCTGGCCGTTGCGGGGGTCGCCGCGGTCCTGGCCGCCGTGCCCGCGCTGTTCCGGGCGCTCCAGCTGCTGGGCGGCGGCTACGTCCTGTACCTGGGAGCGCGGACGCTGTGGTCACTGCGCGGGCACCGTGCCGTGGTCGCCGAAACCACGGGGACCGCTTCGTCCGCCGTGCGTCCCTTGCGGCAGGGCTTCGTCACGAACGCCCTGAACCCGAAGGCGCCCATCACCTTCCTCAGCCTGCTGCCGCAGTTCGTGCCCGCGAGCGGTCCCGCGCTGCCCCGGACGCTGCTGCTGGCGCTGATCGTGGTGGTCCTCGCCCTGCTGTGGTTCCCGGCCGTGGCGCTGCTGGTGGACCGACTCGGCCGCCGGCTGCGGGAGCCGCGTGCCGCGCGGGCCGTCGAGGGGGTCACCGGGGCCGCGCTGACGCTTCTCGGCGTGCTGCTCCTTCTCGAACCCCTGAGGGCTGCCTGATCGTGCCGCGCGGCGGTGCGGGGATCCGGACGGGACCCCGGGACGCAGGCTCCTCGCTGGTGGCTTGCGGCCGTCCGGGGCTGCCCTGCGTCTCGTCGCGCAGCCCCGCTCGCCGCACCAGCCGGGGGAGCAGCCCCCACAGACCGACGCAGACCAGGAACGTCGCCGCGCCCGCGGCGATGCCGCCGGCCCGACTGGTCGTCACATCGACCACCAGCAGGACCGAACCGCTGAAGGCGAACACCAGAACGATCAGACCGGTGGTGGCCAGTCGTGAGGAGACCTGCACGATGCGCGGCTTGGCGCCCTGCTGGAAGAGCGAGCGGTGCAGCGCGGCCGGCGCGGTGAACAGGGCCGCGGCCAGGACCGCCAGCAGCAGCGTGATGACGTAGGTGACGCGCTGGACCGTGTCGAGGGACGTGAAGCGCGAGGTGAACGCGAGCGACAGCAGGAACGCGAAGAGGATCTGTACGCCCGTCTGGGTGACCCGGAGCTCCTGGAGCAGCTCGACGAAGTTCCGGTCGGCGCGTTGCAGCGGAGTCTCGCCGCGCGCGGTGCAGGGACGGTGCTCGGCCATGGGGGACGGGTAACCACTTGAGGCCGTGTCACGCCCCGGCGTGCGGCGGCGCGTCAGGGACGCCGCCGCACGCCGGGCGGATCACCTCACGCGTCCGTACCAGACGCTCTTGGTCCAGATCTTCTGCAGCCGCACCACGTCCCCGCTCTTGGGGGCGTGCCAGAGCTTGTTTTTACCCGCGTAGATACCGACGTGGTACACGCTGCTGCCCGAGTGGAAGAACACCAGGTCTCCGGCTTTGCGGTTCTTGGCGGAGATGTGGCGCGTCTTGTTGTACTGCTGGGCGGCCGTGCGGGGGAGCTTCTTGCCCGCCTTCTTGAACGAGTACAGCGTGAGACCCGAGCAGTCGAACCTGTGCGGGCCGGTGGCCCCGTACTTGTAGGGCGATCCCTTCTTCGAGGCCGCTATCTGGAGTGCCTTGGTCGCCGGTGTGGCTGCCGCCGCCTCGGAGGAGAAGCCGGGAGCCACGATCGAGCCGCCCACGGCGGCGATGGTGAGGGCCGAGGCCGTACCGGCCCGGACCATGAGCGACGGGACACGATTGAGCGCAGTCATGCGCAACCCTTCGTCAGCCGCCTGTGAAGGATGACCTGTCGGATTCGGGCTGGCGAAGTTGCCCGGCCGCTGACGCGGCTTCACCCCAAGGGCTGCTCGGACCCGGTCATGGCGTGACCGTCCCGGCGACCCGTCGTGCTTGGGTCCTCCACTCCTGCCGATCCACTCCTGTCGACCGGTCATCCGGGCGGCGGCAGGACTCGGCGTCCGCCCGGACCGCCCCGCCGCTGCGGCGGGGGCTTGTCGTCAGACGGGATCTTGGCTCATGGTTGTCCCGAAATCCCAACGGAACCGGGGATTTGTGTTGTTACTCACCACTCACCCGTTCGGGTGGACACGTCTGTGTTCGAGCCACGGTCCACAGGCCCACTGGCCGTCGGACCAGCGATGGAATGTCCCATTCCGCCCTTCGGTCACGCGCGTTGCGCAACTGTGAGGGCCCGAAAAAAGGACTCTCGTCTACTCCGAACAGGGGTACGTCGTTCGGCCCGTTTCGACTCAGGCCCGGGCGCTCCGTCGACAGGGCGGGTGTCCGGGCCGGTGAGGCGGCGTCAACTGACGGACTCGGGGGGCAGGGTGACGCGGGCCGTGCGCCGCTCGCCGTCCAGCACCCGCAGTGCCCGGCCGAGGGTGCCGGCGTGCAGCTCCGTCTCGCCCCGCTGGTGCATCAGCGTCAGTGCGTCACGCAGCGCGGTCGCCTTGCCGACCAGGGCCTGGGCGGCGCGCAGTCCGCGATAGGTGTCGCCGGGCAGCGCCGGGTTGATCCGGCCGAGCAGATCGACGACCTCCAGGTAACGGTCGATCAACTCCGCCTCGGCGCGTGTCAGCGCGGGCAGCGGCGGCAGTTCGGGTGGGAGCACCGGCGGCTCACTCTCCGGTCGGCGGGGCCAGGGTGGCCTTGCGGTTGGGGATGATCCGGTCCACCAGGCCGTACTCCACCGCCTCCTGGGCGGTGAGGACCTTGTCGCGCTCGATGTCCGCGCTCACCTGCTCCCGGGTGCGCCCCGTGTGCCGTGCGAGCATCTCCTCCATGCGGGTCCGGATGCGTGTCAACTCGTCGGCCTGGATCGCCAGATCGCTGGCCTGTCCGCGGACCGGCTCGGGCAGGGCGGGCTGATGGATCACCACCCGCGCGTCCGGCAGCACGGATCGCTTGCCGGGCGTGCCCGCCGCCAGCAGCACCGAAGCGGCCGCGCCGGCCTGGCCCAGGCAGGTCGTCACCACGTCGCAGGCGACGTACTGCATCGTGTCGTAGATGGCCGACATGGCGTGGAAGGTGCCGCCGGGGGAGTTGATGTAGAGCGAGATGTCACGGTCGGGGGCCTGGTGCTCGAGGTACATGAACTGGGCCATCACGTCGTTCGCCGAGGTCTCGTCCACCGGCGTCCCGAGGAAGACGATCCGCTCCTCCAGCAGCTTCGAGTACGGATCCATCGACCGTTGTCCGGACGCCGTGCGTTCGGTGAACTCGGGCAGCACGTAACGGGCGGACGGTCGGGTCATGGCGACCCCCTCCTCGCGGGCAGAGCCGTCTCCGGCGACAGCTGTGTCTGTAAAAAATGTACAGGACGTACTTTTCAGAATGGAGGCAGATCGTGGGGGCGGGTAGATCACGCCGCGGTGCGCCGGGCCCGTGGTGCAGCGTCAGCAGATCAAGAAGCTGCCGTTGCGCGAGAGGATCGCGGCGGCGCGACGGCTGGCCGAAGGGCTGGACCCCGAGCTGCCGGACGCGCCGGTGACGCGGGAGCGTTTCCGTGTGGAGGTTCAGGAGAACATCGACACGGCCGGCTTCCATGACCAAGATCCTCAGCGGCAAGCGGGCGATCAAGTAGGGCCGCACCCACGCATGCACCATGAGGCCCGGGCCAGAGCCGTGGCTCACCACCTGGAGGTCAACCGCACTGCGGCCTGGGGGACGTGACAGAAAGTCCGTGTTGATCTCATGGGCCAGGGCCTCGGACATCATGTCTCGACGGACACGGACAGCGCGAGCAGGCGTTCGGCGGCCTCGACCAGCTCACGGGCCCCGTGGGTGAGTCACCGGTCAAACCCGCCTCTGACCTGCGGTTTTTATGGTCTCTATGGATCCCACGGACGTCATGGACGCCGCGTAGGCTAGGGGCATGGCCTACGAGATTCCGGTGACGCAAGCCAGGGCTGAGCTCGCCGACCTGATCAACCGCGTGGTGTACGGCGGCGAGCGCGTCGTCGTCACCCGGCACGGGAAGCCCCTCGTCGCCCTCGTCTCAGCCGATGACCTGCGGCGGCTCGACGAGACCCAGGAGCTCGTGGAGCCCGCGGAGGAGCAGGTGATCAGCGCGGTCTCCACGGTCCGCGATGTCGCGTCCGCTCCTCGCGAACGGCAGCGGTTCGGGATCGCGGCGGAGCACCGGGGGGCCGACCCGGCGTAGTCTCCGCGCCCGGAGCACGCGCCCGCTCGCCGGCCCGAACGAGCACGGCCCGGTTAACGTGCCTGAAACCCGGTCCAACTAGCCTGCCGCCACGCCACCAGGGCTTTTCCCCGGGGCTGCGGCAACCGGGCCCCGCACGGTCCGGAGCGAGGACTGTGAGGTGGGACGTGCAACTGACCCCGCACGAGCAAGAGAGACTGCTGATCCACGTGGCGGCCGACGTGGCCGAGAAGCGCCGGGCCCGTGGGCTCAGGCTCAACCACCCCGAGGCGGTCGCCCTCATCACGTCGCACATCCTCGAAGGCGCCCGTGACGGCCGTACCGTCGCCGAGCTCATGTCCTCCGGACGCACGCTGCTCACCCGGGACGACGTCATGGAAGGCGTCCCGGAGATGATCCACGACGTCCAGGTCGAGGCCACCTTCCCGGACGGCACCAAGCTCGTCACCGTCCACGAGCCCATCGTCTGAGAGAGGCCTCGATGACCCCCGGAGAGATCCTCTTCGCCGACGACCCGATTGTCTACAACGAGGGCCGCGACGTCACCCGGCTCACCGTCCTCAACGCCGCCGACCGGCCCGTACAGGTCGGCTCCCACTACCACTTCGCCGAGGCCAACCCCGGTCTGGAGTTCGACCGCGCCGCCGCGCGCGGCAAGCGGCTGAACGTCGCCGCCGGCACGGCCGTGCGCTTCGAACCCGGGATCCCCGTCGACGTCGAACTCGTACCGCTGACCGGCGCCCGCGTCGTGCCCGGTCTGCGCGGGGAGACCGGAGGTGCCCTCGATGCCTGAGATCTCGCGTGCCGCGTACGCCGACCTGTTCGGCCCGACGACCGGCGACCGGATCCGGCTCGCCGACACCGATCTGCTGGTCGAGATCGAGGAGGATCGTTCCGGCGGGCCCGGGCGCGCCGGAGACGAGGCGGTGTTCGGCGGCGGCAAGGTCATCCGCGAGTCCATGGGCCAGGCCCGCGCCACCCGTGCGGAGGGCACCCCGGACACCGTCATCACCGGCGCTGTAATCATCGACCACTGGGGCATCGTCAAGGCCGACGTCGGCATCCGCGACGGCCGGATCACCGGCATCGGCAAGGCCGGCAACCCCGACACCATGGACGGTGTGCACCCGGACCTGGTCATCGGCCCCGAGACCGAGATCATCGCCGGCAACGGGCGGATCCTCACCGCCGGCGCGATCGACGCCCACGTGCACTTCATCTGCCCGCAGATCGCCGACGAGGCGCTGTCCTCGGGCATCACGACCCTCGTCGGCGGCGGTACGGGCCCCGCGGAGGGCTCCAAGGCCACCACCGTGACCCCCGGGCCCTGGCATCTCGCGCGGATGCTGGAGGCCATGGAGGCCTACCCGCTCAACATCGGCCTGCTCGGCAAGGGCAACACCGTCTCCCACGAGGCGATGCTGTCGCAGATCCGGGGCGGCGCACTCGGCCTGAAGCTGCACGAGGACTGGGGCTCGACCCCGGCCGTCATCGACGCCTCGCTCACCGTCGCCGGGCAGACCGGCATCCAGGTCGCCATCCACACGGACACGCTCAACGAGGCCGGGTTCGTCGGCGACACGCTCGCCGCGATCGCCGGACGGGGCATCCACGCCTACCACACCGAGGGCGCCGGCGGCGGGCACGCGCCGGACATCATGACCGTGGTCTCCGAGCCGCACGTGCTGCCGAGCTCCACGAATCCCACCCGGCCGTTCACCGTCAACACCGCCGAGGAACACCTCGACATGCTGATGGTGTGCCACCACCTCAACCCGGCCGTGCCGGAGGACCTGGCCTTCGCCGAGTCCCGGATCCGGCCGTCCACCATCGGCGCCGAGGACGTGCTGCACGACCTGGGCGCGATCTCGATCATCTCCTCCGACTCGCAGGCCATGGGGCGCGTGGGCGAGGTCGTCATGCGGACCTGGCAGACCGCGCACGTGATGAAGCGGCGCCGGGGTGCGCTGCCCGGCGACGGCCGCGCCGACAACCGGCGAGTACGCCGCTATGTCGCCAAGTACACGATCAACCCGGCGCTCGCCCAGGGCCTGGCCCGGGAGATCGGGTCGGTGGAGAGCGGCAAGCTGGCCGACCTGGTGCTGTGGGAGCCGGCCTTCTTCGGCGTCAAGCCGCAGCTCGTGATCAAGGGCGGGCAGATCGCCTACGCGCAGATGGGCGACGCCAACGCCTCGATCCCCACACCCCAGCCGGTCCTGCCGCGCCCGATGTTCGGGGCGATCGGGCGGGCGCCCGCCGCCAACTCCGTGAACTTCGTCGCGCCCCTGGCCGTCGAGGACGGGCTGCCGGAGCGGCTGGGCCTCGGGAAACCATTCGTCGCGATCGAGTCGACGCGCGGCGTCACCAAGGCCGACATGCGGGAGAACGACGCCCGGCCCGACGTACGGGTCGACCCCGACAGCTTCGCCGTGCACATCGACGGGGAGCTGGTCGAGGCGGCGCCGGCGGCCGAACTGCCCATGGCCCAGCGGTACTTCCTGTTCTGAGGACGTCCTGATGTCACGTGCGGCACTGCTCGTCCTGGCCGACGGCCGCTTCCCCGCCGGCGGCCACGCCCATTCCGGCGGGGCGGAGGCGGCGGTCAAGGCCGGGCGAATCAGCGGGGCGGCGAGCCTGGCGGACTTCTGCCGGGGGCGCCTGCACACGGCCGGTTCGGTCGCGGCGGCCCTTTCGGCGGCTGCCGCGCTGGGGATCGACCCCGTCATGCTGGACCGTGCCGCGGACGCCCGTACGCCCTCGCCCGCGCTGCGGGTCGCCGCGCGCAAGCTGGGGCGGCAGCTGATGCGGGCCGCCCGGGCGACCTGGCCGTCCGCCGAGCTGGACGCCCTGGCCCGGGAGTTCCCCAAGGGCGCCCATCAGCCGGTGGTACTCGGGCTGGCGGCGCGGGCGGCCGGGCTGGGGCCGGTCGACGCGGCGTACTGCGCGGCGTACGAGAGCGTGAGCGGGCCCGCCACGGCGACGGTGCGGTTGCTGAGTCTGGATCCCTTCGACGCGACGGGGGTGCTGGCCCGGCTGGCGCCGGAGGTGGACCGCGTCGTGGACCGGGCGGTGCAGGCGGCACGGAGGGTGGTCGACGAGGGGGTCGACGCGCTGCCGGCGGGGTCGGCGCCGCTGCTCGAGATCGGGGCGGAGGTGCACGCGGCCTGGCCCGTGCGGCTCTTCGCCTCATAGGCAATCGATCAATCCCTTTCCCCCACCACCACTCGAATCAGTCGGACAAGAACGCGGGAGCCGCCCGATGCACCTCGACCACGACCACACCCACGACGGCCCCGGCGCCGTCAGCGCCGACGCCCTCCGGCCCGACGGCAGCCGCCGGGCCCTGCGGATCGGACTCGGCGGGCCCGTCGGGTCCGGGAAGACCGCCACCGTCGCCGCGCTGTGCCGCGCCTTGCGGGACGAGTTGTCCCTCGCGGTCGTCACCAACGACATCTACACCCGCGAGGACGCCGAGTTCCTGCTCCGGGAGGCCGTACTGCCGCCCGAGCGGATCTCCGCGGTGGAGACGGGAGCCTGCCCGCACACCGCGATCCGGGACGACATCTCCGCCAACCTGGAAGCGGTGGAGGACCTGGAGGACGCGGTGGGGCCGCTGGACCTGGTCCTCGTGGAGTCCGGTGGGGACAACCTCACCGCGACCTTCTCCAAGGGGCTCGTCGACGCGCAGATCTTCGTGATCGACGTGGCGGGGGGCGACGACATCCCGCGCAAGGGCGGTCCGGGCGTGACCACCGCCGACCTGCTCGTCGTCAACAAGACCGACCTCGCACCGTACGTCGGCTCCGACCTCGCGCGGATGGCGGCCGACGCCAAGGCACAGCGGGCCGAACTGCCGGTCGTCTTCCAGTCGCTGCGCAGCGGGCCCGGGGTGACGGATGTCGCGGCCTGGGTGCGTGCGCAGCTCGCCGCATGGACGGCACGGGCGTGAACAGCGCCGGGGTGCGGTCCGTGGCGAGGATCGTCGCCCGGGACGACGGCCGGGGCGGAACCGCCCTGCCGCTGCTGGAGAGCGACGGACCGCTTGCGCTGCGGCGCACCCGGGCGAGCGGTGCCGAGGCGCGGGTCATGCTGGTCGGAGCGATGAGCGGGCCGCTCGGCGGTGACCACTTCACCGTGCGAGCCCGGGTGGAGGAGGGGGCGCGGCTGTCCGTCGGCTCGGCCGCCGCCACCATCGCCCTGCCGGGGCAGGCCAAGGGAGAGGCCCGCTACGACGTCCGGCTCGACGTTGCCGACCAGGCCGAACTGCACTGGCTGCCCGAGCAGTTGATCTCCGCACAGGACAGCGACCTGTACGTCACGACCCGCGTCGAACTCGCCGCCACGGCCCGGCTCGTGCTGCGTGAGGAGCAGGTGCTCGGACGGGCCGGTGAAGAGCCCGGGCGGCTGACGAGCCGGCTGACCGTGCGGGTCGCCGGGCAGGTCCTGCTCGACCAGGAACTGGCCTGCGGGCCCGGCGCGCCGGGCGGCTGGGACGGCCCCGCGGTGCTCGGGGGGCACCGGTCGGTCGGTCAACTCCTCATTGTGCGGCCGGAGTTCGCCGCCGAGCCGGTGCCGGCCCGGGCACTCGGGGAAGGGGCCTCGGTGGTCCCGCTCGCCGGTCCCGCCGCCCTGGTGACCGCCGTGGCACCGGACGCGCTGCGGCTGCGGCGGCTGCTGGACGAGGCGCTGGCGTCTCTCGCGGAGACCTAGACGTCCGCTCAGGCCCCGAACGAGGCGTCCTCCGCCGCATAGTCGAACAGGTCGGGATAGGCCCTGGCGAGCGTCGGGAACGCCTCCTGCCAGTCCTGCCCGGACAGCCGGCGGGTGAGCCAGTCGATCGTCTCCGGCAGGCTCTCGGCGTAGGACACGACCGGCCGGTAGCCCAACTCCCGTTCCGCCGCGGTCATGTCGAAGACCACCGGCAGCTCCACCGACCAGGGCGAGCTGCCCACGGACGGCGAGGGCGGCGCCCCGTCCACCAGGACGGTCTCCGTCTCCACTCCCATCACCGCGTCCACCGCAGACCCGATCTCGGCCACCGTCGGCGGCTGCGGATCGCAGGCGTTGAGCACGCGCGAGCCGGGCCGGGCGGCCGCCAGCCGGATCAGTTCGGCGATGTTGCGGGCGGCCGACGTGTGGAAGCGGCTCTCGCCCCGGTGGGCGAGCACCCTCCTGCGCCGGCCGTCGAGGTTCCGTTTCACGAAGTACAGCTCGCGGGGGAGCGGGCTGTGGGGACCGTGGATCGCGGCCGGGCGCAGCAGGGTCGTGGGCAACCGGTCGCCCGCCGCGACGAGTTCGCTCTCCAGGGCGGCCTTGCCGGTGCTGTACGTGGCGTCCCCCGGCGGGACCGTCGGCTGGTCCTCCCGCACGGGCACGGGGTACTGCGGGAAGCCGCCCGGCTCGCTCATCGTGTCGAAGCCGCGACCCGTGCCGTCCTCGTACACCGTCACCGTCGACACGACCACGGCCGAGCCGATGCGGTCGGCCAGCCCGGTCAACTGCCGGGCGTGCCGGGCACCGTAGGCGACGATGTCGACCACGAGGTCGCAGCCGCCGCCGATCAGCGAGCCGAGCGCCGCGTCGTCCTCGCGGTCCAGCCGCACCGCCCGTACCTCGGCGGGCCAGCTCTCGTCCCGTGCCCCGCCGCGCGACGCGGCCGTCACCTCCCAGCCGTCCCGCGCCAGCGCCTCCACCGCCGGCCGTCCGATCTGCCCGCCGGCCCCGATCACCACAGCACGTCTCATCCCTCGACCGTAGATCGCCGGTCCGGCCGGGGAGGCGGCTTCTGCCGACAGCAGACACCTCAACTGAGCGGCAAGCGCGGGAACTTCCGCTCCTTCGCGGCGGCGGCCTCCTCGGCCTTCACGACGGCCGCGTACTGGTCGACGTACTCCTGCTCGGACAGGGAGAGGATCGCGTACATGATCTCGTCGGTGACGGCGCGCAGGATGGCCTTCTCGTTCTCCATGCCGGCGTAGCGCGAGAAGTCGAGGGGCTTGCCGAAGCGGATCACGACGGGGTGGATGTTGGGGATGACCTTGCCGGGGGGCTGGGCCTCGAAGGTGCCGATCATCGCGCAGGGGATGACCGGGACACCGGCCTTGAGGGCCATGACCGCGACGCCGACCTTGCCCTTGTAGAGCCGGCCGTCGTGCGAGCGCGTGCCCTCCGGGTAGATGCCGAGCAACTCGTCCTTGCCCAGCACGCCGAGGCCTTCGCGGATCGCGGCCTGCCCGGCGTCCTTGCCGGAGCGGTCGACGGGGATCTGCCCGGCGCTGCGGAAGAACGACGCCGTCAGCCGGCCCTTGATGCCGGGGCCCGTGAAGTACTCGGCCTTGGCGAGGAAGGTGATGCGCCGCTTGAGGACCGCGGGCATCAGGAAGTGGTCCGAGAAGGACAGGTGATTGCCGGCGATGATGGCGGCGCCCTCCGAAGGAACGTGCTCCAGGCCTTCTATTCGAGGCCGGAACACCAGTCTCAGCAGCGGTCCCAGCAGCACGTATTTCAGCAGGTAGTAGAACAAAGCGGGCGCTCCTCGACTCTTGCGGTGGACTCAACCGCCGCGTTCCAGCAGGTCAACCGGCATGTCGTGGGGTGCCAGTGTAGGTGCAGGCATGGCCACCGGGCACCTCGTGGGACCGGACCCGGCCGATCTTTTGCCGATTGACTGACGGTCAGTCAGAGAGGTGCATCCGGTGGTGCTCGTGCGGCTGGGGAGGACCGCGGGACCAGCGTGCTGCTCCATGCGGGTGACCGGCAAGCCGAACGGCCTGCCTGGCGGGATACGAGGGGGTGCCTGGCCAGCCGCTGGTTCTTGCGGCCCCGCCGAGTAGTCTGCGAAGCATGCGGATCTCTGTTTCCTCGGACATGGACGAGCCCGTCGCCCGCTCCCTCGTGGCCGCGCTGCGCGAGAGAGGGCACGAGGTGCGCCCGCACGGCGCGCTGCGCCCCGGGGACGACCCCCAATGGGCGGTGTGCTCCCAGGCCGCGGCCCGCGAGGTCGCCGACGGGACGGCCGACCAGGCCGTGGTGTGCTGCTGGACCGGCACCGGCGCCTCGATCGCCGCGAACAAGGTGCCCGGCGTCCGGGCCGCCCTGTGCACGGACGCCTACACGGCCGACGGGGCCCGCCGCTGGAACGACGCCAACGTCCTCGCGCTCAGCCTGCGGCTCACCTCCGAGCCGCTGCTGAAGGAGATCCTCGACGCGTGGTTCGCCGGCGAGCCCAGCACGGACGCCGAGGACCGGCAGAACGTGGACCGCGTCCGGCTGCTCGATCACGGCAACACCCGCCGCTGAGCCGGTCGCCCCGGCTCACAGCCGCACGATGATCAGCGCGGTGTCGTCGGTGGCGCCGCCGGGCGGCAGCAGTTCCAGCAGCACCGTGTCGGCGAGGCGCTCGGGATCCTGCTCCCGGTTCCGGTACAGGGCGTCGGCGAGACGGGTCAGGCCGGTGTCGATGTCCTCGCCGCGCCGCTCGACCAGGCCGTCGGTGTAGAGCGTGAGTGTGGCACCCGGCGTGAAGGACGTCTCGGCCTGTGGTCTCGGGATCGGGTCGGGGCGGGCGTCGAGCGGCGTGTCGGTGGCCTGGTCGAGGAACTCGGCGCGGCCACCGGGGTGGACCAGTACGGGCGGGAGGTGGCCGGCGCTGCTGTAGGTGATGGTGTGCCGGTCGAAGTCGATGAAGGTCGTCACGGCGGTCGCCGACTCCGCTCCTTCGACCACATGGGCGTAACGCCCCAGCACGTCCAGGGCCTGGGCCGGGCCCTCGGCGACCCGGGAGGCCGCGCTGAGCGCGCTGCGCAGCTGGCCCATGACGCCGGCGGCCTCCAGCCCGTGCCCGACCACGTCGCCCACGGACACGCCGACCCGGTGGCCGCCGACCAGGTCGACCAGGTCGTACCAGTCCCCGCACACGTTGAGCGCGCCCACGGCGGGCCGGTACCGGACGGCGGCCCGGTGGTGGTGGCTGACCTGACGGCGGTCGGGCAGCATCGCCTCCTGGAGGACCATGGCCACCTCCCGCTCCCGGGAGTGCGCCTGACGCAGCCGCTCGTTGAGCTCCTGGAGCTCGCGGGCCCGGGTGTACAGCTCGGCTTCCAGGACCCTGGACCGGCCGCCCCGGCCTCCCCCCGAGCGGCCCCGGGCCCGGATCAGCTCGGTGACCTCCTCGACCCGGTGCAGGATCAGCGCCACCTTGCCGTCGGGGCCGAGCAGCGGCGCGTTCACCGGACTCCAGTAGCGCTCCTGCCACTCCCCGGGCCGCTCGGGATCCTCGACGTCGTAGCGCTGGAGGGCCATGGCGTCACGCTCCCCGGTCGCCAGGACCCGGTACAGCGAGGCCTCCAGGTTGCGCATGCCCGTCGAGGCCGGGTCGTTGGGGTTGTCCGGGAAGACGTCGAACAGGTAGTGGCCGACCAGCTGCTCGCGGGAGCGGCCGGACACCCGGACGAACTCCTCGTTGACGTCCGCGTACACCAGCTCGGGCGTCAGCAGCGCCACCATGCCGGGCAGGGCCTGGAACACCGCCGTGTAATCGATCGCCGAGTCCGTCATGGCTGCCGCCTCACCACTGCCGGGTTCAGACCAGTTTCCCACGGTATGGGCGAACCTGTGTCCGGCATCACTCGAGGAGCGCCGCCACGGGCAGCTCGGCGAGCTCCGTCAGGGACTGCTCCGCCCAGATGATCTTCCCGTCGGGGACGAACCGCGTGCCCCACCGCTGGGTCAGCTGGGAGACCAGCAGCAGACCGCGCCCGCCCTCGTCCGTCGTACGGGGATGGCGCAGATGGGGCGCGGTGGCGCCGCTGTCGAAGACCTCGCAGACCAGGGCGCGCTCCCGGATCAGACGGAGCCGGATGGGCCCGGTGGCGTGCCGGATGGCGTTGGTGACCAGCTCGCTCACCACCAGTTCCGTGGTGAACGCCAGCTCCTGAAGCCCCCAGCGGGCAAGTTGCCGGGTGGCCATGCGGCGGGCGTCGGCGACGAGGGCCGGGTCGGGGTCCAGGTCCCAGGCCGCGACCTGCTCCGTGCCGAGGCGTTTCGTCCGGGCCATCAGCAGGGCCACGTCGTCGTACGGGCGCGCCGGGACCAGCGCGTCGACGACGTTCCGGCAGTGCGCCTCGAGCGGGCCGGCCCCTTCCAGCGCCCCACGCAGCCGTTCCCGGCCGGCGTCGACGGCCCAGGTCTCGGCCCGGGCCAGCAGCCCGTCCGTGTGCAGGGCGAGGGTGCTGCCCTCCGCGAGCGACAGCTCGACCGCCTCGAAGGGCGGCCCGCCCACGCCGAGCGGCGGCCCCTGCGGGAGATCGACGAACGTGACCGAGCCGTCGGGCAGGACCACGGCCGGCACGGGATGGCCCGCCGCGGCCATCGCGCACCCGCCGTCGACCGGGTCGTAGACGACGTACACACACCCGGAGCCCACACACTGCTGGCCCGCGGAGCCCGCCGTGCCCGGTTCGGCGCCGTCTTCCCGGGCCGACCGCGCGACCAGGTCGTCGAGGTGCGCCAGCACCTCCTCGGGCGGCAGATCCTGAGCGGCCAGCGTCCGTACGGCCGTCCGCAACTGCCCCATGGCCGCGGCGGCGTCGATGCCGTGCCCGGGCACCTCACCCACGACGAGCGCGACGCGCGCTCCTGACAGCGGGATGAGGTCGTACCAGTCGCCGCCCAGACCGGTCAGCTCGTCGGCCGGCCGGTAGCACGCGGCCACCTCGACCGCGTCCTGCTCGGGCAGCCGGTGGGGGAGCAGACTGCGCTGGAGGACGAGCGCGGCGTCGCGCTCGCGCGTGTAGCGCCGGGCGTTGTCCACGCAGACGGCCGCGCGGGAGACGAGGTCCTCGGCCAGCCGCAGGTCCTCCTCGTCGAAGGGCATCCGGCGCTGCCGGAAGAAGGTGGTGATGCCCAGGGTGGTGCCGCGCGCCCGGATCGGCACGACCATCACGCTGTGCAGGCCCAGCTCCGAGAACGTGGACCGCCGGCCGCCCGGGACGTCCGTGACCCACACCCGGGCCGACGGATCGAGCCGCTCCGCGTGCCAGGCCCGTCCCGTGGTCAGACAGCGGACCGGGGGCGACCCGGCCGGGTACGTCGCGACCTCGCCGATCCCGACGACGGCCTCCGGGACGCCCGCCTCCACGGACCGGTGGCCCGCCCGGCGCAGCGCCACCGAGTCGGCGTCCGCGAGCGGTCCGGGCGTCACCTCGGCGCCCCGCAGCACCGTCTCCAGCAGGTCCACGGTGACGAGGTCGGCCAGTCCCGGCACGGCCACGTCGGCCAGTTCCTGCGCGGTGCGCATGAGGTCCAGGCTGCGGCCGATCTTCTCGTTGGCGCGGTCGAGGAGCGCCAGCCGCTGCCGGGCGCGGTGCCGCTCGGTCATGTCGACGACCGTGTAGTACACGCCCATCGGGCGGCCCCGGTCGTCGTCGAGCCGGGTGAACGACAGCATGTGCGCGGTCTCGCGCAGCGGCGCCGACACCACATGGCCGACGTGCTCGTACCCGACCACGGCCTCGCCGGTCTCCAGCACGTGCCGCATCTGCGCCTCGACCGCCTGGGCGTCCAGGCCCGGCTGGACGTCCGCGAAGCGCAGCCCGAGACGCCGGGGCGGCGGTCCGCCGCCGAACTGCTCCAGGGCGGCGTTCGACCACACGAAACGCAGGTCCGTGTCCACGATCGCGATACCGACCGGGGCGTCGGCCACCATCCGTTCCAGCACCGTGCGGCTCATGTCCCAGCCGGGCGCGTCGGCCAGCTCCGACAGCAGCACCAGCCAGCGTGAGGCGCCGTGCGCCTCCTCGGCCGAGGTGATCCGGGCCGCGACCCTCACCGGCTGCCCGTCCCTGTGGCGGGCCGTCAGCAGCCCCGTCCAGCCGCCGTCCCTGCGGCACCGCTCGACCAGGTCCGGCACGCGCTGCGCGTCCTCGGCGGTCAGCAGATCCGCCAGCTTCCTGCCGACCGCCTCGGCAGCCGGGTACGCCAGCAGCCGCCGGGCCTCGCTGGTCCAGCCCGTCACCACGCCCTGCGGATCGAGCAACAGGGGCGCGGCGTCGGCCACGTCGAACCGCTGCCGGGCAACGCCGTACTCCTCGTGTGCGCCCACGGCCGACCTCTCTGTCGCTGAGAGTGGTCTACCACCTCTTGCCTCAATCTTCACCCTTCCGGCATGCGGGGGCGGTTTGTACGGGGCCGGTCGGGGCGGCCCAACGCCCCGCACCCCGCCGACACGGTCGTACGCCCGGCGCATTTTCGCGATGCACCTGGTCGGGGTGGCTCGCGGCGCGCCCAGCCCGGCGGAGGCCGCCCCCTGTCGGGCGGCCTCCGCCACACACCGGGCCTCCGCGACAGACCGGGCCTCCGCCGCAGATCCTGCGCCTCTTACCGCAGTACCTTCTCCAGCGACCCGAGCGCCCCTTCGAGCTCCTCGCCCGTGATGGTGAGCGGTGGGGCCAGGCGGATCGTGGAGCCGTGGGTGTCCTTGGCCAGGATTCCCTCCCGCATGAGGCGTTCGCTGATCTCCCGGCCCGTGCCGAGCGCGGGATCGATGTCGACGCCCGCCCACAGCCCCCGCGAGCGGAAGCCGACGACGCCCTTGCCGACCAGACCGGTCAGACCGTCCCGCAGGACCGCGCCCAGCTCGGTCGCGCGGCGCTGGAACCCGCCGGTCTCCAGCAGCTCGACCACCGCCGTGCCGACCGCGGCCGCCAGCGGGTTGCCGCCGAACGTCGACCCGTGCTCCCCGGGGTGCAGCACCCCGAGTACCTCCCGGCGCCCGACCACCGCCGACACCGGCACGATGCCGCCGCCCAGCGCCTTGCCCAGCAGCACCACGTCCGGCACGACCGACTCGTGCTCGACCGCCAGCGTGCTGCCCGTACGGCCGAGCCCGGACTGGATCTCGTCGGCGACGAACAGGCACCCCTTGCGGCGGGTCAGCTCACGCACGCCGGCCAGATAGCCGTCGTCCGGGACGATCACCCCGGCCTCGCCCTGGATCGGCTCGATCAGCACCGCCGCCGTCGTCTCGTCGACCGCCGCCTCCAGCGCGGCCAGGTCGTTGTACGGCACGATCCGGAAGCCGGGTGTGAAGGGCCCGAAGCCCGCCCGGGCCGTCTCGTCCGTGGAGAAGCTGACGATCGTCGTCGTACGGCCGTGGAAGTTGTCCGCGGCGACCACGATCGTCGCCCGGTCCGCCGGGACGCCCTTGACGTCGTACGCCCACTTGCGGGCCACCTTCACCCCGCTCTCCACCGCCTCCGCACCGGTGTTCATGGGCAGCACCATGTCCATACCGGTCAGCGCCGCCAGCCGCTCGGCGAACTCGGCGAGCCGGTCGTTGTGGAAGGCCCGCGAGGTCAGGGTCAGCCGGTCGAGCTGGCGATGGGCCGCCTCGATCAGCGCCGGGTGCCGGTGCCCGAAGTTGAGCGCCGAGTAGCCGGCCAGCATGTCGAGGTACCGCCGCCCCTCCACGTCCTCCACCCAGGTGCCCTCGGCGCGCGCGACGACCACGGGCAGCGGGTGGTAATTGTGCGCGAGGACCGGCTCCTCCGCGCGGATCAGGTCCTGCGAGCCACGGCTCTCCCGCGGGTCACGGGCCCCCTGCGAGTCGTCGGTGCGGACGGGTGCGGTCATGAGCGGATCTCCCGGATCTCCTGGGTGCAGCACTTGATGCCGCCACCGGCCTTCTGGAACTCGGACAGGTCGACGGGGACGGGGACGTAACCACGGTCGGCGAGCCGGCCGGCCAGGGCCGTCGCCCCCGGTGAGATGAACACGTGCCGTCCGTCGGAGACGGAGTTGAGCCCGAACGCCATCGCGTCCTCGCGGGTGGCGAGCACCGCGTCCGGGTACAGCCGGGCCAGCACCTCGCGGCTGCCCGGCGAGAACGCCTCGGGGTAGTAGGCGATGTTCTCCTCGTCCAGGACGAACAGCGCCGTGTCCAGGTGGTAGAAGTACGGGTCCACCAGCGTCAGGCTGATCACCGGCACCCCGAAGTACTCCTGCACCTCGCTGTGTGCCTCCCGGGTGGTACGGAAGCCCGTCCCGGCCAGGATCCAGCGGCCGGCCGGCACCAGGTCGCCCTCCCCCTCGCACACCGACTCGGGGTGATAGACCTCGTGGCCCTCGGCCTTGAACCACGCCTCGTACGGCACCGATTCGGGGCGGCGCTCGGGCGCGTGGAAGAGGGAGCCGAAGACGCGGCCGTCGACGACGACCGCCGCGTTCGCGGCGAAGACCATGTCGGGCAGACCGGGCACGGGTTTCACAGTGTCCACGGTATGGCCGTGGGCACGATAGGTGTCGACCAGCGCCTGCCACTGGTCCAGGGCGCGGATGACGTCGACGGGTTCGTCGGGATGCATCCACGGGTTGATCGCGTACTGCACGGCGAAGTGTCTGGGTTCGCAGACGAGGTAGCGCCGCCGGCGCGGCACACGGGAGTCGGGCACAGAGGGGTCCCTCCGCTTCCTCACGGTGTGTGACTGGGTGTTGACCCAACGGTAGGAACTGACGGAGGGGGCCGACAAGAAACAAAGGTTGCGCGTCCGCGCAGGAACGCTGCGTCTTCGGGCCGGTCAGCGCACGTCTGCTGCGCCGCCCGGGGCCTCCTCCGGCGCCGGGTGGCTGGCACCCGCCTCCGGGCTCTCCGGAAGCAGATGGGACAGCACCATCACGCTGATGGTCTTCCGGATGAACGGCTCCTGGCGGATCCGCTCCAGCACCTCCTCGAAGTGCTCCACGTCCCGCGCCCGCACATGCAGCAGCGCGTCCGCACCACCGGTCACGGTCATCGCCGCGGTGATCTCCGGGTAGTCGCGCACGACCTCCGCGAGCCGCCGCGGCGGGGCCGCGCCCTCGCAGTACACCTCGACGTAGGCCTCGGTCCGCCAGCCCAGCGCCGACGGCTTCACCGTGGCCGTGAACCCGGTGATCACGCCCGTCTCCCGCAACCGGTCGACCCGGCGCTTGACCGCCGTGGCGGACAGCCCGATCGCCGTGCCGATCTCGGCGAAGGACGTCCGGGCGTTCGCCATCAACGCGGTGATGATCTTCCGGTCGAGTTCGTCGAACGGCGTGGACCTGCTGTTCATGCGGGCACTGTATCCACCGGCACCCCACCCCGCGCCCGGCCCGACGCGGCCACCGCATCCAGCGCGAACGTCCACCCGGCGCATGTCCAGACGTACCGATCGCCCCCTACACTCCGGGTTCATGCTGCGCGCCCTGGCTGTCGACGACGAACGCCCCTCGCTGGAGGAACTGCTCTACCTGCTGCAGGCGGACCCCCGCATCGGCAGCGCGGAGGGCGCCGGCGACGCGACCGAGGCGCTGCGCCGCATCAACCGGGCCCTGGAGTCCGGCCCGGGCGGGCCCGAGGCGATCGACGTCGTCTTCCTCGACATCCAGATGCCCGGCCTCGACGGCCTCGACCTGGCCCGGCTGCTCACCGGGTTCGCCCGGCCGCCGCTCGTCGTGTTCGTCACCGCCCACGAGGACTTCGCCGTGCAGGCCTTCGACCTCAAGGCCGTCGACTACGTCCTCAAGCCCGTCCGCAAGGAACGGCTCGCCGAGGCCGTACGGCGCGCCGCCGAGCTCCGCGGCACCGCACCCCGCATCCCCGTGAGCGAACCCGATCCCGACCACATACCCGTCGAGCTCGGCGGCGTGACCCGCTTCGTCGCCGTCGACGACATCACCCACGTCGAGGCCCAGGGCGACTACGCCCGGCTGCACACCGACAAGGGCAGCCACCTGGTCCGCATCCCGCTGTCCACCCTGGAGGAGCGCTGGCGCTCCCGCGGCTTCGTCCGCATCCACCGCCGCCACCTCGTCGCCCTGCGCCACATCGGCGAACTCCGCCTCGACGCGGGCACCGTCAGCGTCCTCGTCGGCTCCGAGGAACTCCAGGTCAGCCGGCGCCACGCGCGCGAACTGCGCGACCTGCTCATGAGGAGGACGTGACGGTGCCCCAGGACCACACCGAGCGCCGCGTCGTCGTCACCGGCCCGCCCCGCCAGTCCGGCAGGGCCTCCGGCTACTACCGCCCACGCACCGAGATCGACGAGCAGACCACCCTCGGTCACACCTACGTCCGGTCCCTGATGCGCACCCAACTGCGCGCCGGCCTCACCGTCTTCGCGATCCTCGGCCTGCTCATCGGCCCGCTCCCGCTGCTGTTCGCGGCGATGCCCGACACCCGCCGCCTGGAGTGGGCCGTCCTCGGCTTCGGCCTCTACGCCCCGCTGGTCCTGCTCGCCCGCTGGTACGTCCGCCGCGCCGAGCGCAACGAGCGCGACTTCGTACGCCTCGTCGAAGACCGATGAACGACGACCGAACTGGCGCCCGCCGATGAACTCCAACTACGCCGTCCCCGCCGTCGCCCTGGTCGTCGTCGCGACGGTCCTGGTCGGCGCCTTCGGCCTGCGCATCTCCCGCACGACCTCCGACTTCTACGTCGCCTCCCGCACCGTCGGCCCCCGCCTCAACGCCGCCGCCATCAGCGGCGAGTACCTCTCCGCCGCCTCCTTCCTGGGTATAGCGGGCCTGGTCCTGGTCCAGGGGCCCGACATGCTCTGGTACCCGGTCGGCTACACCGCCGGCTACCTGGTCCTGCTCCTCTTCGTCGCGGCCCCGCTGCGTCGCTCCGGCGCCTACACCCTCCCCGACTTCGCGGAGGCCCGCCTCGCCTCCCAGGCCGTGCGGCGGCTGGCCGGTGCCTTCGTCGTCGGTGTCGGCTGGCTGTATCTGCTGCCCCAGCTCCAGGGCGCGGGACTCACCCTGACCGTGCTGACCGGGGCGCCCGACTGGCTCGGCGGAGTGATCGTCGCCGTCGTCGTGACCGCCACCGTCGCCGCCGGCGGCATGCGCAGCATCACCTTCGTCCAGGCCTTCCAGTACTGGCTGAAGCTCACCGCGCTGCTCGTCCCCGCCCTGTTCCTGGTCCTCGCCTGGCAGAGCGACGGAGCTCCCCGCCACGCCTTCGACGAACCGGCCACCTTCCGCGAGCAGCGCGTCGTCCGCGTCGGCGACAGCATCGACCTGAAACTGGACCGGCCCCTCACCGTCACGGTCACCGGCACCGTGGACGGCCGTACGCACACCGGTACCCGCCTCGATCTCCCCGCCGGCACCCACCGCGTCGAACGCGGCACCCGGCTCACGTTCGCCGAGGGGGCGGCCGTCCCCGAGGCGCAGCGCAGCGGCGGCGGCGACCTGTCGCCCGCACAGGCCGAGAGCCGCGAGGAACGCCCGCTGTACGCCACGTACGGGCTGATCCTCGCCACGTTCCTCGGCACCATGGGCCTGCCGCACGTCGTGGTCCGCTTCTACACCAGCCCGCACGGCGTCGCGGCCCGCCGCACCACCGTCGTGGTCCTCGGCCTGGTCGGCGCCTTCTACCTCCTGCCACCCCTCTACGGCGCCCTCGGCCGCCTCTACGCACCCGAACTCACCCTCACCGGCGACACGGACGCCGCCGTCCTTCTGCTGCCCGACCGCATCATCGGGGGAGTGGGCGGCGACCTCCTGGGCGCGCTGGTGGCGGGCGGCGCCTTCGCCGCGTTCCTGTCCACGGCCTCGGGGCTCACCATGGCCGTCGCGGGCGTGCTCACCCAGGACGTCCTGCCCGCGCGCGGCGTACGGCACTTCCGGCTCGGGACCGTCCTCGCGATGGCCATGCCGCTCGCGGCGAGCGTCCTGGTCGGCGGGCTCCCGGTGGCCGACGCGGTGGGGCTCGCCTTCGCCGTGTCCGCGTCGTCGTTCTGCCCGCTGCTCGTCCTCGGCATCTGGTGGCGGCGGCTCACCCCGCCCGGCGCGGCCGCCGGCATGCTGGTCGGCGGCGGCTCGGCCCTGCTCGCCGTCGCCGCGACCATGGCGGGCTACCCGGGAAAGGGCGCGCTGCACGCCCTGCTCGCCTGGCCCGCGCTCTGGTCGGTGCCGCTGGGCTTCCTCACCATGATCCTGGTGTCCCTGGCCACCCCCGGCCGGGTGCCGCCGGCCACGGCGGCGGTCCTGGCCCGGTTCCACCTGCCCGAGGAACTGCGCACGGAGGTGACGGCATGAGCGGATTCCTGGCCGGCCTGTGCGTCGCCGTGCTCCCGGTCCTGGCCGTGGGAGTCTGGCTGGGCCGCCGCACGGCACGCCCCAAGAGCCTCGGCGGCCTGGGCACCCCCGTCGAACACGCCACCTTCGAGACCCTGCACACCGCCTCCCTCGCCGCACCCCCGCTGCGGGCCGGGCTGACGGAGGAGACGGCCCGCAAGTCCGCCCGCAAACTGCGCTCCCTGCTCGGCACGGACGCCCTCTGCCTGACCGACCGCAAGCAGGTCCTGGTCTGGGACGGCGACGGCGCCCACCACCGCAGCGAGATCATGGGGCGCCTCGCCGGACCTCTGGAGACCGGCCGCGGCGAGGCCTTCCAGCTGACCTGCGACCTCCTCGACTGCCCGGTGCGCTGGGCGGTCGTCGCCCCGCTCACCGTCGACGACCGGGTGCACGGCGCCCTCGTCGCCTGCGCGCCCCGCGAGTCCGCGGTCCTCGTCCGGGCGGCCGGCGAGGTGGCCCGCTGGGTGTCCGTACAGCTGGAGCTGGCGGATCTGGACCAGTCTCGCACCCGCCTCATCGAGGCCGAGATCAAGGCGCTGCGGGCTCAGATATCCCCGCACTTCATCTTCAACTCGCTCGCGGTGATCGCCTCGTTCGTCCGGACCGACCCCGAGCGTGCCCGCGAACTGCTCCTGGAATTCGCCGACTTCACCCGCTACTCGTTCCGCCGGCACGGCGACTTCACCACGCTCGCCGACGAACTGCACGCCATCGACCACTATCTGGCGCTCGTGCGGGCACGCTTCGGCGACCGCCTCTCCGTCACCCTCCAGATCGCCCCGGAGGTGCTGCCCGTCGCCCTGCCCTTCCTGTGTCTCCAGCCGCTCGTCGAGAACGCCGTCAAGCACGGCTTGGAGGGCAAGGCGGTGTCCTCGGGCAAGTGCCACATCCAGATCACCGCCCAGGACGCGGGTGCCGAGGCCCTGGTCGTCATCGAGGACGACGGCGCCGGCATGGACCCCGACCTGCTCGGCCGCATCCTGGCCCGCGAGGTCAGCCCCTCGGGCGGCATAGGGCTCTCCAACGTCGACGACCGGCTCCGCCAGGTCTACGGCGACGACCACGGCCTCGTCATCGAGACCGCCATGGGCGCGGGCATGAAGATCACCGTCCGGCTTCCCAAGTACCAGCCGGGCGTGCATTCGGCCGGACGGCTGACCCGGGAGTGAGTCCTCAGGTGCTCTTCGTGGTGACCACCATCCCGAGGGTGATCAGGCCCAGGACGACCCAGCCGAACCACAGCCAGCCGTTGCTGCCCAGCGCCACCGTGTAGGCCGTCACCAGGACGAGGCCGCCGACGGTGACGACTCCCATGGTCTTCGTCGCGTTCGAACCGTTCGTGGAACCGGGCATCGCAACACCCTCCTCATGGTTCTGTCCCCTCCATGGTGCCCCCGTTCTGCCTCCTGACGGTGCAGACGACGACATGAGTACCGGATTTCCAGGGTCCGTCGCTGGTCCACGAACCCGCTTCGTAGACGGACGGGTCGAAGCCGTAGTCGCGCGGCGCCACCTCCCGGGCGCATGCCGCGTCCGACGAGGTCCGCGCCTCGGCGAGCGTCACATCGGCGCCCAGTCGGGTGAACCCCAGCACCTGCTGGTCGTACCGCCCGCCGCACGGCACCAGCCGCGCCTCCCGGTTCGAACGGACGTCCAGGCAGTCCCGCTTCTGCATGGTCGCGGTGTCGGCGAACGGCGTACCGAACCTACGTCGCTCCCCGAGCGGCCCGTACAGCGGCCCGTGCGCGCCCAGCACCAGGCAGGCGGTGCGCCGCCCCGCCGCCTCGAACCCGGCGCCGCTCGGCACGACGGCGTGGCTGCGGACATCGGCGAGCCGGTCCCGCAGCTCCCGGGTCAGCTCCTCGCACCGGACCGGTCCCAGCTTCCGCGCCTCGTCCGGCGAGGCCGCCTCGGCGAACGCCACCACCTGCCCGTCGGGCGCCTGGTCCCGGCAGGTCGGGTCCAGGGAGAGCCGGGGCGTGCCGGCGAACCGGGTCCCGCCCGGCCAGTCCGCGAGCACACAGTCCCCGTCCGCGAGCGGCTTCCCCAGCCCCACGGCCTCCCCGTACGGCCGGGCCGTCCCACCGCCCGCCCGGTCGGCCAGCGCGTACCAGACGCCGCCGAGCGCGAGGACCAGCCCGAGACCGCAGGCGGCGACGGCCCGGAGGGCGGGGGAGCGCCGCCTTCGCCGTGCGCCGGGCGCGGTGACGCCGGGCGTGGCGGTGACCGGTCCGGAACCGTCCGGCCCGGCCGTGGGCGCGGGCGGGGTCTCCCAGGGGGACGGCGATCCGGGATCCGTCCTGGTCCGCTCGAACGCCTCCACGTGGGGCGTGACGAGCCCCGACAGCGCGGCCTCGGCCTCCTGGGCGGTCATCCGCAGCTCCGGATCCTTGGCGAGCAGCCCGTGCAGCACGGGTTCCAGAGCCCCGGCCCGTACCGGCGCGAGCGGCTCCTCCATGACCGCCGCGGTGAGCGCCGCCAGGTGCGACTCGCGCTCGAAGGGGCCGCGGCCCTCGACGCCGAAGTACAGCGTGCAGCCCAGGGAGAAGAGGTCGGCGGCCGGCGTCGGCGTACCGCCGGACGCACGCTCAGGCGCCAGATACCCCGCCGTGCCGACCAGCACGGACGCCCTCGTGTACCGCGTCTCACCGCCGTCCGGCTGCACGGAGATGCCGTAGTCGGTGAGCAGTACCCGCCCGTACGGTGAGCCCGCGCGGTCCGGCGCGAGCAGGATGTTGGCCGGCTTCACGTCCCGGTGCATCACACCCCGCTCGTGCCCCGCGGTCAGCGCGTCCAGCACGGCCAGACCGACGCGGGCACACTCGGCCGGGGCGAGCGGCCCGCGCCGGGTCACCAGCTCCCGCAGGTCGACGGCGCCCGCCACGTACTCCATGACGATCCACGGCAGCCCCTCGTGCTCCAGCACGTCGTGCACCGTCACCACGTGCGGGTGTCCGCGCAGCCCGGCCGCGTGCCGGGCCTCCGCCCGGGCCCGGGCGACCCGCGCCTCCCTCTCGTTTCCGGCTTCGGCCGGGTCGCGGAACACGATCTCCTTGAGCGCGACCTCGCAGGCGAGTTTCTGGTCGTGGGCGAGCCAGACGTGCCCCATGCCGCCGCTGCCGAGCCGGCGCAGCAGCAGATAACGGCCGGCGATGATCCGGCCCGCTCCCGACCTCGGTGATCCTGAGGACATCCGGTGACTCCAGGGTTCGGCGGGGGTGCGGTCCTAGACATTGGTGCTCGGGGTGGGCGGGGTGGTCGCCGGAGCGCTGGACGCGGGGGCAGTCGTCACAGGGGCAGTCGTCGCCGGAGCGCTGGACGCGGGCGTGCTGTTCGTCGGCGGCGGCGCGCTGCTCGTGACCGGTGCACCTGTGGGAGGCGAGACAGTCGCCGGGGGAGGCGAACCGGTGACCCGCGGGGGAGCCGAGCTGGTGACCTGCGGAGGTGAGCCGGTCGCCGTGGGCGGTGTGCTGCTCCTGGGCGCGGCGCTCGCCTCAGACGGCGGCGCGGAGCTGGGCGGCGCCTTCGACGGGGACTGACGGGAAGGCGTGGGCCCGGTACTCGTCGGAGGCCTGGAGCCGACAGGGGGAGCGGAGGACGCCGATGGCGCGGGTGCCGACGTACGCCGCCCCTCCGTCCCCGGCTCCGCCGCCACGCTCAGCGTCACATACGCCCCGAACCGCAGCTCGACACCCGCTCCCGGGTCGGACGCGATGACCCGCGCACGGTCCGGAGGCGGCCCCCCGCCCCTGAACGCGACCGCAAGCCCCGCATCGGCCAGCCGCCGGCTCGCCTCCCCGAACGTCGTCCCGGCGAGACGCGGCACGGCCCGCCGCTCCGTCGCGTCGAACCCGGCGTCGGCCTCACCGGTCGTGCCGACGGGCCGCTCGATGCCCCGGCCGGGGTCCTGGACGTCGACGAGGGCGATGCGCTCCAGCTTCCGGGGAGCGGGCCGTACGACCACCACCTCGGCACGGTCGTATCCCCGCCACTTCTCGTTGCCGTCCCCGAACGTGACGGATATCCGGCTCGTGTCGCCCTCGAAGGGCCGCAGCGGATTTCCGCACGAACATTTGACCGACGGGAGCCCCTGCTCGTCGACGAGAATCGCGATTCCCGCCTGGAGCAGGGCACGGAAGGGAACGGCCTTTCCCTTTTTGTAGTCGTGGTTCAGTGCGAGGGTGTCGTGACGCAGGAGAACCGGTGTGAGCCGGTCGAGATATCCCGGAATCTCGTCCGTGCGGAGGTCGAGGGCGGCCGCCCACACCCGCGCCTTACGGGCGTTCCGCGGCGCGGTGAGGAACCGCTTCAGCCGCTCGACATCACAGATCCCCGGCTGCTTCGTCCCTCCGTACAGCCCAGGCGTGTCCCCCTGCTGCAGGCCACCCGGCACGGCCCGCGACCGCACCTGCCCGTCCCGGCCGAGCCCGCTGTCCTCGGCGAAGAAGGGCGCCAGGGACGGAACTCCCGCGGCGACCGCCTTCACCTCGAACAAGGACCCGCCCGAATCGCACCCCCCGAGAGCCAGCAGAAAAGCGACCAGGACAGCGAACCTCCGCATCACCGCTCCCCCCTGCGGTTCCCCCGACGCGTTTCATGCTACTGAAGGAAAATGCTATTCAGCCGCGTTGTGGAGAAAGAGCAGAGCGAGGATGAACGGGCGCCTTGAGGCGGGGGAAAAGTCAGTTCCCGCGCGCGTGCAGCGAGCTCAAATAGGCGTTGTAAGCCTCGAGTTCCTTGTCCCCGTCGCGGTCGGCGGCCCGGTCCTCGCGCCTGGCCTGCCGCTGGTCCGAGGCGTACCACTGGAACAGCAGCGCGACCAGCACCAGCACGGACGGGATCTCGCTGAACGCCCAGGCGATGCCGCCCGCCGCGTTCTGGTCGGAGAGCGCCTCGATGCCGAGCGAGGCGGGCGGGTTCTTGAACGTCTCGACCATCGGCTCGGACGCCATCATCAGCGCGATGCCGAAGAACGCGTGGAACGGCATGCCCGCGAACAGCTCCAGCATCCGCATCAGATAGCCCGGCCGGTGCGGGCCCGGGTCCACGCCCATGATCGGCCAGAAGAACACCAGACCGACCGCGAGGAAGTGCACCATCATCCCGATGTGCCCCGCCTTGGAGCCCATCAGGGTGTCGAACAGCGGCGTGAAGTACAGCCCGTACAGGCTCGCGATGAACAGGGGGATGGTGAACGCCGGGTGCGTGACGATCCGCATGTACCGGCTGTGCAGGAACATCAGCAGCAGCTCCCGCGGTCCCTTGCGGCCTCGCCCCGCCGTCGGCAGCGCGCGCAGCGCGAGCGTGATCGGCGCACCGAGCAGGATCAGGATCGGCGACACCATGCTGATCACCATGTGCTGCACCATGTGCACGCTGAACATGACCATGCCGTAGTCGTTCAGCCGGGTGCACATCATGAGCACGATGCTCAGCACGCCGATGACGTAGGCGACCGTGCGCCCCACCGGCCACTTGTCCCCGCGCCGCACCAGCCGCGCGACACCCCACCCGTACAGCGCCAGTCCGGCCAGGCACGCGACGAGGAAGAACGGGTCCGCCGACCACTCCAGCCCTCGTCCCAGCGTGAACGGCGGCAGATCCATGGTCATGCCGTGCCCGCTGTGATCCATACCGCCGGCTCCTGTTTCGTGGGGGTGTGCAGCAATGTGTCCGCCCCAAGAGTAGAACCGCCCCCGGCCACACAGGTGACCGGGGGCGGACCAGGGGCGCGGACAACTGCGCGACAAGCCACACAGACCCCGCACCCGACGGATCAGCGCAGCCTCAGAGAACGCACTCCGCCTCTTCGTACCGATCGTCCGGCACGGTCTTCAGCGTCTCCACGGCCTCGGCCAACGGCACCATCACTATGTCGGTGCCCCGAAGGGCGGTCATCTGCCCGAACTCGCCCCGGTGCACCGCCTCCACCGCGTGCCACCCGAACCGCGTGGCCAGTACCCGGTCGTAGGCGGTCGGCGTCCCACCACGCTGCACATGCCCGAGGATCACCGGCCGGGCCTCCTTGCCGAGGCGTCCCTCCAGCTCGACCGACAGCTGACGGGCGATCCCGGCGAACCGCTCGTGCCCGTAGATGTCCTTGCCGCCCTCGTCGAACTCCATGGTCCCGGCGCGGGGCTTGGCCCCCTCCGCCGCCACCACGATCGCGAAGCGCTTGCCCGCCTCGAACCGTTCGCCGACCCGCCTGGTCAGCTCCTCTATGTCGAAGGGCCGCTCGGGTACGACGATGGCGTGCGCGCCGGCCGCCATGCCGGAGTGCAGCGCGATCCAGCCGGTGTGCCGGCCCATCACCTCCACGATCAGCACGCGCTGGTGGGACTCGGCGGTGGTCTTGAGCCGGTCGAGGGCCTCGGTCGCCACCCCCACGGCCGTGTCGAAGCCGAAGGTGACGTCCGTGACGGCGATGTCGTTGTCGATGGTCTTCGGCACGCCGACGATCGGCAGGCCGTTGTCGGACAGCAGCCGGGCAGCCTTGAGCGTGCCCTCGCCGCCGATGGGGATGATCGCGTCGAGCCCGAGTTCCTCGACGTGTCCCCTGGCCCGCTCCACGCCGTCCCGCAGGTGCTCGGGACGGACCCGGGAGGAGCCGAGGATCGTACCGCCGCGGGCGAGGATGCCACCCACCGCGTCGAGGTCGAGCTTGAGGTAGTCGCACTCCAGAAGGCCCTTCCAGCCGTCCCGGAAGCCGATGACCTCGTCGCCGTGGTCGACGACGGCGCGGTGCACGACGGACCGGATGACGGCGTTCAGGCCGGGGCAGTCGCCGCCGGACGTGAGGACACCAATGCGCATAGCCCGAAAAACCTTCTCAACGTGGGCCGGGACCGGACCACATTGTCCGGCTCGAATCCCCGCCACCCTAGCGGCAGGAGGGGGCCGGACCGAACCGTGCGTCCGCCTGCTGGACGACCCCGCTCACCTGTGCGGATGTGCCGTCAGACGGGCTGTTGACCAGCAGGTTGACGCGTCCTTTCGGTACGCTGCCGCGCAGCGCTCACGCGGGCTGCTGAGCAGCGGCGATGCGTTCGTTGCGCAGTGCCTCGTACCAGCGGTCGTCCGTGGGCGGCAGCGCGTTGACGTCGAGCGCCAGCTTCAGCAGCAGGTCCGCGATCAGCGGGTTGCGCGCCAGCACCGGGCCGTGCATGTACGTGCCGAAGACGGTGTCGTTGTACGCGCCTTCCGTGCCGTCACCCGTGCCGTTGCCGTTGCCGAAGCGCACCCGGGCGAGCGGGCGGGCGGTGGGGCCGAGGTGGGTGACGCCCTGGTGGTTCTCGAAGCCGGTCAGCGGGGGCAGGCCGAGGCGCGGGTCGATGTCGCCCAGCACGTCACCGACGCACCGGGCGCCCTCGCCGCGCACGGACACCACGTCCAGCAGACCGAGGCCGGGCTCGCGCTGCCCCAGGTCGTTGATGAACTCGTGGCCGAGGATCTGGTAGCCGGCGCACACGGAGAACACGATGGCGCCGTTCTCCACGGCCCGCTGCAGTCCGCCGTCCCGGCGCAGCCGCTCGGCCGCGAGCCGCTGCGGACGGTCCTCGCCGCCGCCGATCAGGTAGATGTCGCCGGAGGTCGGGATCGCCTGGTCGCTGCGCACGTCCAGCCGCGCCACGTCCAGGCCGCGCTGGCGGGCCCGGCGCTCCACGACCAGGACGTTGCCCTGGTCGCCGTAGGTGCTGAGCAGGTCGGGATAGACCCAGACGACCCGCAGTTGGTTGTCGCTCACAAAAGTCCCCTGACGTCTCGTCTCGTGCTCAGTTGCCGACCCGGCGGCGCAGGTCCTGGAACGCCGTGTAATTGGCGATGACCTCGATCCGGCCCGGCGGGCAGGCCTGCACGGCCTGGTCGAGGTTCTCGTAGACCTGGAAGTGCTGGTCGGCGACCTCCAGGCGCACCGCGAGGTCCAGCCGCCGGTCACCGACGACGCAGATCGGGTGGCCGGTCAGGCGCGTGTAGTCGACGTCCCACAGCCAGGAGGTGTCGGTGCCGTCGGCGGAGCGCGCGTTCACGGACAGGATGACCGGGGCGGGCGGCGGGTCGATCAGGGAGAACGTCTCCAGCCAGCCGGCCGGGTTCTTCGCGAGGAGGAGTCTGAGGTCACGGCCCTGGAACTGGACGACGTCGTACCGGCCGGCGACCGCCTGCACCTGGTACATGCGCTCCAGCGCGACCTGCGGCGGCACGCCGAACACGGCGGCGACGGCGGCCGAGGAGGCGGCGTTGGCCTTGTTGGCGCGGCCGGGCAGCTGGAGGTGGATCGGCCAGGCGGAGCCGTGCGGGTCCAGGACGTGGTCGCCGGAGAGCGCCCAGCTCGGCGTCGGACGGCGGAAGCCGCACTCGCCGCAGTACCAGTCGTCGCCCGGGCGCTGCATCACGCCACCGCACGACGGGCAGGACCAGGCGTCGTCCTTCCACATCTGACCGGCGGCGACCCAGATCACATTGGGGGAGGAGGAGGCCGCCCACACCACCAGCGGGTCGTCGCAGTTGGCCACCACCACGGCCTTGGAACCGGCGAGCCCCTCCCGCCAGTTCTCGGCGAGCATGCGGGTCTCGGCGGCGCGGTCGAGCTGGTCACGGGAGAGGTTGAGCAGGGCGATGCACTTCGGCGCGGTGTCCCGGGCGACGCCGGCGAGGTACTTCTCGTCGACCTCGATGACGCCGTACCGGGCGTCCGAGCTGCCCGCGAGGGCCGAGGTGATGCCGGCCGGCATGTTGGCGCCGAGCGCGTTGGAGACGACCGGTCCCGCGGCGCGCAGGGCCTCGGCGATGAGCCGGGTGGTCGTGGTCTTGCCGTTCGTCGCGGAGACCAGGATCACGTCCAGGTTCTGGGCGAGCCGGGCGAGGAGGTCGGGGTCGAGCTTGAGCGCCACCCGGCCGCCGATCACCGAACCGCTGCCGCGCCCCGCGGCGCGCGATGCCGCCGCGACCGCCTTGCCCGCGGTCACGGCCAGCTTGGCCCGCGGCGAGAGCGGGTCCGAGTTGCCTGCCATCAGTTCTCGATCCTCCTTGCGTACGCGCCGCGCCTTGAAGCCTGACGGCCACGTGGTGTGGACCTCAGCCTATCGAGATCCATTAGCACTCCCGAACCGCGGCACTGTGGTGAAGTCGTGTGGGAGGCGCGGAATGACAGGGACCTTACTCTTGCGGCCATGCGAAACAGCTCCATCCCCGGCGCCCACGGCCACGTGAGACCCCTCACCCTGCACGGCGACCCGCTCCTGCACGCACCCTGCGCGGAGGTCACCGATTTCGGCCCCGAACTGGCCCGGCTCGTCGAGGACTTGTTCGCGACCATGTACGCCGCCCAGGGCGTCGGACTCGCCGCCAACCAGATCGGCGAGCCGCTGCGGGTCTTCGTCTACGACTGCCCCGACGACGAGGACGTCCGGCACCTGGGCCACGTGGTCAACCCGCGCCTGGTCGAGGCGGACGGAGTGGTGATCCGGGGCCCGGAGGGCTGCCTGTCCCTACCGGGCCTGGAGGCGGCCACGGAACGCTACGACCACGCGGTGGTCGAGGGCTTCACGGTGACCGGGGACCCGGTCACCGTGCATGGAACGGGCTTCTTCGCCCGCTGCCTCCAGCACGAGTACGACCACTTGGACGGCCGTATCTACGCGGACCACCTCAAGGGCTGGCGCCATCGCAGGCTGATGCGCCAGGTGGCCAGGTCTTCTTGGGGTCGCTGAGGGTGACCTACCGTCTTTGGGGGCGCGGGGCTGTGTTCAATATGCGGCTCCGCCGCGTGGGCGGGAACAACCCCCACCGGCCGTCAGCCGAGACGCAACGGTCAGAACCCCGGACCCCCCATCCGGTCTCCCGCAGCCGCAAGCCGCCCCCACAACAGATCAGCCAGACTCCGCACCAACTCGGCCCGGGAACAAGGCCGTTCCCCCAGCCACCAGTCCCCGGCCGCATGCATCATGCCGACGATCCCGTGCCCCCACACGCGAGCGAGTTGCTGCCCACCCGGCCCGAGGTCCAGTCGCTCCTCGATGACCTGGGCCAGCTCCTCACCCATCCGTCGCAACAGCGGCGCACTGTGCTTGCCGACATCGAATCCCTGATCGCCCGGCTGGCTCCCCTCCGCCGGATGCATCAGGAACCGGTACACCTGCGGCCGCGCCTCGATCGCCGCGAGATACGTGTCCAGCGTCGCCTCGACCCGCTCCCGCCTCTCCGCCGGCGCGTCCAGGGCCGCCCGGAGCGAGTCCAGCAGCGCGTCCGTGTGCCGCTTGGCGAGGGCGGCGTATAGTCCGCCCTTGTCACCGAAGTGCCGGTAGAGGATCGGCTTGGTGATGCCGGCCTCCGCCGCGATCGCGTTCATCGAGGCATGCGGACCGTCGCGCAGCACCACTCGGTCGGCGGCTTCCAGCAGCTCACGCCGTCGGCGGTCGGCGGACCGTTGCTGGTCGGTCCGCTGCGTGGTGTCCATGTGCTCTCCCCACCCGTGCTGATTCGATGACGCCTGCGCAAACTAACACTCAAACATGCCCCGGACACCGAACGGGTGCCGACCGGTCGGTAGGAGTTGACTTCGACTACCCGCCGGTAACAGACTGGTGTTACCGCAAGTAACATGCATGTGTGCCGCTGGAGGGGACGACATGGCCGAGTTCACCATGGAGCTCAACGACGAACAGAAGGAGGTCCGGGACTGGCTGCACGGCTTCGCGGCCGATGTCATCCGCCCCGCGGCCGCCGAATGGGACGAGCGTGAGGAGACTCCCTGGCCGGTCATCCAGGAGGCCGCCAAGGTCGGCATCTACTCCCTGGACTTCTACGCCCAGCAGTACTTCGACCCCACCGGCCTCGGCATCCCCATGGCGATGGAGGAGCTGTTCTGGGGCGACGCGGGCATAGCCCTGTCCATCGTCGGCACCGGACTCGCCGCCGTCGGCGTCCTCGCCAACGGCACCGAGGAGCAGATCGGCACCTGGATCCCGCAGATGTACGGCGACGCCAATGACGTCAAGGTCGCCGCGTTCTGCTCCTCCGAGCCCGACGCCGGCTCCGACGTTGCCTCCATGCGCACCCGGGCCGTGTACGACGAGGCCAAGGACGAGTGGGTGATCAACGGCACCAAGACCTGGGCGACCAACGGCGGCATCGCCAACGTCCACGTCGTGGTCGCGGTCGTCGACCCCGAGCTCGGCTCCAAGGGGCACGCCTCCTTCATCATCCCGCCGGGCACCGAAGGCCTGTCCCAGGGGCAGAAGTTCAAGAAGCACGGCATCCGCGCCTCGCACACCGCCGAGGTCATCCTGGACAACGTGCGCGTTCCCGGCTCCTGCCTGCTCGGCGGCAAGGAGAAGCTGGACGAGCGGCTCGCCCGGGCGCGGGAGAAGGCCAAGCAGGGCGGGGAGCGCGTGAAGAACGCGGCGATGGCCACGTTCGAGGCGTCGCGCCCGGCGGTGGGGGCCATGGCGGTCGGTACGGCCCGGGCCGCCTACGAGGTCGCCCTCGACTACGCCAAGACCCGGGAGCAGTTCGGGCGGCCGATCATCGACAACCAGGGCGTGGCGTTCCAGCTCGCGGACATGCGCACCTCCATCGACGCGGCCCGGCTCCTCGTGTGGCGCGCCTCCTGGATGGCGGTCAACGGCAAGCCGTTCACGGCGGCCGAGGGCTCGATGTCCAAGCTGTTCGCGAGCGAGACGGCCAAGAAGGTCACGGCCCAGGCGATCCAGATCCTCGGCGGCAACGGCTACACGCGGGAGTACCCGGTGGAGCGGATGCACCGGGACGCGGCGATCTACACGATCTTCGAAGGCACCAGCGAGATCCAGCGCCTGGTGATCGCCCGGACGCTGTCGGGCACGCCGATCCGGTAACCGGCGTTCTCCTCCCGCGCGCACAGGGCGGCCCCCTCCTGGTCATGGAGGGGGCCGTTCACAGTCGCATCAGGATCACCGCCGCGGCGGCGGCCGTGATCGGTGCGCTCACCATCACCGGGTGCGGCTCCGGCGACACGGTCGTCGACAAAGCCCGAGGCCACGGCGTCCGCCAGGGCCGACAGCGGGCAGCAGGCCGCGAAGAAGCCCGCCGCGAAGGCGAGCGCCGCACCGGCCAAGTTCCAGTCCACCTTCGCCGACGTGACCGCCGGCCCGTCGATGTCCTCCGACGTCCGCCTGAAGCCCGGTGCGAAGGCGCTCGGCTGGGTCGTGTTCGAGGTGCCGAAGGCGTCGAAGACGGCAACGGTCCAGTTCGCGATGGACTCCGGTTTCGCCGCCTGCGGGCATCGCCGTCTCACCACGTCACGGGCAGGGCCTCGGGGTCGCGGATCAGCGCGCCCTTCCTGAACGGCACATCCTCGGCGGGGACGGCGAGCCGCAGTCCGGGCACGCCGTCGAGGAGCGCGTCGACCAGGAGTTCCGACTCCAGCCTGGCCAGCACACCGCCGGGGGCGTGGTGCGGGCCGAGGCCGAAGGAGACGTGCGGGTTCGGGTGGCGGATGAAGTCGATCGTCCCCGGACAGGGGAAGACGTCCGGGTCGCGGTTCGCGGCCCGGTACGACACGTAGATCGCGTCGCCCGCCCGGATCCGGACGCCCCCCGTCTCCACGTCCTCCAGGGCGATCCGCGACAGGCCGACCGCGTTGCGGTGCAGGATCCAGCGCAGCAGTTCGTCGACGGCCCGCGGGCGGATCTCCGGTTCGGCGCGCAGCCGCTCGCCGAGTTCGGGATGGGTCAGCAGGATGTGGAACACCTGGCCGCCGTTGGAGGTGACCGCCTCGCCGCCGATCTGGAGGAGCACCGCCAGGCCCACCGCCTCCCCCAGAGTGATCTCGCCGCGGCCCACGGCGGCGCCGAGCAGGGACGTGACGTCCTCGCCGGTGCCGCCCTCGCGCAGACCGATCAGGTCCGAGAAGTAGGCTCCCATCTCCTTCTTCGCCTTCTCGCCGGCGTCGGCGCCGTGCGAGGAGGACAGGACCAGCTGGGTCCAGGTGTGCATGCCCTGCCGGTCGGCGGCCGGGACGCCCATCAGCTCGCACACCACCGCGATGGGGAACGGGCTGAGCACGGTCTCGGTCAGGTCGGCCGGCGGGCCGTCCTGGAGCATCTCGTCGACCAGTTCCGCCAGCATGCGGCGGGACCGCTCGCGCACCCGCGCCACCCCGCGCGGCGTGAACGCCGCGGCGACGCTGCGGTGCAGCCGGGTGTGGTTCGGTGCGTCCAGGAAGCCGACCCCGCCACAGGCCGGGACGAAGTGCGGGGCCAGCCGTGTGACCTGCCGGTCCATGACGGCCTCCGGGCCGAAGCGCGGGTCCTCGGTCACCGTGCACACGTCGTCGCGGCGGGTGACCAGCCAGGCCCAGCCTTCCCCGTTGGGCAGCTTGATCCGGGTGACCGGACCCTCGTCCATCAGCTCGCGAGGGACCGGGCAGAAGTCCGCGCCGGACAGGTCGAGCGCGGGTCGGCCCCGGGCCGGGGGCGGCGTTTCGGTGATCGTCTCTTCGCTCATCTCACATCGTCTCGTCCGTGCGGTGCGAGCGGCCCGGCCTCGTAGAGCTCCAGCAACCACGATCACCCGGTGGGGCGCCGAACTCGCGCCGGACTACTCCGTATCGGGGACGCCGTGCCAGGCTCGTCCCGACACCTCGACGACGAAAGGACGCGATGACGCACCCGGCCCGGGACCTGCTGCAGACGACCACGGCGGACCTCGCTCCCAACCCGCGGTCCAACCCCCTGGTCCCCCGCATCGCCGACGGCACGGCGCCCCGCTCCACCCTCGCCGCGCTCGCCCTGGAACAGTCCTGGGTGATCCCCGCGGACCGCCGGGCCTTCGAGTACCTGGCGGAGCGCTCCCTCGTGAGGGACCCGGAGGCCGCGGCCTTCTTCAGGACACTCGCGGAGGGCGAGGCGCTGGCGGAGGAGCAGCTGTCGACGTTCGCACAGGCGTGCGGCGTGGACGAGACACGGACGGCGGAACACGAGCCGCTCCCGGGATGCCAGGCCTACCCCGCGTACGTGGCCTGGCTGGCTCTCAACGCCTCGCCGGCGGACGTCGTCCTGGCCCTGACCGCCAACTTCTCCGCGTGGGGAGGCTATTGCGCGACCATCGCCCGGGCCCTGCGCACGCATTACGGCTTCACGGACGAGGTGTGTGCCTTCTTCGACTTCTTCGCGGAGCCGTCCCCGGAGCTGGAGAGCCAGGCGACGGCGGCGGTACGGGCCGGGCTGGACGCAGGCCGGCTCGATGAGAGGAGGGCGTATCGATACGGCCGCCTACTGCAAACCTACGAGGCCATGTTCTGGAACGCGCTGAGTGAGACTCCTTAGGGCTCATGTCGCACCCCCACTGCTGTGCGCGATACAAGCCACATCGATCCGGTCGGCCAGCTTCGCCAGCTCAATGGCCAACTCGGCGACCGTGTCCTCGTCGAGCCCGGATTCCCCGGCCTCGACAAGCCGCACCCACCGGCCCCCCACCGTCCGCAACAACTTGCTGACATCGGCCGCAGTCACCTGCAAGGTCCCGCGGTCGTCGACGATCAGAGGCAGAGTCACTTCGCGGTTCACAGACGGGATCGTAGCCCCGCAACACTCACGCACCGTGCCAAACGGTCGTGATGTTGCAGAACTCCCGGATTCCGTGCCCGGACAGCTCACGCCCGTACCCGGACCGCTTCACTCCGCCGAACGGGAACGCCGGATGGGAGGCCGTCATGCCGTTGAAGTACACACCGCCCGCCTCCAGGTCCCGGACGAACCGGTCCACCTCGGCCTCGTCCCGCGTCCACACGTTCGAACTCAGTCCGAACGGCGAGTCGTTCGCGATCAGCACGGCCTCGTCCAGGTCGGCCGCCCGGTACAGCGTGGCGACGGGCCCGAACGCCTCCTCCCGGTGGATGCGCATCTCCCGGGTGATGCCGGCGAGGATGGTCGGCGTGTAGTACCAGCCGGGCCCGTCGGGCCGTTCGCCACCGCACAGCACCTCGGCACCGCTGCGCACCGCGTCGTCGACCAGCTCCTCCAGATCGCGCAGTCCCTGCTCGCTGGAGAGCGGCCCGACCTCGGTGTCCTCGGACAGGGGGTCGCCGACCGTGAGCGCCTTCATGCCCTCGGCGAAGCGCTCGGCGAAGGCGTCGTAGACGTCCGTGTGAACGATGAACCGCTTCGCGGCGATGCAGGACTGCCCGGTGTTCTGTACGCGTGCGGTCACTGCGACCTTCGCGGCCCGGTCGATGTCGGCGGAGGGCATGACGACGAACGGGTCGCTGCCGCCCAGCTCCAGCACCGTCTTCTTGACCATCTCGCCGGCGGTCGAGGCGACCGCGCGGCCCGCGGGCTCGCTGCCGGTGAGGGTGGCCGCCTTGACGCGCTCGTCGCGCAGGATCTCGTCCACCGCGGCGGAGCCGATCAGCAGGGTCTGGAAGCAGCCCTCGGTGAAGCCGGCCCGGTGGAACAGGTCCTCCAGGTAGAGGGCGGTCTGCGGGACGTTCGAGGAGTGCTTGAGCAGGCCCACGTTCCCCGCCATCAGGGCGGGCGCGGCGAAGCGGACCACCTGCCACAGCGGGAAGTTCCACGGCATGACCGCCAGCACCGGGCCCATCGGCCGGTAGCGCACCCGCACGCGCGAGGCGCCCGAGTCCTTCACGTCGGTGTCGGCGGGCTCCTCGTCGGCGAGCAGTTCCTCGGCGTGGTCGGCGTACCAGCGCATCGCCTTGGCGCACTTCGCGGCCTCGGCCCGGGCCTGCTGGATCGGCTTGCCCATCTCGGTGGTCATCACGCGGGCGATGTCCCGCTGGTCCTCGTCGAGGAGGTCGGCGGCCTTCCTCATCAGCCGGGCGCGCTCGTCGAACGTGGTCGTCCGGTACGTGCGGAACGTGGCCTCCGCGAGCTGGAGCCGGCGCTCGATCTCCTCCTCGCCCATGGCCTCGTACGTCTTGAGCGTCTCGCCGTTCGCCGGGTTCACCGTTGCGATGGGCATGGCTGACCTCCCTCGGAGCGGGCTGTAGTCCGACCTTCCCGCGTGGCGGAGGGGACCGCAACGCGGGAGCGTCTCCTCAGGGCGAGTGCTCCGCCAGGCGGTCGAGAAACGCCGCCTGAGCCTTGACGATCACCTCGCGGCCCCGGTCGAGCCCGAACCACGCCACCCGGTCCAGCTCGGGGAACTCCTGGAGCCGCCCCGATCTCGGAGGCCACTCCATCCGGAAGGTGCCGGGCGCGATCGTCGCCGGGTCGAGGTCCGCCTCGACCGCCCAGGCCGTGACGATCTTGCCGCCTGTCTGCCGGACCTCGCCCAGGGCGAGGGCCTCGCCGTCGGGCGGCGGCAGCCCCAGTTCCTCCTCGAACTCGCGGCGGGCGGCGGCCCAGGCGGACTCGTCGGGCTCGTACTCGCCCTTGGGGATGGTCCACGCCCCGGCGTCGCGCCGGGCGAAGAACGGGCCGCCCATGTGTCCGAGCAGCACTTCGAGGCCGTCGTCGGTGTGGTGGAAGAGCAGCAGGCCGGCACTGCGCTTCACGGGCTCACCTCCGGATGCGCGGCCAGCAGCGTCTCCACCGTGTCGGCGTCCTCGGGGCGCTTGTCCTCCCGGTAGCGGACCACGCGGGCGAAGCGCAGGGTGACCCCGGCCGGGTAGCGGGTGGAGCGCTGGAGGCCGTCGTAGGCGATCTCGACGACGAGTTCCGGGCGTACGGTCACGACGTAGCCGTTGTCGTCGACGGCGAGCTGCCGGAGCCGTTCGGTCTGCCAGGTCAGCATCGCGTCGGTCATGCCCTTGAAGGTCTTGCCGAGCATGGCGAGGCCGCCGTCGGCGGTGCGGGCGCCCAGGTGGAGGTTGGAGAGCTTGCCGGTGCGGCGGCCGTGTCCCCACTCGGCGGCCAGGACGACCAGGTCGAGGGTGTGGACGGGCTTGACCTTCAGCCAGGACGCGCCGCGCCGGCCCGCGCTGTAGGGGGCGTCCAGCGCCTTGGCGACGACGCCCTCGTGGCCGCGCTTCAGGGTCTCGGCGAGAAACTCCTCCGCCGTGTGCAGACCGTCCGGGCCGGACACCGTCGTGCGGCGTACCCGCATCGGCTCGGGGACCAGCCGGGCCAGCTCCGCGTGCCGCTCGGCGAACGGCAGGTCCAGCAGGTCACGGCCGTCGACGGACAGCGCGTCGAAGAAGACGGGGGAGACCGGCACCGCGCGTGCCGCCGTCGCCACGTCCGTGCGCGAGCCGACGCGACCGGCGATCTCCTGGAACGAGCGGGGGCGCCCGCCCTCGTCGAAGGAGATCACCTCGCCGTCGAGGATGAACCGCTCGCCCCGCAGTTCCAGCGCGGCGGCGGTCACTTCGGGCAGCCGGTCGGTGATGTCGTCGAGGGTGCGGGTGTAGAGCCGTACCGCGTCGCCGTCCCGGTGCACCTGGACGCGGATGCCGTCCAGCTTCTCCTCGACCGCGCAGGCGCCGAGCTTGTCCACCGCCTCGGCGACCGAGGAGGCACTGTGCGCCAGCATCGGCCAGACCGGGCGGCCCACGGTGAGACGGAAGCGGTCCAGGGCGGCCGGGCCGTCCGCGAGCAGCGCCTCGGCCACCGTCTGGAGGGAGCCCGCGAGCATCACGGCCCGCCGTACGTCCGCCGGAGGCGCCCCGGTCGCCTGGGCCAGTCCCTCGACCGCGACGGCGTCCAGCGCGCCCTGCCGTACCTCGCCGGTGAGCAGCCCGATCAGGAACCGCTGCTCCTCCTCGGTTGCCGCGCCCATCAACTCCCCGACCAGCCGGGCCCGTTCCGCCTGGGAGCCGGGCCCGGAGACCTTGGCGAGCTCCGACAGCCGGGCGTCCACCTCCCGCACGGTCAGTCCCGGCTCGGCGGCGGGGGCGACCGGGCGGCTCAGCACCTTCCAGCCGACGCCGATCCGGCCCTGCGGCAGCCGGCCCGCCAGATACGGGATGACGATCGGCACGTCGTCCGCCTCCGCGCCCCGGAAGAGCTCCGCGAGCAGGGCCGTCTTCCGGGACCGCGCCGAGGTGGCGGCGACCTCCTGGGACACTCGGGCCAGCCGGTGCAGCAGCATGCAGCCATGGTGCACCGGAGGCGGCGCCTCTACACCCGGACGGCCCGGCGCGGTGACTTTCGAGGAGAGCCTTCAGACGGCGTCCAGGTCCGCCATCAGCAGATCCCCGACGATCGCCGACGCCGCCCGGTACCCGCCGCTCGCCGCGTGCACGACCTGCTCGGCGAAGCCGATCGCGTTGCCCGCGGCCCACACGCCCGGCACGGTCGTCAGACCGTTCCCGTCCACCACCGGGTACGCGCCGAACGGCGTCTCGTGCAGTTCGGCGCCGAGCCGCTCCAGCAGGCCGGTCTGCGGGACGGGCCGCGGTCCGACGAAGAGCACCGAGCGGGCGTGTGCCGTGCCGTCGGCGAGCCGGACACCGGTGAGCCGGTCCTCCTCGACCACCAGGCCCGCGACCTCGCCGGGCACCACGTCCACCCCGGCCGCGGCGAGCCGGCGCAGGTCCTGGTCGGACAGCTCCTCCTCGGCGACCGTGTGCAGGAAGAACCGCACGTCCTTCGACCACTGGGACACGATCAGCGCCTGGTGCACGCTCGCCGGGCTCGACGCCAGCACCCCGAAGGGCTGGTCGCGCACCTCCCAGCCGTGGCAGAACGGGCAGTGCAGCACGTCCCGGCCGAACCGCTCGGCGACCCCGGGGACCGCCGGCAGCTCGTCCTTCAGCCCGGTCGCGATCACCAGCCGCCGGGCCCGCACGGTCCGCCCGCCGGCCAGTACCACGGCGAAGTCCTCGCCCTTCTCCACCTCCACCACCCGGTCCCGCACGAGCTCCACCCCGTACCGCGCGATCTCCTCCCGGCCGACGGCGAGGAACTCGGCGGGCGGCATGCCGTCCCGCGACAGATAGCCCTGCATGTGCGCGGCCGGCGCGTTGCGCGGCTCGCCCGCGTCGACGACCAGCGTCCGGTGCCGGGCCCGGCCCAGCACCAGCGCCGCGGACAGGCCCGCCGTACCACCGCCGACGACTACGACTGCGTACCTCTCGGTCATGGTGACCACCTCCACCGCCGAGCGTCGCCCCGGTGCCACGGGATTGACAAACATGTTTGCCGAACCTGCAATACGACCATGACTACGGACGAGGTACTCGCGGGCGTCGGACCCCGGCTGCGGCAGATGCGGAAGGAGCGGGAGGTGACCCTGGCGGCGCTTTCCGAGACCACCGGCATCTCCGTCAGCACCCTGTCCCGCCTGGAGTCCGGTCTGCGCAAACCCAGCCTTGAGCTGCTGCTGCCGATCGCCCGGGCGCACCAGGTGGCCCTGGACGAGCTGGTCGGAACCCCGTCGGCCGGTGACCCGCGGGTGCGGTCGAAGCCGATCGAGATGTTCGGGCGCACCCACTGGCCGCTCACCCGCCAGCCCGGCGGCCTCCAGGCCTACAAGGTGCTGGAACCCCAGCGCAGGCAGGAACCGGAACCGCGCACGCACGAGGGCTACGAGTGGTTGTACGTGCTGTCCGGCAGGTTGCGCCTGGTGCTGGGCGAGCACGACGTGGTGCTGACGGCGGGGGAGGCCGCGGAGTTCGACACCCGGGTGCCGCACTGGTTCGGGTCGACGGGGGAGGGGCCCGTGGAGTTCCTCAGCCTGTTCGGGCCGCAGGGGGAGCGGATGCATGTGCGGGCGCGGCCGAAGCGGTCGTGACGCACGAGACACCCGCCCACGGGACTCTTCTCCCGGAGGCTGTTCCCTGATCGGCAAGCGACCGCTTAGTATGCGAACGACCCCGGTCAGACGAAGCAGTCCCCCGTGGAGGCCCCGCATGCAGGCATGGCAAGTGCACGAGAACGGCGAGCCGGGTGAGGTGATGCGCCTGGCGGACGTGGCGCCGCCGGCGCCCGGCGACGGCCAGGTCCTGCTGAAGGTGCGCGCCGCGAACATCAACTTCCCCGACGCCCTGCTCTGCCGCGGCCAGTACCAGGTCAGGCCGCCGCTGCCGTTCACCCCGGGGGTGGAGATCTGCGGCGAGACGCAGGACGGCCGCCGGGTGATCGCCAACCCGGTCCTGCCGTACGGCGGCTTCGCCGAGTACGCCGTCGCGGACTCCGCCGCCCTGCTGCCCGCGCCGGACGCCCTGGACGACGCGGAGGCCGCGGCCCTGCACATCGGCTACCAGACCGGCTGGTTCGGTCTGCACCGCCGGGCCGGCCTGGAGGCCGGCGAGACCCTGCTCGTCCACGCTGCCGCAGGAGGGGTCGGCAGCGCGGCCGTGCAGCTCGGGAAGGCCGCCGGCGCCACCGTCATCGGTGTCGTCGGCGGCTCCCACAAGGCGGCCGTCGCCCGCGAGCTCGGCTGCGACGTCGTGATCGACCGGCGCTCCGAGGACGTCGTCGCCGCCGTCAAGGAGGCCACCGGCGGCCGGGGCGCCGACGTGATCTACGACCCGGTCGGCGGCGAGGCCTACGCCCAGTCCGCCAAGGTCGTCGCCTTCGAGGGGCGCATCGTGGTCGTCGGCTTCGCCGGCGGCACGATCCCCAGCCCGGCGCTGAACCACGCCCTGGTGAAGAACTACTCGATCGTCGGCCTGCACTGGGGCCTGTACAACACCAAGAACCCGAAGCTGGTCCAGCACTGCCACGAGCAGCTCACCGAGCTGGCCGCCCGGGGTGCGATCAAGCCGCTGGTGAGCGAACGGGTGCCGCTCGGCGGGGCCGCCGCCGCCGTGCAGAAGGTCGCGGACGGCCTCACCACCGGCCGGATCGCCGTCGTCGTGGAGGAGGCAGCAGCATGAGCAGCGCTGAGGAACTGCGCCGTCTTACCCGGGAGTTGCTGGCCGCGCACCCGCCGGCCTCGACCGACCGCCTGGACTTCCTCCGGGCCCGCTTCGACGCCGGACTGGCCTGGGTGCACTACCCGGAGGGCCTCGGCGGACTCGGCGCTCCGCGGTCCCTCCAGGCCGTCGTGGACGCCGAGTTGGAGGCGGCCGGGGCGCCCGACAACGACCCGCGGCGCATCGGCATCGGCCTCGGGATGGCCGCGCCGACCATCCTGGGCTACGGCACCGAGGAGCAGAAGCGGCGGTACCTGAGGCCCCTGTGGACGGGGGAGGAGGTCTGGTGCCAGCTGTTCAGCGAGCCGGGTGCCGGGTCCGACCTCGCCGCCCTGGGTACCCGGGCCGTCCGTGAAGATGGGGGCCCCTCCCGCTCGAGCGAAGCCGAGAGTGGGGGAGACTGGGTGGTCAACGGGCAGAAGGTCTGGACGTCCAGCGCCCACGTGGCGCGCTGGGCGATCCTCATCGCCCGCACCGACCCGGACGTGCCCAAGCACCGGGGCATCACGTACTTCATCTGCGACATGACCGACCCGGGCGTCGAGGTGCGGCCGCTGCGGCAGATCACCGGCGAGGCCGAGTTCAACGAGGTGTTCCTCACCGACGTCCGCATCCCGGACTCCCGCCGCCTCGGCGAGGTCGGTGACGGCTGGCGGGTCGCGCAGACCACCCTGAACAACGAGCGCGTCGCCATCGGAGGCATGCGGCTGCCCCGCGAGGGCGGCATGATCGGCCCGGTCTCGAAGACCTGGCGCGAGCGCCCGGAGCTGCGCACCCACGACCTGCACCAGCGCCTGCTGAAGCTCTGGGTCGAGGCCGAGGTCGCCCGGCTCACCGGCGAGCGGCTGCGCCAGCAGCTCGTGGCCGGCCAGCCCGGCCCCGAGGGCGCCGGCATGAAGCTCGCCTTCGCCCGCCTCAACCAGGAGATCAGCGGCCTGGAGGTGGAACTCCTCGGTGCGGACGGCCTGTTGTACGACGACTGGACCATGCGCCGCCCGGAGCTGGTCGACTTCACCGGCCGCGAGGCCGGCTACCGCTACCTGCGCTCCAAGGGCAACAGCATCGAGGGCGGGACCAGCGAGGTGCTGCTGAACATCGTCGCCGAGCGCGTCCTCGGTCTGCCCGCCGAACCGCGTACCGACAAGGACGTCGCCTGGAAGGACCTCGCCCGATGACCGACCTGTTGTACTCGGAAGAGGAGGAGGCGCTGCGCGCCGCCGTCCGCGACCTGCTCGCCGACCACTGCGACGCCCCGGGCGTCATCGCCCGCATCGAGTCGGACGCCCCGCACAACCGGGCGCTGTGGAAGGCACTCACCGACGGCATGGGCCTCGCGGGCCTGCTGGTGCCGGAGGAACTGGACGGCCAGGGCGCCACGCACCGGGAAGCCGCCGTGGTGCTGGAGGAGTTGGGGCGTGCGGTCGCGCCCGTCCCGTACCTCACGAGCGCGGTCGTCGCCACCGAGGCGCTGCTGGCCTGCGGGACCGGCGACCTGCTCACCGAGCTCGCCTCCGGGACGTCGATCGGATCCCTCGCGGTCGCCCTCGACGTCGCACCGGGCGCCGCCTACAAGGTCGTCCGGCACGAGAACGGCCTGCTGCACGGCGAACTGACCGGCATCGCGGACGCGGCCGTCGCCGACGTGCTGCTCGTGCCCGCCGACGACGGCGGCCTGTACGCGGTCGACGCCGCCGCCGCGACCGTCACACCCCAGATCTCCCTGGACCTGACCCGGCCGTTGGCGACCGTCACCCTCGACGGAGCTCCGGGCCGCCTGCTGGGCGACGCCGAACCCGCCGTACGCCGGGCCCTGCGCGCCGGAGCCGGGCTGCTCGCCTCCGAACAGCTCGGCCTGGCCGACTGGACGCTGACGGAGACCGTCCGCTACCTCAAGGACCGCAAGCAGTTCAACCGGCCCGTCGGCGGCTTCCAGGCGCTCAAGCACCGGCTGGCCCAGCTGTGGCTGGAGGTCGCCAATCTCCGGGCCGCCGCCCGCAACGCCGCCGACGCCCTGTCGACCGGCCGGGACACCGACGTGGCCGTCACCGTCGCCCAGGCCTACGCGGCGCCGGTGGCCGTCCACGCGGCCGAGGAGGCACTGCAACTGCACGGCGGCATCGGCATGACGTGGGAGCACCCGGCACACCTGTACCTGAAGCGCGCGAAGGCCGACTCGATCGCGTACGGCACGGCCGGCGCCCACCGGGAGGCACTCGCCGGACTGGTCGACCTCCAGGCCCCCTGACGTACACCTGGCCGACACTGGCCAACGCCGGAGAAAAGCCCGCCCCACCAGGGGCGGGTTTTTTCGTGCGCCCTGCCCCGGTTGAAGTGAACGCCCGACGGCACTCCGGCCAACTCCCCGCAAGGCCCTGCTCCTTGGCCCTGCCCGAACCCCATACTCGCAGGGTTCCCGTACGGCACTCCCAGGGAGGCAGAGCATGGACCTCACCACCCGTCGCAGAGCCCTCACCACCCTCGGCGCCGCCCTCGCGGGCTCGGTCGCCCTCCCGGCCGGCCGCGCTCTCGCCGGCGAACGGCGGCACGGGCCCCGACCGTTGTGGCGCGCCCACGCCCACAACGACTACGAGCACCCGCGCCCTCTGTTCGACGCCCTCGACCACCGCTTCGGCAGCGTCGAGGCCGACATCTACCTCGTCGGCGACCAGCTCCTCGTCGCCCACGACCCGGAGGACCTCGATCCGGCCCGCACGCTGGAGTCGCTCTACCTCGACCCGCTCGCCGCGCGCGTGCGGGCCAACCGCGGCCGCGTGTACCCGGGGTACCGCGGGTCACTGCAACTGCTCGTCGACATCAAGACCGAGGGCTCGTCGACGTACCTCGAACTCGACCGCCACCTCAGGCGCTACCGGCACCTGTTCACGACGTACGCCCACGGCCGGGTCCTCCCCGGGCCGGTCACCGCCGTCATCTCCGGCGACCGCGCGGCCCGCGCCCCGATGGAGGCCCAGACCGTCCGGCGCGCCTTCTACGACGGCCGGCTCGCCGACCTCGGCAGCCAGGCGCGGGCCTCCTTCATCCCGCTGATCAGCGACAACTGGACGCTCAACTTCACCTGGCAGGGAGTGGGCGCGTTCCCGGACGCCGAGCGGGAGAAGCTGCGGCACATCGTCCGGGCCGCGCACAGCCGGGGCCAGAAGGTGCGGTTCTGGGCGACCCCGGACCTGGCCGGGCCCGCCCGGGACGCGCTGTGGGCCGAGCTGCTCGCCGCGGACGTCGACTACCTCAACACCGACGACCTCGCCGGACTCGAGTCGTTCCTGGACGCCCGGCGGGCGGCGTAGACATCACACGTTCGGCGGACAGGTCAGCTGCCCGGATGAACCCTCCGCTACGCCACACTTACGGCCGAACGCCGTGAACCGGACATGGCGGCGTGGCGGAGGAGTTGACGATGGCCATTTCCATCTCTGTGGTGCTGCTGCTCACGGTCCTGGCGGTGATCTTCCTGCGCAACGGCGGGCTGAAGGTCTCCCATGCCCTGGTCTGCCTGCTGCTCGGCTTCTACCTGGCCAGCACCAGCATCGCCCCCACGATCCACAGCGGGCTCACGGCGACGGCGGAGATCGTCAGCAGCCTGCGGCCCTGACGTCACGGCCGCGAGAACACGCCGATGCCGTTCGGAACGGCGCGCTCGGCACCACCGCTGGGGTGGTTGCGCACCGAGACGGTGCTCGCTCCCTTCTTCCGGGCGACCAGCGTCGACGACCCGCCGCCGTCCAGGCTGAAGGCGTCGTCCGAGCCCAGACTCCGCATGGTGTCGGCCACCTCGGCGATCGTCAGGCCGCTGCGGTAGGCGGCGGCGCCGTCCAGTGCGAGCAGCAGCATGCGCCGCCCGCCGTCGGCGATCCCCACGGCCGTACGGACGGCCGACGTCGTGTCGTCCAGACCAGGCAGCGGCCGGCCACCGGTGAGTACCGGGTAGCCGCCGAGGGCGAGGCGGTACGCGGCGCCGTCCGTGGCCGCCACGAGACGGTGCTCGACCTCGACCGCTTCGCCGGTGGACAGCTTCCGCAACTGCTGGGCCCCCGCCTCCCGGCCGACCAGCACGGTGGTGCCCGGGGCGATGGGACCGCTTCCGGGTGTGTCGGCGGCCGACACGACCCTGCCCTCGCGCACCGTCACCTCGTACGTGTCCGTGCTGCACGGCGCGGCCCGGTCCGTGTCCGTGCCGCACGTGGCGCGCACACGGGAGACGCTGCCCCATGCGGAGGTGAACGCGCCGACGGAACCCACCGGCAGTGCGTACTGGTTGAGCCCGCCCAGCGGCAGCTGCGCCTCGCCCGTACGGACGGAGCCGTCCAGGGTCAGCCGGTCCAGCCGCGCCACCCCGTCGGTACCGACGCCGAACACCTCCTCGGTGGTCGTGCCGGGCGGCAGCGCCGGACCGAAACGCTGACCGTCCGGCACGGCCGCCTTGAGCGTCCGCCCGGCCGCGATCGCCGGACCCACGCTCGCGCCGGTCACCTCGACGCCCGGGTGCTGCGTCTCGGTGATGTTGAAGAAGTCGCCGTTGACACCGGCGACCGCCCCCTGGGCGTCGGCCATCCGCGAGACCGGCGCCCGCGAGGCCACCGCCCCGGGATACAGCAGATCGACCCGGACCTGTGGATTGCCCAGGTCGACCTTCAGCAGGTGGGCGTGCGTCACCCCCTTGGCGGCCTTGATGTCGAACTCCTCGTACGTGACACCCGGCGCGACCCGTACGCCTTTCTGGACGGCGCCGGCCGGAGCCGCCCCCACCAGGGCCGCACCGGTCAGCGCGCCGAACGCCGTGAGAAACGCCAGAACCGCTCTGCCTGCTCCGTGTCGCCTGCGACGACCTGTCACCGTGCCCCCTGATGCCTCGTCAGCTGACCGGATTCTCAGAGGCAGTGCACCAGACCACGGGGGCCGGCAGGGTGGCTGAGCGCCGACTCCACGGGAACGGCTGAAAAAACGCACCCCTCTGGGCGCTTCAGACGTCGTCCGTTCCGGTGTCGTACGGCGTGAAGTGGGCGGGCGCGTGGTCGATCGGCAGCCCCGGTCGCCAGGCGGTGAGGGCCTGCGCGCTGCACACGAACAGCTCCTCCGGCAGCCGGTCCAGGGCGAACCAGCGCCAGCGGCCCACGCTCTCCCCGGGCTGGTCCGACGGCTCGCCCCGCCAGGCGGTGACCCGGGCGGCCACCGTCACCCGTACGACACCGCCGGCGTCGTCGAGGAGCGTCCCCAGCAGCCGGACGTCCTCCGGCCGGGCGTCGAGCCCCGTCTCCTCGCCGAGTTCGCGCACGACCGCCTCCTGCAACGACTCCCCGGCCTCCACCGTCCCGCCGGGCAGCTCCCACGTCCCGTGCCGGTGCCGGCCCAGGAGCAGTCCGCGGGGACCGTGCAGGACGGCGCCGACCCCGAGCGCGGCGTGGACCACCGGGGGCTTCGCGGTGCGCGGCCGGGAGGAGACACGGACGGGCCGGGTCACCCGGAAGAGCCGGTACGACGCGTGGTTGCCGGCCTGCGGCGTGTCGAGGACGTCGATCTGCTCCACGCGCAGCCCGTGCTCGGCGAGCAGGGCCGTCCACAGCTCCGGGCCGAGGACCCACATCTGGACGGTGACGTCCCCGCCGCCGGCCAGCCGCAGGATCTCCGGCCGGGCGATGACCTCGTCCGACGGTCCGTCACCCTGCGAGTTGGTGTGCAGCACGGTGAAGCAGAGCCTGCCGCCCGGCTTGAGTGCCGCGGCCAGGGCGGGCAGCAGCCGGTGCGGGTCGATGTACGGCACGGCGTTGACCGAGTAGATGACGTCGTACGGCTCCGCCGAGCGCAGATGCTCCACCGCGTCGGCCCGGACCAGGCGCAGCCCGGGCAGGGAGCCGTAGCGGGCGCGGGCCCGTTCGTACTGCCCGGCCGAGGAGTCGACGGCGTCCACCAGCGCGCCGTGAGCACGGACCAGATGGGCGGCGTGCCGCGCCGGACCGCACCCGAGGTCCAGCACACGCCGTCCCGTCAGCTCCCCGAGCACCTCGATCCCCGGCCCTGCGCCCTCGAACCCCCAGTCGATCCGCGCCACCTCGGGCAGCACCGTGCCCCGCCGCAGGTGGTGTGCTCCGTACGCGCTCCAGGCCTCGGCGTTGACGGCCTCCGGACGGGTCGCCAAGGCTCAGCCGCCCGCCGCGGCGTCGCGCGGAAGGACGGTGACACGGTGGAAGTTGCACCCGGCGAGCCGCCGCTCCTCACCGGTGGGTCGGGTCTGGTGGGCCTTGAGGGCGATGCTCACCAGGCTCAGCAGCAGTTCTATGTCCGCCTCGCAGTCGAGGTGGACCGTCACCCAGCACGAGCCGGGAACCAGGTGGATCGCGCTCGAACCGGCGAGGTCGTAGTGGAAGCGCTGGATGGCCCGGCGTGTGAGGTGCAGGTCCACGTCCCGCGTCGAGTGGAAGTGGACGATCTCGTCGCGGACGGAACGGAGTGCCCGTCCGGTACCGCAACTCGCCGGGCCCGCCATCAGGTCGGGCCAGGCCTGCAAACGCTCCAGGGCGCGCTGGGCCAGGGTCATGGTCCCATCGTTGCGTGCTTACCGTGCCGCAACCAGAGGTTGAGCGTTTTGTAACCGGGACGTGAGGTGACGGCCGGGGGCCGGGGCGGGGAAGTGCGCTGCTCTCAGGCGAAGTTGCCGACCAGTCTCATGTAGCGCTTCCAGTCCCAGTGGCGGCCCGGATCGGTGTGGTCGCTGCCCCGTACCTCGTGGTGACCGATGATGTGCGCCCGGTCCTTGGGGATGCCGTACCTCGCGCAGATCGCCGCGGTGAGCCGGGCCGACCGCTCGTACATCGCGTCGGTGAAGTACGACGGCTGGTCCACCCAGCCCTCGTGCTCGATGCCGATGCTGCGGGTGTTGCAGTCCCAGTTCCCCGCGTGCCAGGCGATGTCCGCCTCGCGCACGCACTGCGCCACGTGCCCGTCGGAGGACAACTCGCCCACCCGGTCGGGTGATTGACGGCCTCCGAGAGTCGGCGTCGCCCGTGGGTCAGGGCCGTCTCAGGCCCGCTCGGCAACGGTGGCCGGATCGTCCAGCACCGCCCGCACGACCGAGTGTGCGGCTCCCAGCAGCGGCCCCTGAGGACCCAGCCGGGACACGGAGACGGGACAGGCCGGACCCGCCGTGCGGCGCGCCAACTCGTCCCGCAGGGACGGCAGGAGCCACGGCGCCAGCCCGGACAGCTCCCCGCCCAGCACCACGCTCTGCGGGTCGAGCAGGTTGACCGCCCCGGTCAGGGCGACTCCGAGCGCCGTGCCCGCGTCGCGCAGGGCTCGGCGTACGTCCTCGTCGCCCTCCGCCGCGCGCCCCGCCAGCAACCCGACCCGGTCCTCGTCCGGCTCCAGACCGGCCGCGCGCAGCACCGCCTCCTCGCCGGCGTACTGCTCCAGACACCCGCGCCCCCCGCACGCGCACTCCGGGCCGTCCGGCTGGACCGGCACGTGCCCCAACTCGCCCGCGAAACCGCGGGTTCCGCGCAGCAGTCCGCCGTCCACCACGACCGCCGCGCCGATGCCGATCTCCGCCGACACGTGCAGGAAGTCGCGCGGCGTGCCGTCGCCCAGCCAGAGTTCTGCGAGGGCGCCGAAGTTGGCTTCGTTGTCCACCGTCAGCGGGAAGTCCGCCGGCAGCAGGTCACCGAGGTCCGCTTCGTGCCAGTCGAGGTTCGGGGCGCGTACGACGGTCCGGGCGTCGCGCGCCACCAGGCCGGGCACGGCCACGGCGAGACCGGCCGGCCACAGCCCCTCGCCCTCCGCCTCGGCGACGACCCGGCGGATGAGTTCCGTGAGCTCGGCGAGCACGGGCCCGGGGGAGCGGCCGCGGTTCGCGCCCTGGCGTATCGCCCGCGACCGGGTCGTGCCGCGCAGGTCCACGGCACAGACCGCGAGATGGTCGACACCGATCTCCGCGCCGATCCCGGCCGGGCCGCGTCCGCTCAGCGCGAGCGCGGAGCCGGGGCGGCCCACCCGGCCGGGCCGTTCGGGCCCCAGCTCCTCCAGCAGCCCCGAGCGGATCAGTTCGTCCACGAGCGTCGACACCGCAGCCCGGGTCAGGCCGATCCGCGACGCGACGGCGGCCCGGGACAGCGGCCCCTCGGCGCGGACGGCGTGCAGGACCCGGGCGAGGTTGCGGCGGCGCATGCCCTGCTGGGTGTCCGGCAGGGCGCGTCCCGGCCCGGCCGGACGGTCCTCGTGCAGCGGTGCGGTCATGCCTGACGCCAGTCCTCAGTGGGTGTCCGTGGGCCGCTCCAGCAGCGGGGCCGCGTCGGAGAGTACCCCGGCGATCCTGGCCAGCGTCTCCTCGTCCCGTTCGACGGCGTCGAGCACCGGCCCGGCCGCCGTGTTCCAGCGCCGGGCGACCGCCGCCGGGTCCTCCCCTGTCAGTACCCCGGCCGCCTGTGCGGCGGCGCCGAGTGCGACCAGTTCCTTCGCCTCGGGCACCTGCACGGGACGCCCCGACAGCCGCCGTACGGTCTGCTGCCAGGCGGTGCCCCGGGCGCCGCCGCCGATCAGCAGGAGGGGGGCCGAGGGGTCCGCGTCCTCGTCGAGGACCAGGTCGAGCGCGCCGAGCAGGGAGTGCACGGCACCGTCGTACGCGGCCTGGAGCAGCTGCCCGGCGGTCGTGTCGTGGCGCAGGCCGTGCAGCAGGCCGGAGGCGTTGGGCAGGTTCGGGGTGCGTTCGCCGTCCAGGTAGGGCAGCAGCGTGACGGCCGTGCCGGGCTCGACGGCCTCGCGGTCCAGGCCCAGCAGCGTCGCCACACGGTCCACGGCGAGCGTGCAGTTCAGGGTGCAGGCCAGCGGCAGCCAGTCACCGCGGGCGTCGGCGAAACCGGCCACCGTGCCGCTCGGGTCGGCGGGCCGCCGCTGCGACACCGCGTACACCGTGCCCGAGGTGCCGAGGCTCATCACGGGTACGCCCGGACGCACCCCGAGGCCGAGCGCCGCGGCGGCGTTGTCGCCGGTGCCGGGCGCGACCAGGGTGCCCTTGGAGAACGGCAGATCGTGGCTGTCGCGCACCGTGCCCGCGATTTCGCCGGGCCGGACCACACGGGGCAGCAGGGCCGGGTCCAGCCCCACCTGCGCCAGGATCTCCTCGTCGTAGCGTTCCGTCCCGGACGCCCACCAGCCCGTCCCGGAGGCGTCGCCGCGGTCGGTCGTGCCCTGCCCGGTGAGCCGCTCGGTGAGGTAGTCGTGGGGGAGGCGCACGGCCTTCGTGGCGCGCGCCGCCTCCGGCTCGTGCTCGGCCAGCCAGGCCCACTTGGTGACCGTGAAGGACGCGGCGGGCACGCTTCCGGTGCGCTCGGCCCAGAACTTCGCGCCGCCCAGTTCCTCGGTCAGCCGGCGTGCCTGCGGTGCCGAGCGCACGTCGTTCCACAGCAGGGCGGGTCGCACCGGCTCGCCCCTGTCGTCCAGGGTGACCAGGCCGTGCTGCTGCCCGCCGACCGACACGGCGGCGGCCTCGTGCGCCGCGTCGCCGCACTGGCGCAGTGCCTCGCACAACGCGTCCCACCACTGACGCGGATCGCTCTCGCGCCCGGACCCCGAGGAGACCGTGTGCGGCGCCTGGCCGCTCGCGACGACCCGGCCGGTGGACACGTCGACGACCAGCGCCTTGGTGGACTGGGTGGACGAGTCCACGCCGACGACGAGCGGACCCTCGGCTGCTGACATCGGGTTTCTCCCTCTGCTCTCGTCCCGAGACACCTTGTCTCTTCCCAGGAAGCTGCTCGCATACTAATTTGTAAATCGGCATGACGAAATAGCCTCAGCGAGCAAGGAGCCGCGGCATGAGCTACCAGCCCACCCCCGAGGACAGGTTCACCTTCGGCTTGTGGACCGTCGGCTGGCAGGGACGGGACCCCTTCGGCGACGCCACGCGGCGTGCCCTGGACCCGGTCGAGACGGTGCAGCGACTGGCCGAGCTCGGCGCCCACGGCGTCACCTTCCACGACGACGACCTGATCCCGTTCGGCTCCAGCGACACCGAACGCGAGGCCCACATCAAGCGCTTCCGGCAGGCGCTGGACGCCACGGGCATGAAGGTCCCGATGGCCACCACCAACCTCTTCGCGCACCCGGTCTTCAAGGACGGCGCCTTCACCGCCAACGACCGCGACGTGCGCCGCTACGCGCTGCGCAAGACCATCCGCAACATCGACCTCGCCGTCGAGCTCGGCGCCCAGGTGTACGTGGCCTGGGGCGGCCGGGAAGGTGCCGAGTCCGGCGCCGCCAAGGACGTCCGCGCGGCCCTCGACCGGATGAAGGAGGCCTTCGACCTGCTCGGCGAGTACGTCACCTCCCAGGGCTACGACCTGCGGTTCGCGATCGAGCCCAAGCCGAACGAGCCGCGCGGTGACATCCTGCTCCCCACCGTCGGCCACGCCCTGGCGTTCATCGAGCGCCTGGAGCGTCCGGAGCTGTACGGCGTCAACCCCGAGGTCGGGCACGAGCAGATGGCCGGGCTGAACTTCCCGCACGGCATCGCGCAGGCGCTGTGGGCGGGCAAGCTCTTCCACATCGACCTCAACGGCCAGTCCGGCATCAAGTACGACCAGGACCTGCGCTTCGGCGCCGGTGACCTGCGTGCCGCGTTCTGGCTGGTCGACCTGCTGGAGTCGGCCGGCTACACCGGTCCGCGGCACTTCGACTTCAAGCCGCCGCGGACCGAGGACCTCGACGGGGTGTGGGCCTCGGCAGCCGGCTGCATGCGCAACTACCTCATCCTCAAGGAGCGCGCCGCCGCCTTCCGCGCCGACCCGGAGGTCCAGGAGGCGCTGCGCGCGGCCCGCCTGGACGAACTTGCGCAGCCCACCGCCGCGGACGGCCTCCAGGCGCTGCTCGCCGACCGGTCGGCGTTCGAGTCGTTCGACGTGGAGGCGGCTGCCGCGCGCGGCATGGCCTTCGAGCACCTGGACCAGCTGGCGATGGACCACCTGCTGGGGGCCCGCGGCTGACCGCACGCGCGCGTGCGGTCCGTTGGCCGGTCACGGGGTGCGTGACCGGCCAACGGGCCCGTATTGCTCCGGAATCATGCGATCCAGGCCATGAGCCCGTATCAACTCCCGTGCGCCCCTCCCGCCTTGAGCGGGGCACGGCGACTCTGGTCGGTATGGCCATGCCACCCGTACCGCCTCATCCGCCCGGGCCTCCCCGGCGCCGGAATCCCCTGCTCGTCCTGCTCGTCCTGCTCGCGGCCGTCGCAGCCGTGTCCTTGGTGGTGCTGATGGCCAGGGGAAGCGACGACTCGCCGGACCCGGAGCCGCCTGCCGAGAGCACCAGCCGCAGCCCAGCCCCGTCCTACAACATCCCCACGGAGCTGCCCACCGAGTTGCCGAGCAACCTGCCGACCCGGCTGCCGTCGGGCTTTCCCAGCCGGCTGCCGAGCGATCTGCCCAGCGATCTCGAATCGCTCCTGCCGTCCCTGGACACCGGCGAGCTACTGCCCTGAGCTCGGCGCGGCTCCGTCTCCGGCGGCGAGCACCGCCGACGCCAGCGCCGTCGCCGGATCCTGCGCGGCGCCTCCCGAGGGCAGCCAGTGGCCGCGCTCCTTGTGGTACGGCCACCACCGGCCGTCCCGGCCGAGGCGCAGCTGGACTCCTGCGCCGACGACCGTCCAGCGGTTGCCCCGCGCCCGCAGCTCCGGCCGCTCCTCCGCCTCCCAGGCCGACTCCAGGGCGGCACGCGCGCGTGCGAGCGTCTCGCCCTCCGCCTGCCACTCCTCGTCGAGCACGGACAACGCGGCCGTACCGCCGTGGCGCCAGGCCCGGACCGCCACCGCCAGCCCCTCCCGGCCGCGTCCCGACCCGTCGGCGAGACGGTCCGCCACCGCCTGCCCTGGGTCGCCCGCGGCCAGCCGAACGGCGTCTTCCGAGACGGTCGGGTCCGCGTCGGGGCGTCGTTCGGAAGTGCCCCGGAGTGCCTCGGCGAGCAGGCGGTGGGCCTGTACCGCGGTCCGCGCGGCCAGGAACTCCAGCGCGGCCGGGTCGATGCCCGCAGCGGGCGGCGTCTCGGTGTCCAGGGACGGCGGCACCCCCGGCTCGCCGGGGAGTTCGGGCAGGGGCGGCAGCGGAGGCAGGATGTCGCCGGCGGCCAACGCCTCGGCCGCGTCCACGCCCTCCTGGCCGGAACGCGCCGTGACGGACGCGCCGCCGCGCGACTGGAGGTCGTCCAGCAGGGTGGCTTCGTCGCGTCCCCGCATCAGGAGCAGGACGAAGGGGTCCTGGTCCAGCAGGCGTGCCACCTGGTAGCAGAGCGCCGCCGTGTGCCCGCAGTGGTCCCAGGCTCCGCAGCCGCACTCCGGCTCCAGGTCGCCCAGGCCCGGCAGCAGTTCGACGCCCGCGGCCGCCGCGTCCTCGACCAGGTGCGGCGGCATCTCACGGTCCAGCAGCGCCGCCACGTGACCGGCCCGCTCGACGGCCATGTCCAGGAAGCGGTCCCACTGTCCGGATGGGAGTTCCTCCAGCAGGACGTCGGCCCGGTGTGCCGTGCGGTCGCGGTCCTGGACGACGGCTGTGAGCCGCCCCGGGCGCACCGACACCGCGCCGACCGCCCCCGCGCGCGCGAGCCGGCGGCCCGTCCTGAGCTGCGCCGAGTCAAGTGCCGTGTCCTCCAGCGCCTTCAACCAGGCCTGGCCCCACCAGGTCTGTGCGAATCCCCGCCCGCGCTCGGGCGGCAGCGCGGCGAACGTGCGCTCCCTGTCACCGTCGTGCCGAGTCATCGCAGGCCCCCTCGCAGTTCGACCAGATCCGCCAGTTCCGCGTCCGTCAGCTCCGTGAGGGCTGCCTCGCCGGAGCCCAGGACCGCGTCCGCCAGCTCCCGCTTGCGGGCCAGCAGTTCGGCGATGCGGTCCTCGATGGTCCCCTCGGCGACGATCCGGTGCACCTGCACGGGCCGGGTCTGGCCGATGCGGTGGGCCCGGTCGGTCGCCTGGGCCTCGACGGCCGGGTTCCACCAGCGGTCGTAGTGCACGACGTGCTCGGCCCGGGTGAGGTTCAGGCCGGTTCCCGCCGCCTTCAGCGACAGCAGGAACACGGGCACTTCACCGTCCTGGAAGCGCCGCACCATGGCCTCGCGTTCGGCGACGGGCGTTCCGCCGTGCAGGAACTGCGAGGGCGTGCCCCGGGCGGCCAGGTGCCGTTCGAGGAGGCGGGCCATCTGCACGTACTGGGTGAAGACGAGCGCGCCCGCCTCCTCGGCGAGGATCGTGTCGAGCAGTTCGTCCAGCAGCTCCAGCTTCCCGGACCGTCCGGCGATCACCGGCCGCTCCTCCTTGAGGTACTGCGCCGGGTGGTTGCAGACCTGCTTGAGGCCGGTCAGCAGCTTCACGATCAGTCCGCGCCGCGCCATGCTGTCCGCGCCGGCGATCTCCGCGAGCGCCTCCCGCACCACGGCCTCGTACAGGGCTGCCTGCTCCTGGGTGAGCGACACCGCGTGATCGGTCTCCGTCTTCGGCGGCAACTCGGGCGCGATCCCCGGGTCCGACTTGCGGCGGCGCAGCAGGAACGGCCGTACGAGCCGGGCCAGCCGGTCGGCCGCCGCCGGGTCCTGACCGCCCTCGACGGCCTCCGCGTACCGCCTGCGGAAGGTGCCGAGCCGGCCCAGCAACCCCGGAGTGGTCCAGTCGAGGATCGCCCACAGCTCCGAGAGGTTGTTCTCCACCGGCGTGCCGGTGAGCGCCACGCGCGCGCGTGCGCCGATGGAACGCAGGGCCCGCGCGGTCGAGGAGTGCGGGTTCTTCACGTGCTGGGCCTCGTCCGCCACGAGCATGCCCCACGGCACCTCGGCGAGCCGGGGCGCGTCCAGGCGCATCGTGCCGTACGTGGTGAGCACGAACTCCCCGTCGACCAGGTCGTCGAGGCCGCGCCGCGCGCCGTGGAAGCGCCGCACGGGTGTGCCGGGCGCGAACCGCTCGATCTCCCGCTGCCAGTTGCCCATCAGGGACGTCGGGCAGACCACCAGGGTGGGCCCGGCCGACCGGGCGTCGGTCTGCCGGTGCAGGTGCAGGGCGATCAGCGTGATCGTCTTGCCGAGCCCCATGTCGTCGGCGAGGCAGCAGCCGAGGCCCAGCGAGGTCATGCCGGCGAGCCAGTTCAGGCCCCGCCGCTGGTAGTCCCGCAGGGTGGCGGCGAGGGCAGTCGGCTGCTCCACGGGCTGCTGCGCCTCGGGGTCCGCGAGCCGCTCCCGCAGGGCCGCCAGCCACCCGGTGGGCCGCACCTCGACCCGGCGGCCGTCCACCTCCGCCCAGCCCGTCAGGGCTGCGCCCAGCGCGTCCACCGGCGTCACCTTGTGGTCCTGCCGGGAGCGGGCCAGGCGGACCTCCTGAGGGTCGATCAGGACCCACTGGTCGCGCAGCCGCACCACGGGGCGCTTGGCCTCGGCGAGCCGGTCCAGCTCTTCCCGGCTCAGCCGCCGGTCGCCCAGTGCGAACGACCAGTCGAAGGCGAGCAGCGCGTCGGCGGACAGGAACGACGGCATGGTCGCGAAGGCCTGGCCGGACTCCGGCTCTTCGTCGGGAGGCCCTACCTCCGCGCGCGTGGCGAACTCACGGGTCAGCCCCTTCGGCCAGTGCACGTCCACTCCGGCCGCCGCCAGCGCCCGGGCGCCTGCCCCGAGCAGCTCGGTGACCTCCTCGTCGGCGAGCTCGACCGCCTCCGGCACGGTCGCCGACAGCAGGGGCGCCAGCGGCCCCCAGGCCCGGGCCGCGCGGCGCAGCGCGAGCAGGGCGTCCATCCGCGCGCGGGGACCGAAGGCCTCGCCCCTGGCGCCGGCCCAGACGTCCGCGGCGTCCGCGACGAGCGCGGGGTCGCTCACGCCGTGCACCTGGAGCACGGCCCGGAACGTCACGTCCGCGTCGTGGTCCGCCGCGTCCGCCAGGCCGTCCGCCTCGATCCGCAGCGACAGCCGCACTCCCGCGTCGTGGCCCGCGGCGACGTCGGCGGCCCACGCGCGCTGCTCGGGCAGGCGCACCGGCTCGGGCGACGCGTAGGCGGGGCCGCCGGTGACCAGCGGCGCGGCGGGGGAGCGGGGCAGGGTGTCGGCGACCGCGTCGAGGAAGGCGCGCAGCAGCCGCTCCGGGTCGGGCAGCCGCAGCGGCCCGGCGCCCGCCAGTGGGACGGCGTGCGCCTCGGGCGGCATCGCGGCGGCCAGGCGGCGGACGTCCTCGACGTCCTGGGCGCGCAGCGGGCCCGTGCGCCAGGCGTCGTGGTCGCCCGGGGACAGCCCCGGCAGCAGCAGTCCGCGCGCCACGAGGTGCAGGGCTTGCGCGGCCGCCGCGCCCCAGAACACGCTGGACCGGTGCCCCCGAGCGCCGGTACGCGCGCGCATGAGGGACGGCAGGGCGGTGCGCACCGGCATCAGGACGGCGGACACGCTCCGCGGCTCGACGCCTTCGACGCCGGGAACGATGACGGTCAGGTCGGTGACGGACACCGGCGCCGTGGCCGATGCCATGGCCGGAGGCTCCTCGCCGTCCGGCCGCCAGAAGGCGACGCTGCCCGTGCGGGCCGGGTCGCCGGGCAGGAAGACAGCGCAGCAGTGGGCGAGTTCGGAGAAGTCGGAGGAGGGTGCCGGGAGAGTCTGATACTCGGCTATGGCTGATTCCTCAAATTTGACTAGCGGAGTCGGAGTCGCCGAGGGTACAGCACTTTCCGCAACCCCTGGGTATGACTTGACTGTGAGCTGGGTCACCATGGAGGTCTCAGGGGTGCGTAAGGGTAGCGCCTCAGGGATGTCTCAGGGTCGCGGTCCGGAACCGTCGCAAGCGCGGGCCCGTTTTCGAGACAGAGAGCGGCAGTGGCCGCGGAGGAGGCGACACCATGTCCAAGAACGCCAAGATCGCCGCAGGTGGTGTGGCAGTCGGGCTCATCCTGTTGATCTGGCTGCCCTGGTGGGCATCGCTCCTGATCATCCTGGGAGTCCCGGCCGCCGCGTATCTCACTCTGGACCCCTCGCAGCGGCGCAGGCTGCGCCGCGCCACCCGCAAGGAACTGGGCCGTTGACGGGCTGACGACCGGTGCGGCCGAAGGCTGCACCGGTTCGGTTCGGCGGTACGGCCCACGGGCTCAGTTCGGCCGTACGGCCATCTTGTCGAGGGCCTCGAGAAGACCCGGCAGCTCCGGCCCCCGCCCCACCGGCAGGACCTCGCCGGGTTCCTCGTCGAGCAGCACGAAGGCGATGTCGTCGGTCCTGGCCACGAGCGACCAGCCGGGACCGTCGGCCCGCAGGGTCCGCGCCTCACCCGGCGCGAACGACGACCGGACCCGGCCGAGCGGCGGCGGCGAGTCGATGTAGGTGCGGGCCTCCGCGAGGACGCGCCGGATGCCGCTGTGGCCCGGCTGCCCGTTCTCCCCGCCTCCCCCCGGACCCTCGGCCGCAGCGCCGGCCTCGCCCGATGCCGCCGACGACCCCGGGGCGGGGAAGGCCGAGTCGTCGACCTGTTCCCGCCACATCGCCCACTGAAGCGCTATCTCGTCCGCGCCCAGGCGCCGCTGGGCGGGGCCCCAGACGGTGGTGTCCGGCGGAGCAAGCGGGGGACGGTCGTCGGCCTCCGGGCCGGGATCGTGCGGGGCGGGCACTCCGGGCGCCGCGACGGCGACCGCGAGGGGCCAGCCGGGCAGCGCCGCGACGACCGTGCGCTCGTCGGGCGACAGCTCGTACTCCATCCCGCAGTCCCAGGACGCGATCGCGACGGCCACCAGAGAGACGTCGTCGATGACCACGGTCCACCGGGCGCCGTCGCCGTCCTGACCGAGCACCAGCCCGTACCCGTCGGCGAGCGGCGCGAGGCCGAGTGCCGCGCACGCCTCCGGATAGTCGTCGCCCAGCACGCTCGGGAACTTCGCCGGCGTCAGCAGTACCGCCGTGAGCACATAGAGCGCATCGTCCGCGGCGGCGACGGTGTCCTCGTCCGTCCCGGCCATCCCAGCCTCCCCATCGGTTCGTCCACCGGCGCGCACCCTAGTGCGCGCGGAAGCCCCTTGTCACTGCCCCCGCGAGCACGTGGAGCTGCCGTTTTCCGGCGGACGGGGCGAATCGGCCGTCCCGGCCGGGCGCGTCACTCCGCGGGCAGCCCCAGCAACTCACGGGCCACGGTCCGGGGCGACTCGCCGCGTTCCCGCGCGAGCGCGACGACGGCCCGGCAGGCCAGCTCGTTCACCCCGAACGACAGCGCCTCGGGCGACACCCAGCCGGCCGCCTCGTCGGCCCGTTCCTGGTCGTCCTCAGCGTTCGCCGTGACATAGGCCGCGGCCGCCTCGAAAAGATTGTGTGGACGTTCGTCCCCGCCGGTCTTCGTCTCCGTGCGCAAGGCATGAGCGACTCTGCCGCCGGCCTTCCGGACCTTGCCCCACATGCTGACCACCTTCCCCCTGCGCGGATGTCGCGCGTGCCGGTCATCTCCCGGACACCAACGTAAAGTTACAGATCCGGTGGCAGAAGGGGGACGGGCACTGTGAAGCGCTTCGCACGGCTGGAACAGATACGGCGGATGGACCCGTACCGGGAGGCCACGGAGATCTATCGGCTGAGCGTGGCGTACGAGTTCCCGTGGGACTTCACCCGTGCCCTGGAGCTGGCTTTGTACCGCACCTACGCCGTCCCGAGCATCGGCCGGCTGCTCGCCGAGACGGCGGAGCTCACGGAGCGGACGCAGAAGCGCTACGACGACACGTCGCTGCTCCTGGACGCCGTGGTCGAGCACGGCTTCGGCAGCGACCAGGGCAGGACCGCGATCCGCCGCATCAACCAGATGCACCGCAGCTACGACATCAGCGACGACGACATGCGCTACGTGCTCTGCACGTTCGTCGTGATGCCCAAACGGTGGATCGACTCCTACGGGTGGCGCAGGATGTCGCGCCACGAGATCGTCGCCAGTGTCGTCCACCACCGCACGCTGGGCCGGCACATGGGCATCAAGGACATCCCCGAGACCTACGAGGAGTTCGAGACCTGCCTCGACAGCTACGAGGCGGCCCACTTCGCCTGGGACGAGCAGGCCCGGTGGGTCTCGGACGCCACGCTCGACCTGATGTCCTCCTGGTACCCGCGCCCGCTCGCGCCGCTGCTGCGCACCGCGACCCTCGCGCTGCTCGACGACTCGCTGCTGCGCGCCTTCCGCTACACCCCGCCGAGCGCCGCCACGCGCGCGTGGGTGCGGCGCGCGGTACGGCTGCGGGGCCGTGCCGTCCGGCTGCTGCCGCCCCGGCGCGCCCCGCACTTCGCCCGGCAGAACCGGGAGATCAAGGGCTACCCGTACGGGTACCGGCTCGCCGACCTGGGCACGCGCCCGGTGCCGGGCGTCCGGGGCTGTCCCGTGCGGCACGTGGCGGCGTCGGACGCCGAGGCCGAGTGACGCGGCTGGGTGGCGCTGCTGCTCAGTCCTCGCGGACGGCGAGCGCCAGGAAGCGGGATTCCTCGTCGACGTACGACGTCATGCGCCATCCCGAACCCGCCAGCAGTGGCCTGAGATTGGACTCGGCGCGCAGGTCGTCCGGGGTGAGCGGGCGGCCGTGGCGTGCGGCCAGGGCCGCCCTGCCGATCGGGTGGAACAGCGCGAGCACACCACCGGGACGCACCACCCGCGCCAGCTCCCGCAGGTTCTCGGCCGGACTCCGCAGGTGCGAGATCAGGCCCGCCCCGAACACGGCGTCCAGCGAGTGTGAGCGCAGCGGCAACGCGGCGACGTCCGTGAGCAGCAACGCCCCGTCACGGTCTCGTCCCGCCCGCACAGCCTCCCGCAGCATGGCCGGGGTCAGATCGGCTCCGAGCACCACTCCCGAGGGCCCCACGGCGGCGCGCAGCGGCGGCAGGGCGCGTCCGGTGCCGCACCCCGCGTCGAGCACGCGGTCGCCGGCGCGCAGTCCGAGTTCGGCGACCGCGGCCGCGTAGGCCGGACCGTCGTCGGGGAACCGGCTGTCCCAGTCGGCGGCGCGGGCGGTGAAGAACTCCTGGACACGCGTCTGGTCGTCGCTCATGCACGGCATGATTCCTCACCGGCACGGATGACGCCTCAGTGCACACGTTCGAGCGTGACCCGATCGTTCCGGTACATCCTTGCGTCATATTCCAACACCTTTCGAAATGCGCCCCCTTCGCGCGCCCCTGCCGGGTCTAGCGTCCCTGGGCCATGGGACACCTGGACCACGCCGCCCTGGGGTGGCTGACCCCCGCGCTGTCGTACGTGATGGCCTGCACAGGCGCGGCGCTCGGACTGCGCTGCACCGTCCGCGCGCTCGCCACCACCGGGCGCTCGCGCCGCAACTGGCTCGTCACCGCCGCCTCGGCGATCGGCACCGGCATCTGGACCATGCACTTCGTGGCCATGCTCGGTTTCAGCGTCGCCGGCACCGATATCCGCTACGACGTGCCGCTCACCCTGCTGAGCCTGCTCGTCGCCATGGTCGTCGTCTGCGCCGGCGTCTTCGCCGTGGGCTACGGCCGGGACCGCGGCCGGGCCCTGCTGATCGGCGGGCTCACCACCGGCCTCGGCGTCGCGAGCATGCACTACCTGGGCATGGCGGCCGTCCGCCTGCACGGCGACGTGACCTTTGACCCGGTGCTCGTCGGGCTCTCCGTCCTGATCGCCGTCGTCGCCGCGACGGCTGCGCTGTGGGCGGCGCTCAACATCAAGTCGCCCGTCGCGGTCACCATCGCCTCCCTGATCATGGGCGCGGCCGTCAGCAGCATGCACTACACCGGGATGTTCGCGGTGAGCGTGCGCGTGACGCCCTCCGGGGAGGCACTGCCCGGGGCCACGGCGATGCAGTTCATCTTCCCCCTCGCCGTCGGCCTCGGGTCCTACCTCTTCCTGACCTCCGCCTTCGTCGCGCTGTCGCCGACGGCGGGGGAGCGCGAGGCGTCCGCGTCGGCCCAGCGGCCCGTCGAGAACATCGCCCGTTAGCCGGGCACGCGGCCCAGCGGCAGCCCGGGCGGCACGCCCTGCGGCCTGGACGGCGCGTCCGAGACCGGGCGGCACGCCCCCGAACCACCCCCGAGCGAGGAGTCCATGCGTACACCCCGTAGGCCCCCCACGGCCGGCGCCGAGGCGCCGCCCCCGCCCGTGCGCGGTCGCCGCGCGCACGCCGGACCACCGGCCGACGAGGGCGGCGAGGCCCCCTCGGGAGCCGCACCGGACGGAGCGGCCACGCGGGCGGGGGGCTGGCACATACGCCCCCGTACCGTGCGCGCCAAGATCGTCTGCCTGCTGATGGTGCCGGTCGTCTCCCTCCTGGCCCTGTGGGCCCACGCCACCGTCACCACCGCCCAGGACGTCTCCCGGCTCCGGCAGGTCCAGCGCGTGGACGCCATGGTCCGCGCCCCCGTCTCCGCCGCGATCAGCGCCCTCCAGGCCGAACGCGCGGCCGCCGTACGCCACGCCACCGACCCCTCCGCCGCAGCGACCGACGAGCTGGAGGAACTCGCCCGGCGCACCGACCGGGCCGTCGCGAAACTGCGGCTCGGCGAGGACAGCACCGTCGCCGACAGCGAGGAGCTGCCCGCCGGAGTCGCCCGCCGGCTGGAGGCGTTCGTCACGGGTGCCGGACAACTGCGTCCGCTACGGACCGAGGTGCGGGAGGGGCGTGCGGGCTGGGCCGAGACGTACAGCCGCTACACCCGGACCATCTCGGAGGCTCTCGGCGTCGGCGGTGCCCTCACCGGCATCCAGGACGCCGACCTCGGCTCCGACGCGCGGGTGCTGCTCGAATTCTCCCGCGCCGGCGAGGCGCTGGCCCGGGAGGACGCACTCCTGGCGAGCGCCCGCCTGTCCGGAACGCTGACGGGGGAGCGGCTCAGGCTCTTCACCGGCGCCGTCGAACTGCGCCGCACCCTGACCGAGTCGGCGGTCGCCGACCTGCGCGGCACCGAACGCTCCGCGTGGAACGCCCTCGCCGACAGCAGCGCCTACGCCGGGCTGGGCGACGCCGAGGACGGGATCCTCGCCGGCGGACCGGGCGCCAAGGCGATCGAGGCGGCACCGGAAAGCACCTGGAACACCGCCCACGCGCGCGTGCAGAACGGCATGCGCACGATCGAGGACGACGCCGCACGAGGCGTCGCGGACCGGGCCGACCCGTTCACCCGGGGACTGCTCACGCCGGCCGGCGCGGCCGTCCTGCTCGGCCTCGCCGCCGTCGCCGCCTCGCTCGTCATCTCGGTACGCATCGGACGCGGCCTCGTGGTGGAGCTCGTGAGCCTGCGCAACAGCGCCCTGGAGATCGCCCGGCGCAAACTCCCCGAGGCCATGCGGAGACTGCGCGCGGGCGAGGAGATCGACATCCGTGCCGAGGCACCGCGGGGACCGGCCGCCGAGGACGAGACCGGGCAGGTCGCCGAGGCCCTCGGCACCGTCCACCGGGCCGCGCTGCGGGCCGCCGTCGAGCGCGCCGAACTCGCCAGCGGCATCTCCGGCGTCTTCGTCAACCTCGCCCGCCGCAGCCAGATCCTCGTCCACCGGCAGCTGAGCCTCCTCGACAGCATGGAACGCCGCTCCGACGACCCGAACGAGCTGAGCGACCTCTTCCGCCTCGACCACCTCACCACCCGCATGCGGCGCCACGCCGAGAGCCTGATCATCCTCTCCGGAGCGGCCCCCGGCCGGGCCTGGCGCATGCCCGTCTCCCTGACCAACGTGGTCCGCGCGGCCGTCTCCGAAGTGGAGGACTACGCGCGCGTGGAGGTACGGCAACTGCCCGAGGCGGCCGTCGTCGGCGCGGCCGTGGCCGACCTCACGCACCTCCTGGCCGAGATCATCGAGAACGCCGCACAGTTCTCGCCACCCCACACGCGCGTGCGCGTCACCGGCGAACCCGTCGGCAACGGCTACGCCGTCGAGGTCGAGGACCGCGGCCTCGGCATGGGCAAGGAAACCCTCGCCGAGGCCAACCGCCGCATCGAGCAGTCCGAGGCACTCGACCTGTTCGACAGCGACCGGCTCGGCCTGTTCGTGGTCAGCAGGCTCGCCGCCCGGCACGGCGTCAAGGTCCACCTGAGGACCTCGCCGTACGGCGGCACCACGGCGGTCGTCCTGGTGCCCACCGCACTGCTGCACACCGGGGCTGCGGAACGTTCCGACGGTGAAGCGGTGCACGCGCGGCAGCCCGAGGAACGCGCCCACGCCCGCCTGCCCGACGACCTCCCGCATCAGGACACCGCCCCCGACGCCGTCCCGGCACCGTCCGGTCGGCGCGCCCTGGTGGCTCCCGTCCCGGCCGTCGCCGAGACCCCGAGCCACACCCCACCCCCAGGAGTCGCCACCTTGCGACTGCACCGGCCCCACGAACAGCCCGAAGACTCCGACGACCTTCCGCGTCGCGTACGGCAGGCCAGCCTCGCACCCCAACTGCGCGAGGGGCGCCCCGAGGAGCCGCCGCCCTCGCCCGCACCCCGGGACGACGAACGCACGCCCGAGGCCGTCCGGGACCGCATGGCGGCGTACCGCGCCGGCTGGGCACGCGGTGGCGGCAGGCAACCCGGCCGCGGAACCACCCCCGGCCCGACGGGCAGCGACAGCAGCGAAGGAGACCCCGCATGATCCAGGACCCGAGCACGCAATCCGCACGGAGTTCCGGCGAACTCGACTGGCTGCTTGACGATCTGGTGCTCCGCGTGAGCGAGATACGGCACGCCGTGGTGCTGTCCAACGACGGCCTCGCCGTGGGCGCCTCGACCGACCTCCGCCGCGAGGACGCCGAACACCTCGCCGCGGTCGCCTCGGGCTTCCACAGCCTCGCCAAGGGAGCCGGGCGGCACTTCGGAGCCGGCGGTGTCCGCCAGACCATGGTGGAGATGGACGAGGGCTTCCTGTTCGTGGCCGCCGCGGGCGACGGCTCCTGCCTCGCCCTGCTCACCGCCGTGACCGCCGACATCGGCCTGGTGGCCTACGAGATGGCCCGCTTGGTCAAACGCGTCGGCGAGCATCTCGGCACGGCGCCCCGTGTCGGGGCCCGGCCACCCGCCGCCGGATGAACCGAGAGGGCGGTCCGCGCAGATGACCGAGGACATGACGGGCACACCGGCCGAGCAGGGCAGCCAGTGGTACGACAACGAGGCCGGTCCTCTCGTCCGCCCCTACGCCATGACGGGCGGACGCACCCGGCCCGGCCCCACCGGCGTCCGGTTCGACCTGATCGCCCTGGTCACGCTGGACCCGGCCGCACCCGGCGTGGACGACGCCCCGCTGGGTCCGGAACACCGCAACCTTCTCGACCTGTGCCGTACGGAGACCCAGTCGGTCGCCGAACTCGCCGCGGGGGCCGACCTGCCCGTGGGCGTCGTCCGGGTCCTCCTCGGCGACCTCCTGGAACTCGGCTGCGTCACCGTCAGCCGCCCCGTGCCGCCGGCACAACTACCCGACGAGCGCATTCTGCGCGAGGTGATCGCAGGACTGAGGGCACTGTAGATGCACGCACACCACCCACCTCCTCACCTGACCCCTTGCCGGCACACCCGAGAGAAGTGATCAATGGTCTCCGAGCACTCCGACGCCACCGGCGGCGAGACCGCCGCACTGGCGTTGAAGATTCTGGTCGCCGGCGGGTTCGGCGTGGGCAAGACCACCCTGGTGGGCGCCGTCAGCGAGATCCGGCCGCTGCGCACCGAGGAACTGCTCAGCGAAGCCGGCCAGTTGGTGGACGACACCGACGGCGTGGACCACAAGACCACCACGACCGTCGCCATGGACTTCGGACGCATCACCATCCGCTCCGGCCTCTCCCTGTACCTCTTCGGCACGCCGGGCCAGGACCGGTTCTGGTTCCTGTGGGACGAGTTGTCGCAAGGGGCGCTCGGCGCCGTCGTCCTCGCGGACACCCGTCGCCTGGAGGACTGCTTCCCCGCGGTCGACTACTTCGAGCACCGGCGCATCCCGTTCGTGGTGGCCGTCAACTGCTTCGCGGGCGCCCGGCGGCACGGCGCGCCGGACGTCTCACGCGCCCTCGACCTCGACCGAGGGACGCCCGTGGTGCTGTGCGATGCCCGTGACCGCGACTCGGGGAAGGAGGTGCTGATCCGGCTCGTCGAGTACGCCGGGCGGATGCACACCGCCCGGCTCCTCGACTCGGTCGGATGACCGCCGGGCACGAGCCCCGCGGTCAGTCCGCGACGTCCCGCTCCGCCAGGACCCTGTCGATGGCGACTCGGACGAGGAGTTCGCCCGGGACGCCGTTGCGGGCGCCGAACTCCTCGGCGCGTTCCTCGCCCATGTACCGGGCGCCGATGCGGGTGGCCCAGTGCCGTATCTCGTCGAGGTCCTCCGACACACGGGCGCGGCCCCGCACGACCACGAAGGAGTACGGCGGCCGGTCGTCGTCCACACACAGGGCGACCCGGCCGTCACGGATGAGGTTGCGCCCCTTCACGCTGTTCTTACCGGTGTTGAACACCAGCTCGTCACCGTCCAGGACGAACCAGATCGGGGTCACGTGCGGGCTGCCGTCGGCCCGGACCGTGGAGAGCTTTCCGGTGCGGGTGCCGTAGGAAACGAACTCCCGCCATTGCGCGTCGGTCATCTTCTCTGCCATGGCTCCCATCCTCCTTGCCCCGACAGCGGTCGTGGGGAAGGCTGGCGTGGAGATCCTCCGGCCAGGAGGAGAGTCGCACGGGGAGAAAACGGGGAGATCGGAACATGGCGCAGAACCAGGGACTGGACTGGCTGCTGGACGACCTGACCGAGCGCGTCCACCAGGTGCGGCACGCACTGGTCCTGTCCAACGACGGCCTGGTGACAGGGGCGAGCACCGGACTGCGCCGCGAGGACGCGGAGCACCTCGCGGCCGTGTCGTCCGGACTGCACAGCCTGGCCAAGGGCTCGGGACGGCACTTCGGCGCGGGCAGCGTACGCCAGACGATGATCGAGTTCGACGACGCGGTGCTCTTCGTCACCGCGGCCGGCACGGGCAGTTGTCTGTGCGTCCTCAGCGGCGCGGAGGCAGACATCGGCCAGATCGCATACGAGATGACCCTTCTGGTCAACCGGGTCGGCGAGCACCTCGACGTGGATGCGCGCCAGCCCGAACAGAAACCGGAAACAGAGGCCTGACCTGCGCGTCGCCCTCCCTCGTGGAGTTATCCACAGGCTCGCCACGAGATTCGCCGAAGCGGCTACGGTTTTTTCACGGCGACCGCACACGGCGTGAGCCGCTTGCTCCACGGGGGAGACCGACCATGGCAGGCACCATCGCGAAATCCGACCGCCTCACCTGTGCCCCGAGCCGGGCCGCCCGCGAACTCGACCTCAAGCGCGGCGAGTTCGACCTGGCGGTGAATCTCGGACTCATCCGGACCGTCCCCGACGAGGGAGGCGGAGGCCGGCGGGTCGCCCGCGCCGAGATCGACCGGCTGCGCGCCGGGGACGGCTTCCCGGACGCACTGCGCGAGCGCGTCGCCACCGCGGGCACCCATGAGGGCGCCGAGATCATGGACGTGACGCCCACCAGGTTCACCAGTCTCGCGCGCTTCGGCCTGCTCGTGCCCGTACGGTTCCATCTGAACCGCTACCGCACCGTCGTCTGGCTCTATCTCGCCGAGGAACTACGGCAGTTCGCGGCCGAGGAGAGCAACGCCCGGCTGCTGACCGGCCGCATGCCCCCGGAAGTGCGGGAAGGGCTGAAGGCGAAGCTGGACCGGCGGCCCCGCAACTGGCGGGGACGGCACAGCGGGTTCCTGCTGCGGCAGGCGGGAGACGACCCGTGGGCGCATGCGGCGGCCGTCGCCAGTCTCCTCGACCCGGCCGACGTGGCGGACGTCGTCGAGGACCCGCACGAGCGCGACCACCTGGACCGCTGCCGCCCCAGGCTCCCGGCCCACGGCGCGCCCGGCTCCCCCACCGCCGAGCGGGCCCAGAAGCTCATGACGGCGAGCGAGCCGGACGAAGTGGCCTGGTTCCGTGCGGACCTCGCCCACACGATGGAAACGGCCCGCAGGCAACACCCGGCACCACGCCCGGCCCCGGAACCGGCCCCACACGTACCGGCCCCACAGCGCCCTCCATCCCACGGCCTCCTGGGCTGGCTGCGCCGCAGAGGCCGGCGGCCTACGGGGTGACCCCGCCCCTGGCCGGGCGGAGGGCACGTGCCCCGCTGTCCGCCCGGTAAGCGATGAGTTTCCGGATGCGTCCCGGTCGGACATCTGAGGAGACTGTGTCCAGGAGGCAATCATGTTCGGTACGAGCAAGGCGTTCAGCGGGTTCTCAGTGAACGACATCGAAGCGGCCAGGACGTTCTACGGCGACACGCTCGGACTCCGGGTGTCGGAAGAGAACGGCATGCTGTTCCTGCACATCGCGGGTGACCGGGACATCCTGGTCTACCCCAAGCCGGACCACACCCCGGCGACGTACACCGTCCTGAACTTCCCCGTCGACGACATCGATGCGGCGGTCGACGAGCTGAGAAGAAAGGGGGTGCGTTTCGAGCGCTATGACCACCTCAAGGCGGACGACAAGGGCATCTTCCGCGGCGGTGGCCCGCTGATCGCCTGGTTCACCGATCCGGCGGGGAACGTGCTGTCCGTCCTCCAGGAAACCTGACCCGCAGGTCATGCCCGAGCTGCCCGATGTCGAGGGCTTCCGGCAGGTGCTCGAGTCCTGTGCGAAGGGACGCGTCGTGCGGCGCGTCGAGGTGCGGGACGCGGGCGTCCTGCACGGCGTCGGGGTGCGGGGCCTGCGTGACGCCCTGGAGGGACGGCGGTTCGGCACACCGGAGCGGCACGGCAAGTGGCTGCTCGCCCGCACCGGCGGCCCCACCCTCGTGCTGCACTTCGGCATGACCGGCCGACTGGTCTGCGGTCGTCCCGAGGACGCCGTCGAAGCCCATGACCGTGTGCTGTTCACGCTGAGCGGCAACCGTCAGCTGCGCTTTCGTGACCAGCGCAAACTCCAGGGCCTGTGGCTGGCCCACGACGACTTCGACCTCGACCGGCTGCTTCGGCGGCAGGGACCCGACGCGATGGCGGTGGACCGCGCGGAGTTCGAGGCCGTGCTCTCGTCGCGCCGCGGGCACCTGAAGACCGCGCTCACCGACCAGTCCGTCCTGGCCGGCCTCGGCAATCTGCTCGCCGACGAGATCCTCTGGCGCGCCCGGCTGCGTCCCGACCGCCGGGCGCGGGAGCTCACCCAGGACGACCGCCGCCGCCTGTACAGCGAGATGCGCAGAACCCTGCGGTCCGCCGTCGACGCCGGGTGCGTGCCGCCGCGTGACTCCTGGCTCACCGGACATCGCGACGACCCCGACCCCAGGTGCCCGCGCTGCGGCAGCGGCCTGCGCCGGTCCCGGATGGCGGGCCGTGGCACGGTGTGGTGCCCGCGGTGCCAGCCGGACGGCTGATCCGGCCGGGGCCGGTCAGTCGCCGGAGGCCAGGTCAGCCGGCGGGCCGGCCAGCGCTGAGACGTCCGGAGGTGTCCTCATTCCTCCTCAGGGCACTCCCGCAACTCGGTCTTCCTCATCCGGTGCCACGAGCGACCGGGTGAACGGAATGCGCGCCAGGGCGAAGACGCCCGCGGCGATCAGCGCGACACCGAACAGCTGGGGCAGCAGCCACCACCCGGTGCGGACCGTCTCCTCGTACAGCGTGATGCCGAGTGCGAGGCTCACCATCGCGTCCCCGAGGGTGAGCGCGGGCTGCGATGCGACCAGCGGGCCGGCCTGCATCGCGTTCTCCAGCAGGAACAGTGCGCACACGCCGGTCGCGGCGAACGCGTAGGTCTGCCAGGCGGTGAGGAAGCCCACGAGTCCCTGCTCCTCGAGGACGTGGGTGGCGGTTTTCATCAGCGCCGCGGTCACCGCGTAGCTGATCGCCGTCGCGGCACCCAGACACGCCGCCCGGGCCCGGCCCTCCGGGCGTCGCAGGGCGGCGACAGCCAGGCCGGCGACCGCCCCCGCGCACACGGCGAGCGCGGGGATCCAGCGGTCCAGCTCCACATGGGTGCGGTTGCCGGTGGGGGACGCGGCGGCGAGTGCGACCGCCAGGCCGGCCACCACCACTGTCACGGCCAGCCAGCCCGTGCGCGGCAGATGCCGGCGCATCAGCAGCGACGCGACGATGAGGGTCAGCGGCAGCTCCAGCACGAACAGCGGCTGCACGATCGTCAGCGGCCCGGTCGCCAGCGCCAGCGCCTGGCAGACGGCGGCGCCGATCACCGCGACGATGCCGGCCAGCCAGACGGGCCGGCGCAGCAGGTCGGCGATCAGTCCGGCCCGGAGCCCCTGGGAGCTCGGCACGGTGAGCGCCGCCTTGCGCTGCAACACCGTCGCGACGGCGTTGCTGAGGGCCGCGCAGACCGCGAAGACGACGGGGAGCACGGTGTGCAGCGTGGCCACCTCCCGGATCGGCGAGGGCGTGACGCCGGCGGTGCCTCCTCCTGCCATGGTCGCCGGGGCGGCGCACGTGCGCGATCGGAGGCGTGCGGGCGACCGACCCGCCGCCCGTAGCGCGCGGGTCAGCCCAGCTTGAAGATCCCGGTCGGTACGGTCACATCTCGGAGCTGGTGGTGGAGTCAGGCGGTCGTCACCGCCGCGTCCGGCCCACGGGTGCCGGACAGGGTGTCGTGGACAGGGGAGGTCCGGCCGGTCAGCGCGACTGCTCGAAGAGCCAGTCGATCACGACGTCGTTCTCGTACGTCTGCGCCCAGGACCCGTGCGGGTTCACCGGCGTTGTGCCGGCCGGGTAGCTGGTGAACAGCACATGGCTGCCCGTACGGCGGGCCCGGCGCAGCAGGGCCCGGGAGTGGGCCTCGAACTGCTCCTGGGGCAAGTCGTTGCCCCATTCCCCGCGGGTGACCTTGGCGCCGGCGTTCTCCAGCGCGTTCATCAGCGTCCAGGTCCCTGGTTTGCCGAAGCGCCCGTCTTTGTAGGGGACGACGGGGTCGTCGACGGAATGGTCGGCCCACAGCGGGATGTGTGTGATCCTCTCCATGGCGGAGGGGTCCCCCCAGCCGGCGGTGGCGACGGCCGCGGCGTACCTGCGGGGCTGTTGGGGGAGCAGGTGGAGAATTCCCCGCGCCCCGGACGACAGGCCGACGAGATAGAGCCGGTCCGCGTCGACCGGGTACTCGGCCGTGACGGCGTCGATGAGCTCGACCAGCGCGCGCTGCACCTTGGCGTCGGTCCAGTCCGTGCCGTCCGGCCCCTCCATGGGGCGGGGCAGCGGGATCTGCGGGGCGAGCACGAATGCCGGGTTCTTGTACTGGCGTTGGGGCTCGGCGAAGGCGACCGCGATCCGGTTGGCGGTGAGCTGGGTCATGTTGTTGTCGGCGACCTCGCCGCCGCCGTGCAGGGTGACCACGAGCGGGTACCGGGTGCCCGCCCCGGGGCGCCGTAGGTACCCCGCCGGCTGATGGAAGCGGAAGTCCAGGCCGAATCCGGTGGAGTCGGTGAACGATCCGGCGCCGAAGCCGTCCACGACGGGCGTGCGCACTCCATCGTTCCGGATGGCGAACGGATGCGCGGCGAGCACCGGGCCGCTGCCGCGCGCCGTGACATCAGCCACCTGCCTGACCGCGTAGGCGCGGTCGAGGGGAAGCGGGTCGGTCGCCCCGGAGGCCCGCGCGTTGGCGTCGCGGAGATCCAGCTCGATGATCAGGTGGTCGCCCGGGCGTCCGGGGTCGGCCCGCTCGTCCACCTCGGCTGCTGAGTTCGTGTAGACGCGGGTCACCGTGCGGGCCGCGGTCTGTCTGCCCACGGTCGCGGTGACGTGGAACGCGGAGGGCGGGATCACGCCACCGCGCGTGTCGATGGGTGCCGCGTACCGGATGGCGACGGCCGTCACCAGCCAGTTGTGCCTCGGTGTGACCTGCGTGAGCAGGTCACACCGCAGAACCGGGTTGAGCCGGGGCGTGCGGGGCCGCCCCGCTGTCATGGCGTCGGCCGCCGCAGCGGTCGGCACCGGCGTTACCGCCGTCGTCGTGACGGCACTCGCGGCTATGGTGAGTGCCCTACGTCTGGTGATCCTCGGCATGAGTCCTCTTCGCGTCGTCCGGTGGCCTGGGCTTCCTGCGGGGGAGGGTGCGATGGGGCGCGGTACGGACGTGCTACGCGAGAGTCTCCGAGGGACAGCCGATCGGCGTCCAGCATCGAACCGGCATATATTCATGCAGCATACGCATCAGTCTGGACCATGTTCCGAGGCTGGTGCGGAGCGCGCCGAGCGTGGTGTGACCACGCTCGGCGCACTCTGTCCTGTCGTCGTCCCGTGCGCTACGACCAGGGCAGGACCAGAGCACCCCAGGCGACGACGGGGCCGAGAGCGACGATGCCGCCGGTGTAGCCAATGATCTGGCGGTAGAAGCGGCGGGCGTCGACCCCGCGCGCGTTGCTCAGCACGAGTGCGCCGTTGGTGGAGAAGGGGGAGGTGTCGACGATCGTCGTGGAGACGGCGAGAGCGGCGATCAGCCCGGCGGCGCTGAGGTGGCTGGAGAGCAGCAGCGGCACGGCGATGGGGATGATCGCGGTGAGGATCGCGGTGGAGGAGGCGAAGGCGGACGTGATGGCCACGGTGAAGCACAGCAGGAGGGCGACGACGAGCGGGGCGCCCAGGCCGGCGGCCCGTTCGGAGATCTCCTCGATGACGCCGGCCTTCTCCAGCATCGCGATGTACGTCATCATGCCCGCGACCAGCAGCAGGGTGGACCAGCTCACACCGTCCACGGCCCGCTCCTGCCGCTTCATGTCCACCAGGGCCAGCAGGGCGCCGGCCGCCAGGGCCAGGAAGCCGATCTCCAGATGGAAGCCGAGCGCGCCGACCACGAGGGCGACCAGACAGGCGAGGGTGAGCCACTGGCGCCAGTCGAGCCTGCCGGAGACGGTGAGATCGTCGTCGGCTGTCTCCGCGACTCCCTCGGCCAGTGGCACGGGGCGCTTGGCGAGCAGCACGTACGTGAGGACCGACAGCACCAGGTTGATCAGGAAGCTGGCGCTGAACAGCGCCACGGCGGAGACGTGCAGCTCCGTCTTGTCGACCAGTCCCAGCACCAGCGCACCGGAGACGGCGAGCGGGGAGAACGCGCCCGCGTGTCCGCCGCTGATCACCATCATGCCGACCACCAGCGGGTTGAGCTTGTAGCGGTAGGCGAAGTTCATGCCGATCGGTGCGAGGATCGCGACCGCCGCCGGGGTGAAGGTGCCGAACGCCGTCAGCAGCGCGGCGACCAGGAACAGCACCCAGGGGATCAGCGCGGTCTTGCCGCGCACCAGCCGTACCCCGGCCGCGACGAGCCAGTCGATGGTGCCGTTGCGGCGGGCGACGGAGAACAGGTAGGTGACCCCGACGATGGTGACGAACAGCTTCGCCGGGAATCCCTCGAAGATCTCGTCCTCGGTGAGGCCGAGCGAGGCGGTGCCGACCGCGAAGGTGGCGACGAAGGCGAGGATGCCCAGGTTGATCGGCAGCACGGTGCCGACCACGAACATCACCAGCAGCGCGCCTATGGATATCACTTCAGCAGACATCATTGTCCTTGGTGCGGTGGGGACGGGGTGGCGCGCCCCGAGGGCGCGAGGGAATCCCGGTGCGGACGGCTGGGGGACCGGCTGCCCGAGGTGACGGTCGTCCCGGTTCAGGCGGCTTGCGGGCTGCCCGTTTCCGGTACGTAGATGCGTGCGTCGGCCAGCAGCCGCGCCGCCCGCTGCACGGTGACGCGGCGAGGCAGGCCGTCCGCCACGTCCGTGCAGCGGACCGCGACCACGCCGGCGGGGGTGCCGAGGCGCAGCCACTCGTCGGTGGGACCTCCGGCGGCCCGGGAGACCACGGAGTCCTCCAGCAACCCCGCCGCCGCGACGGCGACGGCGGAGGTCAGGCCGACCGCCGGGTGGGGGGCGTTCATGGTGAGCATGCGCACCGAGATGTCGTAGTCCTCGGAGGCGACGCGTTCGCCGAGAGTGGTGGTGTACGGCACCGGGGGACCGACCAGGCCCACCTTGGGTACTGCGTCGCCGGGTTCCGCACCCGGATGGAGCCCCGGTTCGAACAGGCCCATCAGAGGCGCGGCGGCATGCCGCACCGTGCGCAGCCAGGGGACCTCCGCCTGCATGCGCTCCAGCGTCTCGGCACCGGTGCGACCGGCGCTGCCGGCGTCGACGAGGACGACCGGGGCCCCGGCGTCCACCATGCTCACCCGTACCGGCCCGGCGGTGCCGACCCGCAGTTCCTCTGCGGCCCGGCCGGTGGGAAGCAGTAAACCGGTCGTGCCGCCTGCCGGTTCACGGAAGGTGAGGCCGACGGCGACACCGCCGGCGCGGGTGCCGGGGACGGTCTGCCGGCCGAAGTGGTGCACCACGCCTCCGGTGGTGTCCACGAGTCCCTCGAGGACCGCTCCGGTGTTGGTGTTGCGCATCACCACACGCGTCCGGTCACCGGTGATCGGCACCATGCCCTTCGCCACCGCGTACAGCGCGACGCCGGTGGCGCAGTTGCCGCAGTTGCTCGTCCACTCCACCGCGCCCGTGCCGATGCCGACCTGGGCGAAGAGGTAGTCGACGTCCACCCCGGGCTCGGGCGAGGCGCTGACGATCGCCGCCTTGGAGGTGGTGGGGGTGGCCCCGCCCACCCCGTCCAGTTCCACGGGGTCGCCGGCGCCATACGCGGCGACCAGCATCTTCTCCAACTCGGCGCGGTCGGCGGGGACATGTACCTGGTTGAACAGCCAGCACTTGCTGGTGCCGCCACGCACCAGGGTCGCGGGAGTGTGCACGTCTGAGGCTCTTCCGTGATCAAAGGGGCGGAGGGGCCGGGAAGGCGGGTTGCGGGCGGGTTGCGGCCCGGTGAACCGCTCCGGCGATGGCGAAGACCTTCGCAGAGGCGTGACTTGCGAACAATCGCAGTTCGCTTCACCAGGGTTTAGCCGAGCTAAAGTCGGCGTTATGTTGAACGTACGCCGCCTGCTGCTGCTCACCGAGGCCACCGAGCGCGGCTCGCTCACCGCCGCGGCGGAGGCGCTGGGCATGACCACCTCCGCCGCCTCCCAGCAGATGTCTCTGCTGGAGCAGGAGGCCGGGCAGCCACTGATCGAGCGGCTGCCGCGCGGTATCCGCCCCACCCCGGCGGGCGCCGCACTGGCCGAACGCGGGCAGAGGATCCGCCGCGAACTGCGCGCGGCTCAGGCCGACCTGGACTCCTTCACCGCCCTCGACCAGGGCACGCTGCGGCTCGGTTCCTTCCCCACGGCGAGCGCCTCCCTGCTGCCGCTCGCGCTCACCCGATTTCGCCGCCGCCACGCCGGCGTCCGTATCGAGGTACGCGCCGGGGTCCTCGCGGAGCTCCGCGAGATGCTGCACACCGGCGAGGTGGAGCAGGCCCTGCTCTGGGACTACGAATGGAACCGCCTCGACGATCCGGCGCTCACGCTGACCCACCTCCTCGACGACCCCACGGTGCTGGTCGTTCCCGCCGACTCACCGTTGCGCGCACGCCCCTCCGTGCGCCTCGGCGACCTCGCGGACCAGGAGTGGATCATTCGTGCCGACAACCATCCCGTCGCCGACGTCCTGCGCCGCAGCTGCCGTCAGGCAGGGTTCGAGCCGCGCATCGCCTACTCCTCGCACGACTACCAGGAGGCCCAGGCCATGGTCGCCGCCGGACTCGGCATCGCCCTCGCGCCCCGCCTTGCCCTCACCAGCCGCCGCAGCGACGTCCGCCTCCTGCCGTTCGCCTCCGACGTGCCCGCCCCCACCCGCCGCATCCTCCTCACCCGCGCCCAAGCCCGCCCCGCCACCCCGCCCGCGCAGGCCATGGCTCGCGTGCTGCGCACGGTGGCGCAGCGGTTTGCCGCCCCCGGCCTGCACCGAGCCCAGCTCGGCGCGGTCCGACGGGGCTGACGGCACGTCGACGTCCTCGTCGGCTCCAACGCGGTCGGCGGGGACATCGGCCTCGTGGGAGATCAGCCCAGCCTGCGGAAGAGCCCCTCCTGAACGACCGAAACGACCAGTTGCCCCTCGCGGTCGTAGATCCGCCCACGTGCCAGGCCCCTGCCGCCCACCGCGATCGGCGACTCCTGGTCGTACAGCAGCCAGTCGTCCGCGCGGAACGGGCGGTGGAACCACATGGCGTGGTCCAGGGACGCCATGTCGAAGCCCCGCGGGCCCCACAGCGGCTCGACCGGGATGCGGACGGCGTCCAGGAGGGTCATGTCGCTGGCGTAGGTGAGGGCGCAGGTGTGCACGAGCGGGTCGTCGCCGAGCGGCCCGACCGCGCGCATCCACACGGCGCTGCGCGGCTCGGCGTCCGCGACCTCCTCGGTGGTCCAGCGCAGCCGGTCCACATAGCGGATGTCGAAGGGCTGGCGGCGGGCCATCCGCTCCAACTGCTCGGGCAGCGCGCCCAGATGCTCCCGGATCTCGTCCGTGACCGTGGGCAGGGACTCCGGGTCCGGGACCTTGCGGGCGGGCGGCAGCTGGTGCTCGAAGCCGCCCTCCTCCGGCTTGTGGAAGGAGGCGGTGAGATTGAAGATCGTACGGCCCTGCTGCACGGCCGTGACCCGGCGGGTCGTGAACGACCGCCCGTCGCGCACCCGCTCGACCTGGTAGACGATCGGCACGCCCGGGATGCCCGGGCGCAGGAAGTACGCGTGCAGCGAGTGCACGGGACGGTCACCGTCCGTGGTGCGGCCGGCGGCGACCATGGCCTGGCCCGCCACCTGGCCGCCGAACACCCGCTGGAGGGATTCCTGCGGGCTGCGGCCACGGAAGATGTTGACCTCGATCTGCTCCAGATCGAGCAGGTCGACCAGTCTCTCGGCCGGGTTCGTCGTCATCGGTGGGATTCTCCTGTGCTCGCTGCTGCCCGGCCGTTCACAGCTGGCCGACGTCGGTGACCCGGACGACCGCGCGGCCCTCCGCGTCGGAGGCGGTGAGGTCGACCTCCGCGCTGATGCCCCAGTCGTGGTCGCCGTTGGGATCGTGGAAGATCTGCCGGACCCGCCACAGGGCGTTCTCCGGCTCCTCCTCGATGAGCAGCAGCTTGGGGCCGCGGGCGTCGGGGCCGGTGCCGAGGTCGTCGTACTCGTCCCAGTACTTGTCCATCGCCTCGCCCCACGCGTCGGCGTCCCAGCCGGACTCCGCGTCCATCTCGCCCAGTTCCCCGACCTGGTCCAGGGCGGCGAGCTCGACCCGGCGGAACATGGCGTTGCGGACCAGGACGCGGAAGGCACGCGCGTTGGCGGTGACCGGTTTGACCTCGTCGGCCTTCTCCTGGGCCTCCTCGGCGGTCATCTCCTCCGGGTTGGCGAGCTGCTCCCACTCGTCCAGCAGGCTGGAGTCGACCTGGCGCACCATCTCGCCCAGCCACTCGATCAGGTCCTCGAGGTCCTCGGACTTGAGGTCGTCCGGGACGGTGTGGTCGAGGGCCTTGTAGGCGCTGGCGAGGTAGCGCAGCACGATGCCCTCGGTGCGGGCCAGCTCGTAGTGGGACACCAACTCGGTGAACGACAGCGCCCGTTCGTACATGTCGCGGATGACCGACTTCGGCGACAGCGGATGGTCACCGACCCAGGGGTGGCTCTTGCGGTACGTGTTGTACGCGTGGAAGAGCAGCTCCTCCAGCGGCTTCGGGTACGTGATGTCCTGGAGGCGCTCCATGCGCTCCTCGTACTCGACGCCGTCCGCCTTCATCGCGGCCACGGCCTCGCCGCGCGCCTTGTTCTGCTGGGCGGCGAGGATCTGCCGCGGGTCGTCCAGGGTGGACTCCACCACGGACACCATGTCGAGCGCGTACGACGGCGATTCGGGGTCCAGCAGCTCGAACGCGGCCAGTGCGAACGTGGACAACGGCTGGTTGAGCGCGAAGTCCTGCTGGAGGTCGACGGTGAGGCGGACGATGCGGCCGGTCGCGTCCGGCTCGTCGAGCTTCTCGACGATGCCGCCGTCCAGCAGCGAACGGTAGATCGCGATGGCCCGGCGGATGTGCCGCAACTGCTGCTTGCGCGGCTCGTGGTTGTCCTCCAGCAGGTGGCGCATCGCCTCGAAGGCGTTGCCGGGGCGGGCGATCACCGACAGCAGCATCGTGTGCGTCACCCGGAACCGGGAGGTCAGCGGCTCCGGTTCGGAGGCGATGAGCTTCTCGAAGGTCTGCTCCGACCACGCGACGAAGCCCTCGGGGGCCTTCTTGCGGACGACCTTGCGGCGCTTCTTCGGATCGTCACCGGCCTTGGCGAGGGCCTTCTCGTTCTCGACGACGTGCTCGGGCGCCTGCGCGACGACGAAGCCCTCCGTGTCGTAACCGGCCCGCCCGGCGCGCCCCGCGATCTGGTGGAACTCCCGGGCGCGCAGGGTGCGTACGCGGGTGCCGTCGTACTTGGTGAGGGCCGTGAACAGCACCGTGCGGATGGGCACGTTGACGCCCACGCCCAGGGTGTCCGTGCCGCAGATGACCTTCAGCAGGCCGGCCTGCGCCAGCTTCTCCACCAGGCGGCGGTACTTGGGCAGCATGCCGGCGTGGTGGACGCCGATGCCGTGCCGGACGTAGCGGGAGAGGTTGCGGCCGAACTTGGTGGTGAAGCGGAAGTTGCCGATCAGCTCGGCGATCTGCTCCTTCTCCTCCCGCGAGCACATGTTGATGCTCATCAGCGCCTGCGCCCGCTCCACGGCCTGCGCCTGCGTGAAGTGCACGATGTAGACGGGTGCCTGCCGGGCCGCCAGCAGGTCGGTGAGCGTCTCCGTGAGCGGCGTGTACCGGTACTCGTACGACAGGGGCACGGGACGGGTCGCCGAGCGGACCACCGCGGTCGGGCGGCCGGTGCGGCGGGTGAGGTCCTTCTCGAAGAAGGAGACGTCGCCGAGCGTCGCCGACATCAGCACGAACTGCGCCTGCGGCAGCTCCAGGATCGGGATCTGCCACGCCCAGCCGCGGTCGCCCTCCGCGTAGAAGTGGAACTCGTCCATCACGACCTGGCCGACGTCCGCGTCCTTGCCGTCGCGCAGCGCGATCGACGCGAGCACCTCGGCGGTGCAGCAGATCACGGGGGCGTCGGCGTTGACGGAGGCGTCGCCGGTGAGCATGCCGACGTTCTCCGTGCCGAAGATCTTGCACAGTTCGAAGAACTTCTCCGACACCAGCGCCTTGATCGGGGCGGTGTAGAAGGTGACCTCGTCCCGGGCCAGAGCGGCGAAGTGCGCACCCGCCGCGATCATGCTCTTGCCGGACCCGGTGGGCGTCGACACGATCACGTTCGCGCCGGAGACCACCTCGATCAGCGCCTCCTCCTGGTGGGGATAGAGCGTGAGACCCCGCTCACCGGCCCACGACTCGAAGGCTTCGTACAGGGCGTCGGGGTCGGCGGTCCGCGGCAGCTGATCGATGAGGGTCACGCCCCCCATCTTGCCTGGCCTCCCGCCCGATGCGGGAATCGGCTGCGGGCGCGAAGATCGCGAACGCTACGCTGTGTCGCCGACGGGATGTCAGGGCGCCGGTCAACTGGACAGCGGTACACGAGGAATGGGGCGGGCAACGCCGATGATGGGACCAGCACACTCACTGTCGGGCGCCGCCGCCTGGCTCGGCGTCGGTGCGGCGGCCGCCGCGGCCGGGCACCCGATGCCCTGGCCGGTCCTCCTCGTCGGCGCCCTGATCTGCGCCGGTGCCGCGCTCGCCCCGGACCTCGACCACAAGGCGGCCACCATCTCCCGGTCCTTCGGACCGCTGTCGCGCTGGCTGTGCGAGATCGTCGACAAGCTGTCGTACGCCGTCTACAAGGCCACCAAGAAGCAGGGCGACCCGCGTCGCTCCGGCGGGCACCGGACGCTCACACACACCTGGCTGTGGGCGGTCCTGATCGGTGCGGGCACCTCGGTCGTGGCGATCACCAGCGACCGCTGGGGAGTGCTGGCGATCCTCTTCGTGCACTTGGTGCTGGCCATCGAAGGTCTGCTGTGGCGGGCGGCGCGCGGCTCCAGCAGCGACGTCCTGGTGTGGCTGCTGGCCGCGGCCACCGCGTGGATCCTCGCGGGCGTCCTGGACAAGCCGGGCAACGGCGCGGACTGGCTGTTCACGGCGCCGGGCCAGGAGTACCTCTGGCTCGGGCTGCCGGTCGTGCTGGGTGCGATCGTGCACGACCTCGGGGACGCGCTCACCGTCTCGGGCTGCCCGATCCTGTGGCCCATACCGGTGGGGCGCAAGCGCTGGTACCCGGTCGGGCCGCCGAAGGTCATGCGGTTCCGGGCGGGCAGCTGGGTCGAGCTCAGGGTGCTGATGCCGGTGTTCATGCTGCTCGGCGGGGTGGGCTGCGCGGCGGCGCTCAACGTGATCTGAGCGCCGACCGGACCGTTGCAGGCGAGGCTCAGCCGCCGCCGTACCGCCGCTCGAACGCGGCGACCCGGCCCTCCGAGTCCACCGTGCGGGCCTTGCCCGTGTAGAAGGGGTGGCTCTCCGAGGAGATCTCCACGTCCACGACCGGGTAGGTCTCGCCGTCGTCCCACTCGATGGTCTGGTCGCTGGTCGCGGTGGACCGGGTCAGGAACGCGTAACCGGCGGCCCGGTCGCGGAAGACGACGGGGTGGTAGTCGGGGTGCTTGTCCTGCTGCATGGATGCTCCTCGTGCGGCTCGGGTCGGGCTTGCGATCAGCCGGACAGGGTGTCCTCGTCGACGATGTGCACGGCTGCCTCCTCGGCCGACGCCGCCGCGCCGTCGATGCCCACGTCCATGGCGACCAGCGCGCTCTCCTCGTCCTCGTGCGCGCCCTCGTCGGGGGCCACCAGCCGGCCGGAGCGGGCGGCGCCGACCTCGTTGTCCAGGAGTTCCCCGTCGGTGCCCTGGCAGTCCCCGAGACCGTCACCGTCCGGCGCGACGGGTTCCGGCAGCTCCTCGGCGAGCCGCTGGTCCAGCGTCTCCCCCCGCCGCCGCTCGGCCGCCGTCACGCCGAGGTGCTCGACGGCCCAGGGCCGCTCGGGAGGGGACCAGCCCCGGTCCAGGGGATCGTCGACGCCGTCGTTCTCCAGGGTGTCCTCGGTGTCGAGCAGCCCCGTGTCCTCCCTCTGCTCGTCTTGGTCCGGCTGGTAGACATCGTCTCCCCAGCCGTCGGAGCTGTTCACGGGTACCTCCAGGGGGTGGGGACGGGCCCGCTCTCAACGGTGCCCGCGCCGGGCCGCCGCCGCACGGAGCACTGGCGCCGCCCGGAACCGCTGGTTCCAGGGCGTTCCCCGAGCCGGTGCCTGATTCCAGCCTTCCACCCCGGCTCAGGACCGCGCAACGCCACGGACCCCACGGTTCCGCCTGTCCCGGGCCCCTAGCCCGCTCACCCGTGCCAGGACCTCCACAACGCCGCATACGCCCCGTCCGCCGCCACCAGTTCCTCGTGGCTGCCCAGTTCGCTGATGCGGCCGTTCTCGACGACGGCGATGACGTCCGCGTCGTGGGCGGTGTGGAGGCGGTGGGCGATGGCGACGACGGTGCGGCCGTCGAGGACCTTGGCGAGGGATCGTTCCAGGTGGCGGGCGGCGCGCGGGTCGAGCAGGGACGTCGCCTCGTCCAGCACCAGGGTGTGCGGGTCCGCCAGCACCAGGCGGGCCAGGGCGATCTGCTGGGCCTGGGCGGGGGTGAGCGTCAGGCCGCCCGAGCCGACCTCGGTGTCCAGCCCGTCGTCGAGCGCCCGGGCCCAGTCGTCCGCGTCGACCGCGCCCAGCGCCGCCCACAGCTCGGCGTCGCCGGCGCCGGTCCGGGCGAGCCGGAGGTTGTCGCGCAGGGAGCCAACGAAGACGTGGTGCTCCTGGTTGACGAGGGCGACATGGGCGCGAACGCGCTCCGCCGGCATCCGGGACAGCTCGGCGCTGCCCAGGGTGATCCGGCCGTCCCGGGGCGCGTAGATGCCGGCGAGCAGCCGGCCCAGCGTCGACTTGCCCGCACCCGACGGGCCGACCAGGGCCAGCCGGGTGCCGGGGGACACCTGCAGGGACACCTTGCGCAGGACGTCCACCCCCTCCAGGTAGCCGAAGTGCACCCGGTCGGCGTGCACATGGCGTCCGTCGGGGGACACGGAGGGGTCGCCGGCGTCCGGCTCGATGTCCCGGACCCCGACGAGCCGGGCCAGCGACACCTGGGCCACCTGGAGCTCGTCGTACCAGCGCAGGATCATGCCCACCGGGTCGACGAGCATCTGGGCGATCAGCGCGCCCGTGGTGAGCTGGCCGACGTCGATCCAGCCGTGCAGTGCGAACACGCCGCCGACCAGGAGGACCGAGGCCAGCACGGTCACGTGGGTGACGTTGATGACCGGGAAGAGGACCGACCGCAGCCACAGCGTGTAGCGCTCCCAGGCCGTCCATTCCCTGATCCGGCGCTCCGACAACGCGACGCGCCGGTCGCCGAGGCGGTGCGCCTCGACGGTGCGCCCGGCGTCCACGGTCTCGGCGAGCGCGGCGGCCACGGCGGCGTACCCGGCGGCCTCCGAGCGGTAGGCGGCCGGTGCCCGCCGGAAGTACCAGCGGCAGCCGACGATCAGCAGCGGCAGGGCGAGCAGCACGGCGAGCGCCAGCGGCGGCGCCGTGACGACCAGCCCGCCCATCAGCAGCACCACCCACACCACGCCGATCGACAACTGCGGCACGGCCTCGCGCATGGCGTTGGCCAGCCGGTCGATGTCCGTGGTGATCCGTGACAGCAGATCGCCGGTCCCGGCCCGCTCCAGCACACCGGGCGGCAGCCCGACCGACCGTACGAGGAAGTCCTCGCGCAGGTCGGCCAGCATCCGCTCGCCGAGCATCGCGCCGCGCAGCCGCACCTGGCGGACGAACAGGGCCTGGACGGCCAGCGCCGCCACGAACAGCCCCGCGGTGAGTTCCAGCCGCAGGTCCCGCGCTCCGTCGGACACCCGCTCCACGACTCCGCCCAGCAGCCACGGACCGGCCATCGAGGCGACGACGGCGACCGTGTTGACGCCGACGAGCAGCAGGAACGCCCGGCGGTGCCGGCGCAGCAGTTCGGCCACGTAGGCGCGGACGGTCGTGGGGGCACCGACCGGCAGGGTGTTCGCCGTCGTCGGGGCCGCCGGGTCGTACGCCGGTGGCGCCACGCCGATCATGCCTTCTCCTCGATCTCTTCCAGTTCCTGCAGTACGTCCTTCAGGGCGACGGAACCGCTCAGCGCGGCCTCGTCGTCCGTCTCGCGGGTGACGACGGCCCGGTAGCCGGGTTCGGTGTGCAGCAGCTCGCGATGCGTGCCGGTCGCCGCGACCTCGCCGTCGTGCAGGAACACGACCCGGTCGGCGCGGTCCAGCAGCAGCGGCGAGGAGGTGAACACCACGGTCGTGCGCCCCGCGCGCAGCTCCCGCACGCCCTGCGCGATCCGCGCCTCGGTGTGCGAGTCGACGGCCGAGGTCGGCTCGTCCAGGACGAGCACCTCCGGGTCCGTGATCAGCGACCGGGCGAGCGCGAGCCGCTGGCGCTGGCCGCCGGACAGGGAACGGCCGCGTTCGGTGATCCGGGCGTCCATCGGGTCGGCGGCGTCCACCGACCCCTGCACCAGCGCCGCCAGCACGTCGTCGCACTGCGCGGCGGCCAGTGCAGCCCGCGGTTCGACAGCGCCCGACGCGGGTACGTCGAGCAGTTCGCGCAGCGAGCCGGACAGCAGCACGGGGTCCTTGTCCTGGACGAGGACGGCCGTACGGGCACAGTCCAGCGGGAGTTCGTCGAGCGGCACACCGCCCAGCAGTACCGAGGTGCCCTCCTGCGGAGGATGCCCGCCCAGCCGTTCCGCCAGCCGGCCGGCCGCGTCCGGGTCGCCGCACACCACGGCGGTGAACAGGCCGGCGTCGGCGAGCAGCCCGGTGTCCGGGTCGTACAGGTCTCCGGACGGGAGGCCGGCCCCAAGTGACCCGGCGGTGTCCGTGGCCCGCTCCAGCGACAGCACGCCCGCGGCCCGTTTGGCGGACGGCCGGGAGAAGGAGTACGCCATGGCGATCTCCTCGAAGTGCCGCAGCGGATAGGTGAGGACCATCACCGAGCTGTAGACGGTGACCAGTTCACCGACGGTGATCCGGCCCTGGCGCGCCAGGTGCACGCCGTACCAGACGACGGCGATGAGCAGCAGCCCCGGCAGCAGGACCTGGATCGCGGAGATCAGGGACCACATCCGGGCGCTGCGCACCGCCGCGTGCCGGACCTCCTGGGAGGCGCGGCGGTAGCGATCGAGGAAGAGTTCCTCACCGCCGATGCCGCGCAGCACGCGCAGACCGGCGACGGTGTCCGAGGCAAGTTCGGTGGCGCGTCCGGCCTTCTCGCGCTGCACGTCGGCACGCCGGGTGGCGCGGGGCAGCAGCGGCAGCACGGCGAGGGCCAGCACGGGCAGGCCCACGGCGACGACCACGCCGAGCGCGGGCTGGTAGACGAGCAGTGCGGCGCAGACCAGCACGATGGTGACCAGAGCCGCGGTGAACCGCGACCAGGCCTCCACGAACCAGCCGATCTTCTCGACGTCACCCGTGGAGACGGCCACGACCTCACCGGCCGCGACGCGCCGGGTCAGCGCCGAGCCCAACTGGGCGGCCTTGCGGGCGAGCAGTTGCTGGACGCGGGCGGCGGCCGTGATCCAGTTGGTGACGGCGGTGCGGTGCAGGAAGGTGTCGCCGACGGCGTTGCCGACGCAGGCCAGCACCAGCAGGCCGCCCGCCAGGGCGAGTTGCCCGCCGGAGCGGTCGACGACGGCCTGGACGGCGACACCGACGCAGAACGGCAGCGCGGCGACGGAGGCGAAGTGCAGCAGCCCCCAGGCCAGCGACTTGAGCTGCCCGTCCAGCTGATTGCGGAAGAGCCACCACAGGAATCGGGGACCCGAACGCGCGTCCGGCACGCCCGGGTCGGGGTACGGAAGGTCTTGAATCTGCATGACGTCCCAGTGGCTCGTGTCAGGGGGGATGGGGGTTCGGCCGACGGCAACAAACCGTGACAGGTTCGCGTCGTCACGTGGTCGGAGGCAACAGGTTTTCCACCCACCGAACGGAACCGGCCGACAGGGGAGGGAACAGGGCGCCTCGGCGGGCCGGTGCTCATTGCGGAGGCGGTGAGACTCCCCGTAGAACACCGCCCATGAAGAGACGGATCGTCATGTCCATGCTTGCCGGAGCGACCCTTCTGGCGAGCACCCTCCTCGGGACCGGTCCCGCCCGTGCGGCCGACGTCCCCGCCGAGTTCGGCACCGACTGGCACGACCCGGTGACGGCCGCCCCGCCCGTCCCGAAGCCCGGAGGCCGGTCCTGCGAAGTCACCCTGGTCCGGGCGCAGTTCCGCGACTTCACCCCGTACCGGGGCACGTACACCCCGCCCGGCGACTGCGGCGACCGCTGGAGCAAGGTGGTGCTGCGGCTCGACGGCAAGGTCAAGGGGCGCCAGTACGACCGGCTCGGCCATCTGCACGTCGGCGGGGTCGAGATCCTCCGTACGTCGACACCGCAGCCCTCGCCCGACGGCATCGAGTGGTCGGTGGAGAAGGACGTCACCCGCTACGGCGACACCTTCCGCAGCCGCCAGGACGTCGAGATGCTCATCGGGAACGTCGTCGACGACACCTACACGGGCGTCCTCGACGTCAAGGTCACGCTGACCTTCTACGGGGGCCGCCCCGACGGGGGGAGCCCCGACCGGGTCCTCACCCTCGACCAAGGGGCGGACGGCGCGACCACCCTCACGACCCCGCGCAACAGCGAACGCGTCGTCGCCGAGGTGTACGCCACCGGCTCCGGCGGCGGCTGCGAGGAGTACTGGTACCTGACCGTGCCCGACCCGGCGCCGTACTCCTGCAAGGCGGGCCGAGGCCCCTACCGCGAGGTGCAGATCCGCGTGGACGGCCGGCTCGCGGGCATCGCCGCACCGTTTCCCACCGTGTGGACCGGCGGCTGGTCCAACCCGTTCCTCTGGTACGTGATCCCGGGCCCGCGCGCCTTCGACATCAAGCCGATCACCTACGACCTCACCCCCTTCGCCGGGCTCCTCAACGACGGCCGCCCGCACCGCGTCGAGGTCTCGGTCGTCGGCGTGCCCGAGGGGCGGACCGGCTGGAGCACCCCCGTGAACGTCCTGGTCTGGCAGGACGAGCAGCGTGCCCACGTTCCCGGGAAGCTCACCGCGCACAAGGCGGGCGACCTCGCCGACTCCTCGGCGTACACGCCCGGTCCGGACCACCGGGTCGACACCGAGGGCGCCCACCGGCTGACCGTCGCGGGGTACGTCGACACCTCGCACGGCCGCGTCACGACCACCGTCGGCCGTTCGCTCGCCCACACCTCCGAGCACCGCTGGACGGACGGCGAGACGACCGACGCCCTCACGGCCACGTGGACCGACGACGAGTCGGTGACCGTCGACGGACGCGGACCGGCCCGCACCGCTCGCACGCACCGGACGTACACGATGGACGGCACGACCACCCTCGGCGCGGGCGACCGGCTGCGCACCGTGCTGACCCTCGGCGACCGGGCCACGGCCGTCGAGACGCGCGGCGGCCGGCGTACGGCGTGGTCGCGGCTCGACGACTCGTACACGGGCGACGCCACGTACACGGCGAACGTGCCCCGCGACCAGCGGCACGCGGTCGGCACGACGAGCGAGCGCTACCGGCTGTACGGCACGCACGGCTGCTACGACCGCACACTGACCACCGTGCAGGGGGTGCTCACGGAGGACCGCCGCCGTTGCTGAGGGGGTCCCTGGGGTGCGTGTGACATACGTCACTTAGGACGCTTTTACATGGCTGAAACGTTGCGGTCTTGTGCGCGATCAAGACAGCCTCCAGAGTGTACGGCTACGGAAGCCGCTTTCCGTATCGCAGAAGTCCCCTCCGGCCTCTGTGTGTCCCGTCCCCCTAGGAGGCCCCGTGCCACCGTCGGTACCGTCCCTGTCGCGGCGCGTCGCACGCACCCTGCGTACCTCACTCTTCGCGCAGGTCCTCTGCGCGCTCGTCCTCGGAATCGTCGTCGGGAAGCTGTGGCCGGATACGGCCACGGCTTTCCAGCCGCTCGGCGACGGTTTCACCCGGCTCATCAAGACGGTGATCTCGCCTCTGGTGTTCTGCGTGGTCGTCGTCGGCATCGCCAAGGCCGGTGACCTGAAGGCGTTCGGCCGGATCGGGGTCAAGGCCCTCATCTGGTTCGAGGTGGCCTCCACCGCCGCCCTGGTCATCGGCCTGGTCGCCGCCAACGTCGTCGGGCCCGGCAAGGGCATGAACGTCGACCCCTCCTCGCTGGACGCCGCCGCGGTGAACCAGACGACGGGCGGTGGGCATCTGCCCTCGACGACCGAGTTCGTCCTCAACGCCCTGCCCGAGAGTTTCGTCGGCGCCTTCGCCGAGAACGAACTGCTCCAAGTCCTCATCCTGGCCTGCCTGGTGGGCGCGGCCCTGCTGCACCTCGGACACACCAAGGTGCCGAAGATCCTGCCCGCCATCGACCAGGCCCAGGAAGTGATCTTCACGGTCGTCGGGTTCATCATGCGGCTCGCCCCGCTCGCGGTGTTCGGCGCGATGGCCCACCTGGTCGGCAACTACGGGCTGGGCGTGATGAAGACGTACGCCAAGCTCATCGTGCTCTGCTACGTGGCGGCCGCGCTGTTCGTCGTGCTGCTCGCCGTCGCCCTGCGGATGGTGACGGGGCTCAGTCTCTGGAAGTTCCTGCGCTACATCCGCGAGGAGATGCTGCTGGCGCTCGGCACCGCGTCCACCGAGTCGGTCATGCCGCGCGTGATGCAGAAGCTGCGCCGGGCCGGTGCCCGCGACGACGCGGTGGGTCTGGTGCTGCCCACGGGCTACTCCTTCAACCTCGACGGAGCCTCGCTCTACCTGTCCATCGGCACACTGTTCATCGCCCAGGCCGTGGGCGTGGATCTGAGCCTGGGCCAGCAGATCACCGTGGTCCTGGTGCTGATGCTGACCAGCAAGGGCATGGCGGGCATCCCCGGTTCGGCGTTCCTCGCCCTGTCCGCGACCGCCTCGTCCCTGGGCGCCATCCCGGCCGGAGCCGTCGCCCTGCTGCTCGGCGTGGACCGCATCATGGACTCGATGCGCGTCGTCACGAACCTGCTCGGCAACTGCGTCGCCGTCTTCGCGGTGTCCCGCTGGGAGGGTGCCCTGGACATCGAGCGGGCCAAGAAGACGCTCGACGGGGAGGAGACGGGCCCGCCGGACGGCGGTGACGGCGACGAGGCCCGGGCGGTCGAGCCGACGGCGGCCGAAACCCCGGCGCCGGGCATCCCCGCCCAGAAGCCCAAGGAACCCGCTCCCGAGGTCGGTTGACCGAAACCGACCGAAATCGAAGGGGCCGCGGCCACCGCTCCGGCATGAGGAGCGGTGGCCGCGGCCCGTCGTGGGTTTTCCTGGCCCGTCAGCAGGAACGCGCCGACCGTCAGCCGGAACGCACCGGCGTTCCGTCGATCAACGTGTTCAGCAGCCCCCCGAGCGCCTCGCGCTGTTCCTCCGTCAGCGGGGCGAGGATCTCCTCCGCGGCCGACCTGCGCGCCGCCCGCAGCTCGCGCAGCGCGCCCCGCCCGTCGTCCGTGAGCTCGATGCGGATCACCCGCCGGTTCGCCGGGTCCGGGACCCGCCGCACCTTGCCGCTCGCCTCCAGCCCGTCGACCAGGGTCGTCACGGCCCGCGGCACGACTTCCAGACGCTCGGCCAGGTCGGCCATGCGCGGCGGCGAACCCCAGTGCGCGAGGGTGCGCAGCAACCGGGACTGGGCCGGTGTGATGCCGAGGTCGCGTTGCTCCAGATGGCGCTTCTGGATGCGGTGCACCCGGCGGGTGAGCCGCAGCAACTGCTCGGCGAGCAGGCCGTCGGAATCGGGGGAGGTCATGCGGGAACAATATCAGGATGATGTTCATTGTGAGTATAGGTAACAATGAGCTACGATCCGACCCGCCGCCCTGGCCCGCCCGTACCGCTCTCCCGAAGGAGCCCATGCATCCCGACCACGAAGCCCCCTGGAGCGCACCCGCCGACGCGAAGGAACAACCCCGGCAGGTCCGCCGCATCCTCCGGCTCTTCCGCCCCTACCGGGGCCGCCTCGCCATCGTCGGCCTGCTGGTCGGCGCCGCGTCGCTGGTCTCGGTCGCCACGCCGTTCCTGCTGAAGGAGATCCTCGACGTCGCGATCCCCCAGGGGCGTACGGGCCTGCTCAGCCTGCTCGCCCTCGGCATGATCCTCAGCGCCGTCCTCACCAGCGTCTTCGGCGTGCTGCAGACACTGATCTCCACGACGGTCGGCCAGCGCGTCATGCACGATCTGCGCACCGCCGTCTACGGGCGCCTCCAGCGCATGTCCCTCGCCTTCTTCACGCGCACGCGCACGGGCGAGGTGCAGTCCCGCATCGCCAACGACATCGGCGGCATGCAGGCCACCGTCACCTCCACGGCGACCTCCCTGGTCTCCAACTTCACCAGCGTGGTGGCCACGATCGTCGCGATGGTGGCCCTCGACTGGCGCCTGACCGTCGTCTCTCTGCTGTTGCTGCCGGTGTTCGTGTGGATCAGCCGCCGCGTGGGCAACGAACGGCGGAAGATCACCACCCAGCGCCAGAAGCAGATGGCCGCCATGGCCGCCACGGTCACCGAGTCGCTCTCCGTCAGCGGCATCCTGCTCGGCCGCACGATGGGACGCTCCGACTCGCTGACGAAGTCCTTCGCCGAGGAGTCCGAGGAGCTCGTCGACCTGGAAGTGCGGTCGAACATGGCCGGCCGCTGGCGCATGGCCGTCATCACGATCGTCATGGCCGCCCTGCCCGCCGTCATCTACTGGACCGCCGGCATGGCCCTCCAACTGGGCGGCCCCGAGGTCTCCATCGGCACGATCGTCGCCTTCGTCTCGCTCCAGCAGGGCCTGTTCCGCCCGGCCGTGAGCCTGCTGTCGACGGGTGTGCAGATCCAGACCTCGCTCGCCCTCTTCCAGCGCATCTTCGAATACCTCGACCTGCCGATCGACATCACCGAGCGCGCGGACCCGGTCCGCCTCGACCGCGTGAAGGGCGAGGTCCGCTTCGAGGACGTCTCCTTCGGCTACGACGACAAGGGCGGCGCGGTCCTCGACGGCATCGACCTCACCGTCCCGGCGGGCGGCAGCCTCGCGATCGTCGGCCCGACCGGCGCCGGAAAGTCCACGCTCGGCTACCTCGTGCCCCGCCTCTACGACGTGACGGGCGGACGCGTCACCCTCGACGGGGTCGACGTCCGCGACCTCGACTTCGACACCCTGGCGCGCGCGGTCGGCGTCGTCTCGCAGGAGACGTACCTCTTCCACGCCTCGGTCGCCGACAACCTGCGTTTCGCCAAGCCCGACGCCACCGACGAGGAGCTGTACCAGGCGGCGAAGGCGGCGCAGATCCACGACCACATCGCGTCCCTGCCCGACGGCTACGACACCGTCGTGGGTGAGCGCGGCCACCGCTTCTCCGGCGGTGAGAAGCAGCGCCTGGCCATCGCCCGCACGATCCTGCGCGACCCGCCGGTCCTCATCCTCGACGAGGCCACCAGCGCGCTGGACACCCGGACCGAGGCGGCCGTGCAGGACGCCATCGACGCGCTGTCGGCGAACCGCACCACGCTCACCATCGCCCACCGGCTGTCCACCGTCCGGGGCGCCGACCAGATCGTGGTCCTCGACTCGGGGCGCGCGGTCGAACTCGGTACGCACGAGGAACTGCTGGAGCGGCACGGCCGGTATGCGGCGCTCGTACGCCGAGACGCTCAACTGGAACCGACAAGATGAAAATATGCCGGGTTTGTGACGATATACGGGTTACCGTGCCCGCATGCAGAAGAACACTCCGCCACGGAGCACGATTCGACTGACGCGCCGGGGCCGCATCGCCCTCGTCGCGACCGGAGCGGTCGTGGTGGGCACCGCCGTGGCGGTGCCGCTGCTGATCCTGCGGCCCGAGGAGCACGGCCGGCCCGCGACCCTGGTGATCCCGGAGGGCTGGCGCGCGAGCCAGGTCTACGCCGCCGTCGACAAGGCCCTCGCCCTGCCTCCCGGCAGCACGAAGAAGTCCCTGGCGAAGGCGGCCCTCAAACTGCCGAACGACGCCGAGGGCAACCCGGAGGGCTACCTCTTCCCGGCGGCCTATCCCCTCCGGGAGAAGACGACCCCGCAGGAGCTCCTGGCACTGATGGTCGACACGGCGAACGAGAAGTTCGACGGCGCTCCCATCGCCGCGGGGGCGCAGCGCAACGCCATGAACGTCTACCAGGCCGTCACCATCGCGAGCATCGTCCAGGCGGAGGCGGCCACCAAGGCCGACATGGGCAAGGTCGCCCGGGTCGTCTTCAACCGCCTCGAACGCGGCATGCCGCTCCAGATGGACTCCACCATCAACTACGCGCTCGGCCGCTCCACCCTCCGCACCACGGAGAGCGACACCCGGATCGACAGCCCCTACAACTCCTACCAGCGCATGGGCCTGCCCCCCACCCCCATCGACAACCCCGGCGAGGAGGCCATGCGCGCCGCCGTCAACCCACCCCCGGGCGACTGGCTGTACTTCGTCACGGTCCGCCCGGGCGACACCCGCTTCACCGCGGACTACGCGGAACACCAGCGGAACGTCGCGGAGTTCAACACCCACCAGAGGAAGGGCGACGCGCGGGCGGCCGGATGACCCGCCAGGGCGTCACGCGGCGACCGGCTCCTGCGCCAGCAGGCGCCTGATGTCGCGGACGGCGGCGCGGCCGGCACGGTTGGCGCCGATGGTGCTGGCCGACGGGCCGTAGCCGACGAGGTGGATACGCGGATCGGCGGCCGCGCGTGTGCCCTCCAGGCGGATGCCGCCGCCCGGCTCGCGCAGACGCAGCGGGGTGAGGTGGTCGATGGCGGCGCGGAAGCCGGTGGCCCAGAGGATGACGTCGGCGTCGACGTGGCGGCCGTCCTTCCAGTCCACTCCCGTCGGCGTGATGCGGTCGAACATCGGCTGCCGGTCGAGCACCCCGTCCTCGATGCCCCGCCGGATCGCGTCGTTGAGCGGCAGCCCGGTGACCGAGACGACACTCCTGGGCGGCAGCCCCTGCCGTACCCGTTCCTCGACGAGCGCGACGGCCGCCCGGCCCGCGTTCTCGTCGAAGGGGCCCTCACGGAAGACGGGCGGGCGCCGGGTCACCCAGGTGGTGGCCGCCGCGTACGGGGCGATCTCCAGCAGATGCTGCGTGCCCGAGGCGCCACCCCCCACCACGACGACCCGCTGCCCGGCGAACGCCTCCGGCCCGGGGTACTGCGCGGTGTGCAACTGCCGCCCGCGGAAGGTCTCCTGGCCCGGGTAGCGCGGCCAGAACGGCCGGTCCCACGTACCCGTCGCGTTGATCAGCGCCCGCGTCGACCACACACCCTCCGAGGTCTCCACCAGCAGCCGCCCGCCGGGCCCCTCGCGTACGGCCCGCACATCGACGGGGCGCCGCACCCGCAGGTCGAAGGTCCGCTCGTACCGGTCGAAGTAGTCGCTGATCACCTCGGCGGACGGCCGCGCCGGATCCGCGTCCGTGAGCTCCATCCCCGGCAGTGCGTGCATCCCGTGCACCTTGCCGTACGTCAGCGACGGCCAGCGGAACTGCCACGCGCCGCCGGGACCGGGGGAGTGGTCCAGCACGACGAAGTCGCGGTCCGGCTCGAAACCGGCTCGCCGCAGGTGATAGGCGCCGGCCAGACCGGCCTGACCAGCGCCTGTGACGACTACCTCGACCTCGCGTGTGTTGTTCACGCTTCTACTAACCGTGCCGGGGGCGTCGATCTTCCCGGCCTTCTGCCGGACAGACCCTAGCCCTCCGAGGGCCGGGGCGCGGTCGTCGACGGCGGCAGGTCGCCGTTGAACCGGGTGTCGGTGAAGTCGGCGAAGTCGACCTCGCGGGGGATCAGCTTCAACGACGTGAACGTGTCGGCGATCTCCTGCTCGGAGGCGATCAGCGGCTTGTCGACGGCGACCGCGATCCGGGTCGTGTACGTGCGCTTCACCGCGGCCAGGGCCACGTCCTCGGGGAGCCCGGTGTCCTTCGCCCAGACCTTCGCCCACTCCTCCTCGTGGTCGTACACCCACGTGTAGGCACGCCGCAGCCGCTCCAGGTAGTCCTTGACGGCGGCGGCCTTCTTCTTGTCCTTCAGCGCGTCCGGCGCCGCGACCTGGAAGGTGAGCCCGTTGGTCACGCCGTCGCCGTCTGTCAGGACCCGTCCCTGCCCGGCCTTCAGCACCTGTGAGGTGTACGGGTCCCACACCGCCCAGGCGTCGACCTTGCCGGCGGTGAACGCGGCGAGCGCGTCGGCCGGCTGGAGGTACTTGACCTTGACGTCGCTCAGTTTCAGCCCGGCCTTCTTCAGCGACGCGACCAGCTGGTAGTGGGCGGACGAGCCCTGCGCGACGGCCACCGACCTGCCCTTGAGCTGCTCGGGCCTCTTCAGGGACGAGTCGTTCGGGACGAGGATGGTGTCGCCCTTGGACGTGCCGTGCCAGGCGGCCACCACCTTGATCTTCGAGCCCGCTCCGGCCGCGAAGACCGGCGGGGTGTTGCCGACGCCGCCGATGTCGACGGCCCCCGCGTTGACGGCCTCCAGCAGCGGCGGTCCCGAGGTGAACGTGGACCACTTGATCTTGTAGTCGAGGTTCTTCAGTTCCCCGGCGGCCCGCAGGATGGCCTCCGAACCGCCCTTCTGGTCACCGACGTCGAGCGTGACGGAGCCCTGGCCGTCGGTGCCGCCGTCCGACGTACCGGCGGCCGAGTTCCCGCCGCAGGCGGTGAGCAGCAGGGCGAGGGGGAGGAGCAGGGCGGCGGGCGCGAGACGTCGTCGCATGGTGGTTCCGTTCGTGTAAGTCGTGAGGCCGGGGACGTAAGGGGCGGGAGGAGTCAGGCGGCTTCGGCGGCCGTCGCCTCGACGCCGAGGCGTTCGAGGAGGCCGGCGCGCAGCGCGGCGAAGCGCGGGTCGGTGATGTCGCGGGGACGGTCGAGGTCGATGCGCTGCTCGTGGGCGATGACGCCGCCGTCCATCACCAGGACGCGGTCGGCGAGCAGTACGGCCTCCTCCACGTCGTGGGTGACGAGGAGCACCGCGCAGCCCCGGCGCTGCCACAACTCGCCCACGAGCCGCTGGGCCTTGATGCGGGTGAGGGCGTCGAGCGCGCCGAACGGCTCGTCGAGCAGCAGCAGATCGGGCTCGCGCACCAACGCCCGTGCGAGTGAGGCGCGTTGGGCCTCGCCGCCGGAGAGGGTCTTGGGCCAGGCGGCCGAGCGGTGTCCGAGGCCGACCTCGTCGAGGGCCTGCTCGGCGACGGCGCGTTCGGGCTTGCCGGGCAGGCCGAGCAGGACGTTGCGCCACACCTTCTTCCACGGCATCAGCCGGGGGGCCTGGAAGGCGACGGCCTTGCGGCGCGGCACCAGGACGGTGCCCTCGATGTCGCGGTCGAGCCCGGCGAGGATGCGCAGCAGCGTCGACTTGCCGCAGCCGCTGCGGCCGAGCAGGGCCACGAACTCGCCAGGCCGGACGTCCAGTCGCAGATCGTCGATGACGGCACGCCCGTCGAAGGACCGGGTGAGCCCCTCGACGTGGACCGCCTGGGGGATCACCGGCCGGTGAACGTCGGTCGCCATTGCAGCAGCACCTTTTCGAGAGAGCGGACGATGAAGTCGGCGAGCAGGCCGAGGAAGGCGTAGACGACCAGGCAGACCACGATCACGTCGGTCCGCAGGAAGTCCCGCGCCTGCACCATGAGGAACCCGATGCCGGAGTCGGCGTTGACCTGCTCGGCGAAGACCAGCGCGAGCCAGGCGATGCCGAGCGAGTAGCGCAGGCCGGTCATGGCGTTCGGCAGCGCGCCCGGGAGGACGACGTGCCGGACGAGTCCCCGGCGCGACAATCCGAGGGACTCGCCGGCCTCGATCAACTGGGCGTCCACGCCGCGGATTCCGGCGTAGACGTTGAGGTAGAGCGGGAAGGTCACGCCGAGCGTGATGATGGCGACCTTGGGGGCCTCGCCGATGCCGAACCAGATGATGAACAGCGGGATGAGACCCACGAACGGCACCGTCCGCAGCATCTGCACGGGCGCGTCCACCAGGTCCTCGCCGATCCGGAACAGGCCCGACAGCAGGGCGAGTCCGGTGCCGACGACCAGGCCGAGCAGCAGCCCGGCCGCGACCCGCTGGAGCGAGGTGCCCATGGCCGCGGGCAGCGAGCCGTCGGCCACCATGTCCCCGGCGACCTGGGCGATACGGCCGGGCGAGGCGAGTACCTCCGGCTGCAACGCGCCCGTGCCGCTGAGGAGTTGCCACAACGCCAGCAGCAGGACCGGGCCGGTGGTGCGGCGCAGCCAGCGGGGGACGCGGGTGCGGCGGGAGGAAGTGGGGACGAGGGGCTGGAGGTCGAGGTCAGGAGCTGATACATGCGAAATATCAGCTTTCGAGGGCGTGGGCGGGGCATGACTGATGCTCATGAGGGCTCCACGGGGGAGAGCGAGTGCAGGGGAGGCACGCCTCGCCGCCGCCGCACCGACGAGAACAGGGACGCTCAGCGGGCAGGCGGAACCAAGGCGAGGGAACCGGAAAGCGAGGGGAAGAAGGGCGTCAGCGGCCGCGGCGACACGCGGCGGAGGCCACCCGCAGCAGGTCGATGTGACCGCGCGTGGTGAGCAGGGCTGAACGCAACATGCGGCTGAACCTAGCCAGCTGGCATGCGCACGGTCAACGGGCGTCTCGTCCAGTGGACGCCGGTACCACCACCCGGGCGGGGTCAGCCGGGTGGAACCGGGCGCGTGCGTCAGGATGGGGGCATGTCAGATGTCTTCACCACCCGAGTCCTGAACGTCCGCACCGGTTCCACGGAGAGGGTCGTCGACATCACCGGCGACTGCGAGTCCTACCTTCGGGAGGCGGCGGCCGGTCGCGACGGCCTCCTCAATGTCTTCGTCCCGCACGCGACGGCCGGAATCGCCGTGCTCGAGACCGGTGCCGGCAGTGATGACGACCTCCTGGCCGCACTGCACACGCTGCTGCCCGCCGACGACCGCTGGCAGCACCGGCACGGCAGCCCCGGCCACGGCCGCGACCACGTGCTGCCGGCCCTCGTCCCGCCGCACGCGACCCTGCCGGTGCTGGGCGGCCGGCTGGAGCTCGGGACCTGGCAGTCGGTGTGCCTCGTGGACACGAACAAGGACAACCCGGAGCGGAAGGTGCGGTTGAGTTTCCTGGGGTGAACGCGGTCAGCCCGGCCGGAGCCCTCGGTGCGGCGCCCGAACGGCTCCGGCGCACCGTGACGCGTGCCCTTAATGCCCGTATCCTCGTCAATGCCAGATTCTCTTCCGAGCAGCGGATGATCGCGGGCGCAAGCGAGGCGAAGCGTGGTTCGGTCCGGCGAGGAACCCAAGCCGGCGGGACGTGCGACCGACGGCACGGGCCCCGCCCGGCTTCGCGAGCGGTTCCTCCAGGGTGAGCCGGTCGACACGGGTGTACGGACGTCCATCCTGAACTCGTGGCGGCGCAGCCGGTCCCTGGGCCTGTCACCGGACCGGACCGACCTCCCTTACAGCGAGGACTTCGACCCCGGGGGCCGTATCGTCCGCGCGGCCGTGCCGGTGCTCGACCGGCTCCAGGTCGCGTTCTCCGGCAGCCAGGTCAACATCTCGGTCGCCGACGCGAACGGGACCGTCCTTCTGCGCCGATTCGGTGACCCCACGATGGCCAGGAGCCTCCCGGCGATCCAGCGGGTGCCGGGCTTCGTCTTCGCCGAGCAGGTCGCCGGCACCAACGGCATCGGACTCGCCCTGGCGGAGCGGCAGCTCATCCGCGTCTACGGCGCCGAGCACTTCGCGGAACGCTCCCAGGGCAACGCCTGCGTGGCGATGCCCGTCCGGGACCCGCTCAGCGGACGCATCGAGGGCGTGCTGTGCTTCGGCTATCCACGCAGTTTCGAACAGCCCGGGCTGGGCGCGGCGATCCGCCGGGCGGCCGAGAACATCGAGCGGCGGCTGCTGGGGCAGAGCTCCGCGCACGAGCGCGCCCTGCTGCGGACGTACCTGGCCACCGGCAGCGAGGCCGGCCTGTACAGCGGTGTCGCCCTGGACGCGGTGGCCGGCGAGTTCCCCCCGCGTGACCAGGACATCCTGAAGGAGAAGGCCGCCGAGCTGATCTCCCGCGGGCAGCGGGCCGCCATCGACGTGGCCCTGCCCGGCGGCCGGCGGGTGACGCTCGTGAGCCGCCCGATGACGAGCGCCTCCGGGGTGCGGGGCTTCGCCGTCGAGGCGGTGCTGCCCGGCGCCGCGGCAAGGGGGCCCCTCGTCCTCCCGCACCAGGCCGACGAGCTACCGGACCTCGCCGCCCTCTCGGCCGTCGTCCGGCCCGCCCGGCCGTCGATCACCCTGCCGTCCGGATATCTCGCCGCCGCACCCGGCCCGGCCGTCGCGCCCGACGGTGACCGGGTGCCCGGCGGGCACGGCGAGACCGGCGGCACCGAGAGCGGGAGGGGGCCGGCGGACGGCGCTGGGGGCATGGCTGACGGCGGTGGGGGTGCGGCTGGTGGTCGTGCGGGCGCGGTCGATGGTGGCAGGGACGTGGTCGACGGCGGTGGCGACGCGCTGTACGGCGGCAGAGGCGCGGCGGACGACGGCACCGGCTCGGCGTTCCCGGCCGCGGACGACGGCACCGGCTCCCCGTTCCCGGCCCGGGGGCTCGTCATGGTGGGGGAGCCGCACGTCGGGGCGTACGCCCTGGCCGCGCGCCGGCGCCTTGAGCTGCTGTCCGAGGCCAGCGCCCGCATCGGCACGACCCTGGACGTGCGCCGCACCGCCGAGGAACTGGCCGAGACGGCGGTCCCGCGCCTGGCCGACTTCGTCACCATCGACCTGCCCGATGCCGTCCTGCGCGGCGAGGAATCCGCCGACCCCCTCGCCGACCTGCGCCGCACGGTGGTGCACGGCGTCCGCGAGGGCCTGCCCTTCACCCAGCCCGGCAAGCGCATCGACTTCGGCCCGACCGCGCCCCAGTTGCGCTGCCTGACCAGGGGCGAGGCGGTGCTGGAACCGGACCTGAAGGCCGCCGCGGGCTGGCTCGCCCAGGACCCCGAGCACACCGCACGCCTGCTCGCCCACGTCCACTCCCTCATCGCGGTGCCCCTGCTCGCCCGCGGGGTCGTCCTGGGGATCGCCAGCTTCTACCGTGCCGGGGGCTCCTTCGGGGACGACGACCGTTCGCTGGCCCAGGAGCTCGCCGCCCGCGCCGCCCTGTCCATCGACAACGCCCGGCGCTACACCCACGAACGCACCATGGTCCTGGCCCTCCAGCGCAGACTCCTCCCGCACGGTCTGCCCGACCAGGACGCCGTCGAGGTCGCCCACCGCTATCTGCCCGCCGAGTCCGACGTGGGCGGGGACTGGTACGACGTCATCCCGCTCTCCGGCACCCGCGTCGGGCTCCTCGTCGGCGACGTCGTCGGCCACGGCATGCTCTCCGCGGCCACGATGGGCCGGCTGCGCACCGCTGCGCGCAGCTTCGCCGAGCTCGACTTCTCCCCGGACGAGGTCCTCACCCACCTGGACAACCTCGTAGGACGCCTGGACCGGGAGGACCCCGACGGCAAGGGCGCCGGCGTCATCGGCGCGACCTGTCTGTACGCCGTCTACGACCCGACCGAGCAGCGGTGCCTCATGGCGCGCGCCGGTCACCCGCCGCCCGCACTCGTCCACCCCGACGGCGCCGTGTCCTACCCGGACCTTCCGGCCGGGCCCCCGCTCGGTCTCGGGGGGCTGCCCTTCGACGCCGTCGAGATCGACGTCCCCGAGGGCAGTCAGCTGGTGCTCTACACCGACGGACTCATCGAGGACCGGCACCGCGACGTCGACGTGGTCCTGGAGCAGTTGCGCGCGGCCCTGGCCCACCCGGAGCGGGCACCCGAGGAGACCTGTCAGGCGGTCCTGGACACCGTGGCGCCCGCGCACCCGCACGACGACATCGCCTTGCTCGTCGCCCGCGTGCACGCCCTGGATCCCGGCCGGATCGCGGCCTGGGAGCTGCCCGCCGACCCGGCGGTCGTCGCCGAGGTCCGGGCGTCCGCCATGCGGCGCATGGCCGACTGGGGGCTCGACGAGGCCGCGTTCGCCGTGGAGCTGATCCTCAGCGAGCTGATCACCAACGCGATCCGGCACGGCGCCGGGCCCATCCGGGTCCGGCTGCTGCACGGGCGCACCCTGATCTGCGAGGTCTCCGACGTCAGCAACACCGCCCCTCATCTGCGCCGGGCGGCCAGTACCGACGAGGGCGGACGCGGCCTGTTCCTCGTCGCGCAGCTCTCGCAGAGCTGGGGCACGCGCTACCTCCCGGAGGGCAAGGTCATCTGGGCCGAGTGCGGGCTCGACGCCGCGTGACGCGTCCGCCGACCCGCGTGGGAGTCACCGCGGCCGAAAGGCGTCCGAAATGTTGTAATTTAATCGGGTGCGCGACGCTCCTGACACGCCGGTGAAGGCGGTTTCACCCTTCGGGCCGGAGCCCTTGGTCCGTATCCGCGGGCTGGGCAAGCGGTTCGGCGGGACCGTCGCGCTGGCCGGGGTCGACCTCGACGTCCACGCCCACAGCGTGCTCGCCCTCCTCGGGCCCAACGGCGCCGGCAAGTCCACGCTCATCAAGGTCCTCGCCGGCGTCCACCCCGCCGACGCGGGACAGATCACCGTGGACGGCCTGCCGCTCGGCAGTCCCGCCGCGTCCCGGAGCATGTCCTTCATCCACCAGGACCTCGGTCTCGTGGAGTGGATGACGGTCGCCGAGAACATCGCCCTGACCAACGGGTACGCGCGCCGGACCGGACTGATCTCGTGGCGGCGCACGCGCGAGCGCTGCGTCGACGCGCTGCGGATCGTCGCCGGACACCTCGACCCCGACGCGCCGGTCTCCGGGCTCGCACCGGCCGAGCGCTCACTCGTCGCGATCGCCAGGGCCCTGGCGACCCGCGCGAAGCTCATCGTCCTCGACGAGCCGACCGCCCGCCTGCCCGCCGCGGACAGTACCCGGCTCTTCGGCGTGCTCCACGGCCTGCGCGACCGCGGCCACGCCATCCTCTACGTCAGCCACCGCCTGGACGAGGTGTACCAGGTCGCCGACACGTTCGCGGTACTGCGCGACGGCCGCCTCGTCAGCCACGGCCGGCTCGCGGGCCACGCCCCGGCCCGCCTGGTCCACGACATCGTCGGCGAAGAACCCGAACCGCCTGCCGCCCGCCCAGCCAAACCCCCGGCCCCCACACCCCCCGTTCTGACCCTCGACGGCGTACGGACCGTTCGGGCCGGGCCGGTGAGCCTGGAGCTCGGGGTCGGTGAGGTCCTCGGGCTGGTCGGGCTGTCGGATGCCGGGCACACGGACCTGGGGCGTGCCCTCGCCGGGGACCGGCCCCTCCTCGGGGGGCGGGCCGTGTTGGACGGGCGGCCCTATCACCCCCGCTCGGTCGCGGAGGCCGTCGCTCGCGGCGTCGGCTTCGTGCCGGGGGACCGGCTGCGGGAGGGCTGCCTCGCCGAACTGACCGTGCGGGAGAACTTCCTGGCCAATCCCCGCGCGGGAGGCGGGCCGGCGCCGCACTGGATCGGTCCGCGCAGCGAGCGTGTCCAGGCCGCCGCCCTGATCGACCGGTTCTCGGTGCGCCCCCGCGACAGCGAGGCCCCCATCGCCACGCTCTCCGGCGGGAACCAGCAGAAAGTCATGATCGGCCGCTGGCTGCGGACGCGGCTGCGGCTGCTGATCCTCGAGGAGCCGACCGCGAGCGTGGACATCGGCGCCAAGGCCGCGATCCACCGCCTGCTCGACGAGGCGCTGTCGGCGGGCCTTTCGGTCCTGCTCCTGTCCACCGACTTCGAGGAGGTCGCGAGCGTGTGCGGGCGCACCCTGGTCTTCGTCCGCGGGTCCGTGACGGCCGAGCTGAGCGGCAGCGCCCTCACGGTCACCGGGCTCACCCGGGCGGCCTCGGCCCTGCCCCCGTCCACGGCCGCGACGAACCGATGACCGAAGCGCCCCCCTCCCCGCCCCGCTCCGGGCGCCTGCGCGCCCCCGGCGGGCACCACATCGGCGCCTACGGCCTGCTCGCCCTCACCGCCCTGCTCTACCTGGTCTTCTCCCTCGCGCTGCCGGACACCTTCCCCACCCTGGACACCGTCGACTCGATCCTGTCCAACCAGTCGATCCCGGCCGTCCTCGCGCTGGCCGCCATGGTGCCCATCGTCACCGGCGCGTTCGACCTCTCCATCGGCTACGGCCTCGGACTGGCCCACGTCATGGTGATGCAGCTCGTCGTCGACGAGAACTGGCCCTGGCCGCTCGCCTGCCTCACCGTGCTCGCCGGAGGGCTGGTCGTGGGCGTCCTCAACGGCGTCATCGTCGAGTTCGGCCGGATCGACTCCTTCATCGCCACGCTCGGCACCGGCAGCATGATGTATGCCGTGACCGGCTGGATCACCGACGGCAGCCGGATCGTCCCGGGCCCGCAGGGCCTCCCGCCCGCGTTCACCGACCTCTACGACTCCACCTTCCTCGGCCTCCCCGTCCCCGCCTTCTACGTGCTCGCCCTCGCGGGAATCCTCTGGCTGGTGCTGGAGCGGCTGCCGCTCGGCCGGTACCTGTACGTCGTCGGATCGAACCCGCGCGCGGCCGACCTCGTCGGCATCCCGACCCGCACCTACACCGTCTTCGCGTTCGCCGCCTCGGGGCTGATCGTCGGTTTCGCCGGTGTGCTGCTCGCGTCCCAGCAGCAGATCGGCAACCCGAGCGTCGGCCTCGACTACCTGCTGCCCGCCTTCGTCGGCGCCCTGCTCGGCTCCACGGCGATCAAGCCCGGCCGGCCCAACGCCCTCGGCACCGTCGTCGCCGTCGCCGTCCTGGCCGTCGGCCTCACCGGCATCGCCCAGCTGGGCGCCGACTTCTGGACGGTGCCGCTGTTCCACGGCGGCACCTGTCTCTTATACACAT
>NZ_WWIQ01000074.1:0-113839 GCF_009862985.1 Streptomyces sp. SID5464 | reverse complement strand
GCCATCAGCGTCGATCCACCTCATTGTGTTAGCCGTTGTTACTCCTCCAGGTCCTTTGGCGTGAACCCCGCCCACAGCAGCCCGGCGATCGGGTCGCCGTTCTCCAGACGCAGGATGACGGCGCGCTTACGCAGATCCTGGGCCTCGCTCTGAGTCCACGACCTCATCGGCTTCAGGGGCGACAGATGCCCGCTCACCCCGAGTCGGGCGGCTCGGGTGAGGCCTCGTCAAGGCGGTCCTCTACGCCACCGCGTCCTTCCAGAAGTTTCGCCAAGTGCTCCAGGTCCTCGGGATTCGCCAACCGAAGCGTCATTTTCTCCCCGCCTTGCGATAGCCGACTGGGCCTCCGCCGATCTCATCTGAGGTTATGCGTGGCCCTCCCCTTCCACCAGGCCCGGTCCGCCGGTGTCAGCCCGTGAGAAGACCGCGCGAGGCTGGTTCACCCAGGTCACCGTGTTGGTGAGGCACCCTTACCGGACACAACCGGCAAACCCGCTTAACGGAGTCCTGCCAGCTCGCTGGTTGAGAGGCAGTGGGTAGCCTGACCGGAACGAAGACCCATTAAGTCGAATGGAGCGGTCGTGGGCGGCACGGACGGTTCTGCAGCCGGCGCATCGACAGCGCCGTACGGTCAGGCGGTGGTGTACGAGGAGAAGCTGCCGAGGCGCTGGATGATCGCTACCGCGATGGTTCTTGCCATCTGGGTCGCCTATCAGGCCAGCATCCTGCTTCCCCAGGACAGCACGGTTTGGTTCGTCATCCTCGGTTTTTCGACGATCCTCGCGCTCATATTTAATGCTGTGCCGATTTCCAAACGCATCTATAATCGAATCCATATTCGAGATGGGCGGCTGACCGTAGGGCGGGAGACCATCCCGGTGGAGTCGTTGACGGTCGACTCACTTCGGGAAGCTCGTGAACAGCCAACGGATGCGGAGTTCGTCGCTTCCCTGACTTCACGATCGCGTGAGGAACTCGCGGAGTTGCGACGGAGGAGTCGTGAGACCAGGCCGCCCCGGATCATGGGTGGGGGATGGTCCGTACCGATGGGCATGGATCAGATCGTGGTCCAGACCGCACAGGGTGAGTCGCTGCTGATCGCCACTCACCACCGCGAGGCGCTGGTGGACGCACTGATGCGAGCCCGCCAGAGGTAGAGCCGGGGCCCGGCTCCGAGGCCCAACAACCGTAGCCTCGGTAGGCTGCTCGCGTGCCTGTGCTGCTTCCTTCTCGGGAAGGAGCCGTCTTTGATCACCTGAAGGAGCTTCGTGACAGGCAAGCTGAGCAGAGTGGTGAACCCGCAAGACCTCGAGCAACTGGCCAAGTTGCTCGATGGGCGGGGAGGAGTTGGGGACAAACTCAGTGAGGCATTCACGCGAGCCTCGGCGCTCGGGGTGTCGAGCAAACTGACTGCGATACGGCCGATGCATTCCTGGATATCGGACACCGCGCCCGAGCTTCGCAAGAAGGCAGCGTATGCCCGCCTCGAGGACGGCGATCCGCTGGCCGGACTACTGCTCGCTGGATTCACCCCCGAGCAGCTCAAGAACAAGGACCTGCCACCAGATGTCCTGCTGGTAGCCAATGCGACCGCGTCCGACGGTGAAGTCGACGATGACTGGCTCAAGAAGAAGGACGGCGAGAGCCTCGACGACTGGCTCGTGAGGGTGCAGGGCGATGCCGTCACGCAGCTCACCGGCAACGAGAAACTGGGCAAGGCGGTCGCGACGTACATCGAGGGAGCCGCCAACCTGTCGGCGTTCTTCACGTCGTCCACCACGGCGCTGCTGGGCGGCAAGTCGCTCATCTCGTACTTCAGAAGCTCCAAAGTGCTCAATGCGCCGGGCACCTTCACCGCCCGGCTGATCAACGGCCACTGGGACAAGCTATCCAGGATTCCCAGGGCCGGGAGTTGGCTCACTCGGGTGCCGACCAGCGCGCTCGCGGGATCCGACGAGGCGGCGATGCTCGCCGGATACATGCGCAAGGGCGCCTTCTACATGCCCACCTCCACCGAGGCCAATTTGCTCCGCGTCGCTCAACGCGGCGGTCTCGCCAACGCGGCCAAAGCCGCCGGATGGATTCGCGGCGTCGGCATCGTCGGTTCCGCCGGCGCCACTGCCTGGGGCATCGCCAACCTGGCGACCATGGATCACGGCAAGGCGTGGAAGGAGGACAAGGCCAAGTACCTCTCCAACTGGACCGGTACGGCCTTCAACGCCTCGCTCACCGCGGCTATGGTCGCCCCCAACCCGGTCACCGTCGGCCTTGCCGTCGGCACTGGACTCGCCTACGCCGGAACCCTGGTCTGGGACAACTGGGACAGCATCAGCAAGGGGGCGGAGGAGGCCGCGGACTGGGTCGGTGACAAGGCCGACAAGGCCGGTGAGGCCATTTCCGACGGCGCCAAGAAACTCGGCAGCGCCCTCAACCCGTTTGACTGATGCCGGCCATGGCACATCCGCGCCGAGCGGCGCGAGGGGAAGGAACCATGCAGCAACACACGTACACCCTTGACCACTGGGAGGACCGTTCAGGTCACCGGCTGTCCTGGAAGTTCGGGTATCGGGGGACGGTAGGGGACTTCGGGAGTATCGAGGTGGTCTACCCGGCGAGCCGGCACGGCGACCGTCACGTCACCGAGGTCAGGGGGGACACCATGCCCGCCACCTCCTTCATGGGCTGGGCCTACGGACGAAAGCCCTCGCTTCACATGGGGCAGCTCAGTGTCGGTGGGACCGGAGTCCGGCTCAAGCGCAACCGCTGGGCACAGACCAGAGCCGGACGGGCGCTGCGGATGCAGGCCGCCGGGCGGGAGTATCGCTACCTCGCGACCAGCGCACGGCACAGCGACCGTGCCCTGATCCGGAACGGTGTGGAGATCCGGACCACTCGACACGGCAATGGTGCACGGAAGAAGGCCACTTTCACCGTCTTGGGGCCGGCCGACGCCACCGACCTCGCTCTGGCCGCCGTGATGTGCGGTGTCAACACCCGCAACCTCACCAGGGCCGGGGCCGTTCGCGCTTTTTTCAACAGGTCGCTGAGCTGGCTGGAGATTTTCCAGTGACCTCCATGAACTCCCTGAGCCATCACCGCCAAACGTTCCCGCTGACGAAAGCGACACCCAATGCCCTCGTATGACAGCACGCGAGGTCGGTTCCGGCTTGCCGAGAGCCACTTGGCCGTCTTCGGTCACCGCATCGAAGGGGAGGAGGTGCCCCAGGAACTGGCCGAGGCCGAGCGTGAACTGCGCGAGGCCGGCCTGACCGACCGGGTCGGCAACCTCGACCTCGCGCTGAGCCCGCTGGTCAGCACCCTGCGGGCTCCCACCGTCGTCCTTCATGTGGAGGCGCTCGGTGAGCACGGCACCCTCCATCATGGCGTCACCATCGGCGACGGCTACGTCTACTCCCATGAGTCCTGGCCTGGCTCCGCAGAGTCAGAGTATGTCCGGTTGGAGCCGAACATGCTCGTCTGGGCGCTCGCACGGATGATCAACCTCCAGGGAGAGGACACCGTGGACGTTGCCACGCCCGAGGTCGAGGCCACCATGGCCGTCCTCGACGCGGGGCTCGCCACCCTGGACAGCTTCCATGGTCTGACGGCCGAGGAAGGCATCGACCGGATAGCCGAAGCGCTGAAAGGCGCCGGGCTCACCCGGAAGTCACAGCTCAGCACGCTTGCCAAGTTGATCGCCGGGATGCGTTCCAGCTGGCGGATGACCGCAGCATGGCAGGGGCACGACGAGGGGACGTCAGCCTTGCAGGTGCGCGGGTTCGCGGTGTGGGATTGTGGACCTCTCGGCTACTGGCATCGTGAGCTGCCCGCCGAGCCGGTCCTGCCCGGTCAGGTGGATGACACCACTCCGCTCAGGTTGGTCCGGGTCGATGCCAAGGAGGTCTGGCAGCTGATTACCAATCTACTCCCGGACGGAGAGGAGTTCGCGACGGCGCCACACTCGGAGTGAGCGGGCCCTGCCCGGAATCATCCTGGGCCGGACCCAAGTCACCCATGGCTGTGAAGAACGCCTCCCGATGACTTTTCCGGCCACACGCCCGGCGATCTTCTCGACGTCGCCGCTCACCCACTGCGTTACGTGTGTTTCAACTGACCCCGCTTTGGCGGTACGCGGTTGAGTGTCCCGACGACCTGGCCCCTGACGTGCCGCAGTTGTCCGCCGAAATCCGCGGCCGGTTCGAGGTAGCACAGTAGGCGCAGCGCGGGCCCTCGTACAGGGTGTGCTCAGGGCGTGAGGGTAGCCGGGCGGCTGCGTTCCGACGGACCCGAGGTACGTGCACGGAGCCAGGAACCGCAGGTCTTCGAAACCCCTAGGCACCCGTACGGCGGGCTCCATGCACGGTGCTCGTGCGTTTGGCGGTCATGCGGCGTTCCACGTGCGAAACGACGAACGTTGGGACGTCGGCCCACGCGGGTGTCCCCGGGACGTTCCTGCGAGTTCTGCCTCGGCATACCGCCTTCTTCTCCGTGGCCGCACTTCGCACCCGATGAGCCGACTCGCCCTTGTGCGCGCACGGACTGGCCCGCGGTCTCGGTGGGCCGGTCGCACGGATACACCCGCTGTGCAGGAGATACCTGATGACGATCTATAGTTGATTACTCAGCATCACGGACACATCATCAGGAGATGCGATGCGGAAGTATCGAGTCGCTCGTGGTGCCCTTGCGGTGGCCGGCGCTGTCACCCTTGTCGTCGCCGCGACGGGCAGTGCCAGTGCAGTCGACACCACGCTGCGACTGAAGCGCGGCGGGCACACCATCGGCACTATGACCCACCTTGATCCCGACCCCGACACGTTTCGCGTGTGCGACACGCGGGCCGACGGGCACGGTGTGACGGGCAAGCTCTACATGTACATGGCCGGGTGGCAGTTGAAGGAGACGAAGGGGGATGGTGGCGACGCCGGTTGCGGTTCCTTCGACTACAACGTCGTCCCGTACGCTGCCAAGTACCTGATGAAGCTGTGCTGGAACGGCCCCGGCGGGGCCTGTATCCAGAAGGAGTTCACCGAGGACTGAGCCAGCCCAAGGTGATAGGCCGCGTCGATGATCTTTGCATTACTGTTCCGTGTCGCGGTGGCCTGGAAGTTCCGGGCTCACGGCGGAGGGGGGAGTCGCCAGGCTTGTGAGCGGATTCGTTCGGGCTCCAGCGTGGTGAGAGCTCACGGGGCTGTGGATTCTATTGACATCAGTATCGCGATCCTGTTCGAGGGTGTGTACACGCGTAAACCTGTCGTTTCGAGGTGCGCTGATATCGGCTCCGGGAAGGTTCATGGATTCGGTGGCTAAGCTCTCTTGATTTCTTGCAGGCCTTCAAAGCGTGGTGTCGGTGGGGCTGACGCCCCTCGATCGCTGCTTGAGGCGGCCGAGCGATTTGCTCGAGGCGGCCAGAGCGTGGTCATCGCGCACAGCTGCGGGTTCGGAGGCTCTGGCTCTCCAGAGGCCGGGTCAATGCCGCCGCTCAGTGACCGGCTGTGCACGTTGCTCTCATTGAGATCTCGGCGGCCTCTGTGGCGGTTGCCCCCACGCGCATTCGCGTGAGGGCTTGTCAGTAGCGGGCCAAGGCGCTGATTCAGCGATTGACGGACTGAATCTCTTGGACGGTGACGTCCTGGTTACCGAAGGTGCCGTTCGGAAGGTCGCCGCCGGCGCCGCCGGTGCCGGTCCAGGCGATCTCCCAGGTGATGGTGGCCTGGAGCTTGAGAGTACCGTCGCCGGAGGAGCGGAGGTACTTGAGCCCGCACGGCGGTGTCCGGTCGGACTTGCCCTTGGCGTAGGGCTCGCCGATCGAGCCGGCGTTGATGGTGCCCTCGCCCGAGGCCGGGTAAGTCTGGGGCGTCCTCGGTGCCGGGCTCCAGCCTGAGGGAGACCGGCTTGGCGGTGGTGGTGGCCTGGATGTTCAGGCCTCCGGCCTTGAGCTGAGCCGTGACAGAGACTTCCTTGAACTTGGCCCTGTCGAGCCAGGCCCAGGTGGGGAGATTGACCTTGGTGGCGGTCTCGGGCGCGAGAGATACTTCGGTGGTCGGCAACTCGATGCGGGTTGTAGGTGAGTTCAGCAACAACGTGCGGGGTTACGGCGTTCTCGACGGGCGGGGCATCGCCTGTTTCGGCTCAGAAGGGCTTCCGGTCGCACGCCTGGGCCTCTGGCTCCATCCAGCGGTCTTCGTCGCGGATGGCCACCCACCAATTCCCCTCGTCTTTCTTGTCGAGGTTGTAGTTCTTGTACTTGCCGTCCTTGTAAGTGTCGCGGAACTTGCCGACCGAGGTCTTGGCGTAGCTGTGCTGACCTGGCGTGTTGACGGTCTCGTTGTACTGTCCCTCGACGTATTTCGCGAATTCCTCAGCACTTCGGGGTTCGTACCAACAGGCGGGCGGTGACCAATCGCCGACTAGTTGCAGGCTGCCAGTGCCGCCACCTGACTCGTCGGCCGTCGAACCGCTGAAGGTGCTTTTGGAGCCGAGGCTGGTTCCGTCCGTACCGCCGCTAGGGGCGGCCTTCTGGCCGTTGGACTTGCCCGGCGTACCCCATGCGAACGCAGTGGCCGGTGTGAGAACGCCGGCAGTCGTCGTGGCAACGATCCATCGACCCTGACCTTTTATCGCAGGCACGTCTTGTTTCCCCGTTCCGACTCAAGCTTCGTCGTCTGCCACACGCCACTGCTGTTCTTCTCCAGACGTGTGCTGTACAGCACGAAGGAGTCGTCGGATGCGGGTGTCTTGTCGATCTTGTTGGTCTTGCGATTCTTGTTGAACGCCTTACTTTCATCTGCGCAGTACGAGACGCCTGCGGACTTCTTGTCGAACACGCTGATGTCGGGTGCGTAGTAACGGACCGCCCCGTGGTAGGTGAACCCGGAGTCCACGATTCCCTTGACCCAGTCCCGGCTACCTGCGAGGGCGCTGTCCGCCTGATAGAAGCTCAGGGCGGGGGACTCCGGATCGCCCTGCGTGACTGCATAGGTCACCGCTGATTGCGCTAGTCCTGCGTCCGCCAGGATTTCGTCCTTGGCGGCCTCTCCGGTGGTCCAGCCCTCGAACGTCTCCTTGACGTCATTGGGGAGATTCATTCTCGGACGCTTCGCGTCGTCATCGGATGCCCTAGGCGGAGTTGGCGATGTGGACTCTGCAGAGTCGGCCCCGGCGATCTTGTTGTTGTCGCTGGACTTGTCGTCCCCGCTACCGCAGGCCGTCAACAGCAGTGCTGCCGTCACCACCAGTGCGGCAGCAACGGGCAATGGGCGGCGCTTCACAGTGACTCCCCGTGAGACAGAAGTTCAGTCAAGAGCACCGACGGTATCGGTGAGCTTCCCGGTTTTCACCGGAGCGAACTTCCGCGAAAGCAGGGGGATTAGGGTTGTATGGGGCTCGCCGGGGGGGGGGCTGGTTGTGTCCTGATCGTGCTCGAACGGGGGTAGCCCCGGAGCCCGCAGTGTGCGGCTTCCGGGGCCGTAGTGCTGAGGTGCCTCGATTCGCTAGTTGGGTGTCCTTCACCTCGGGCAAGCGCAGGGAGGATACGTCGACATGAAGGGGGCCGGGTCGTTGCGTCCGTCGGCTGGATCTGGAAGCCTTCCAGCTCGCCGGCCCAGCTGGTCAGATAGCCGTGTACGTTCTCGTAGCGTTCAGCCACCTCGCGGAGCTTCTTCTCCAGGCCCTCGGATTCGTCTCGCAGGGAGACGGCGCACTTGCCCTCCAGCTCGTCGTCGTTGCCGATGCCGCGAAGGAGACGGGCCTGCTCACGCAGAGAACTCGCGACACCCTTCATCCGCTTGACCTCGGAGCGCATCTCTTCCAGATCTCCTGGGACAGGGTCGGACTCCGCGAGGGGATGCCAGTCGCGGGGCCGGGCTTTGGGAGCCGTCGTCACTTCTTCTTTTCCTTCTTGCGCAGTTCCTTGGCAAGCTCGGCGTCCAAGCCTGTGAACCCGTCGATGGTGGCCTTGATCAGCTTTCCCACGGTGGCGATGTGGGTGAGCAGGCTTTCACGGTAGTCGCCCCAGTTGTCCACGAATTCGTCCATGGCGCCTGTGACCGCTGCCCCAGTGCTTGCGCATGTCGTCCCGATGGTTGCCCAGGTTCTTGAACTCCTTCTTGATTTTTCGGAGCCGGGACTCCGACTCCATAAGAAGGTCGACGTTCACCCTGAGATCTGAGTCGTTCGCCATGCTTGGTTCTCCGGCCGGCTGGTGTGGTTCTGCTGGAGCTTGACTCTCAGCGGTTGACGGCTTGGATCTCCTGGACGGTTACGTTCTGCTCGGTTCCGAAGGTCCCGTTGGGGAGGTCCCCGCCAGCGCCGCCTGTCCCGGTCCAGGACACTTCCCACGTGATGGTCGCTCGCAGTTTGAACGCGCCGCCGTCGGAAGAGCGCAGGTACCTGATTCCGCAAGGCGGGGTCTGGTCAGCTTTTCCCTTTGCGTATGGTTCACCGATCGAACCGTCGTCGTTGAAGGTGCACTCGCCTGAGGAAGGGTAGGCCTCGGCATCCGGCGTCCCCGGCTCCAGCTTGAGCGAGATGGGTTTGGCGGTGGTTGTGGCCTGGAGGTTCACACCGCCGACGTCGAGTGAGGCGGTGACTGAGACGTCCTTGAACTTGGCCCGGTCGAGCCAGGCCCAAGTGGGAAGGTTGACCTTGGTGGTGTTCGCCGGGTCGAGGGTCACCTCGGTGTCGGGTACTTTGATTCGGCTATAGGCGAGGTCGGCAAGAATTTTCGGGGTCACGGCGTTCTCCACCGTTGGAGTCTCGCCGTTCTCGATCCAGAACGTCTTCGTGTCGCAAGCAAAGGCAGCCGGGTCTCCCGATTCCTCTCGGCTCTTGTCCCGAACCGCGTCCCACCACATGCCCTTTCCTGTTTCGGACTTATTGAAGTCCTTGTACGGTTCCCCGTTGATGTAGTAGTCCTTGGACGAGGCATAGGCCTCTCCCACACCACTGGCGTGCGGGATGTCCCATTGCTTCTGGAATTCTTTGGAGAATTCGGCGGGAGTCCACTTCGGCTCGTACCAGCAGGCCGGTGGAGTCCAGTCGCCGACGGGCGTGAACTGCCCGGTTTCCTTGGCTCCAGTGCCACCGGTAGATCCACGGAAGACGATGCGCGACTCGAGAGTCTGACCACCGTCCGTCTCGTTACTCCCCGAGACGTCGAACTGAGACCCGCCGGGATCCTTGGCGAAGGCTGCACTGGGCGTCAGAAGTGTGCAGGCGATCACGAGCGTACCCACTGCCGCAGCGGGACCGACCTTGGTCACTGAATGCATCCCTTGCTCCCGCGCACGGACGTGCCGCTGGTCGTCTGCCACACACCCTGCTTGTTCTTCTCCAAGCGAGTGTTGTACAGCACGTAGGAATCGTCCGAGGCCGGGGAGCTGTCGACCTTTCCTGACTTTCGGTCCTTGTTGTGCGCCTTGGTCTCATCGGCGCAGAAGGAAACTCCTGCTGACGTGTCGTTGAACAATTTGATCTTGGGGTTGTAGTACCGAGTGGTGCCCGTGTACGTCAGTCCGGCGTCCACCCACTTCTGGACCCACTTCACGGACGTCGTGAGGGCCTCGCCTTGGTAGTAGAAGGTGAGGCCGGGGGTGTCCGTCTTGCCCTTGAGGACGGCGTCGTTGATGGCGGTCTGTGCTCGCGCGGCGTCCGCCAGCACCGCGTCCTCCGTGGCGTTGCCCGTCTTCCAGCTCTCGAAGACGTCTTCCGCACCGCCAGTCAGCTTGATGTCAGGTCGCTCGGCGGAGTCCGAAGCGCTTGGGCTTGAAGTCGCCTCCTGGGATCCGGTGTCGGAGCCCGCGATCTTGTCGTTGTCCTTCGAGCCGGCGTCACTGCTGCCACATGCGGTGAGCAGTAGGGCTGTGGACGCGGCGAGCGCGACAGCAAGGGGCAATGGGCGGCGCTTCACAGTGGACTCCCCGTGGCACATGAGATCAGTCGAGTGCACTGAAGCTATCGGGGAAGTTGCTGTTTTCGCCAGAGCGAACCTCGTTGAAAACCGGGTCAATTGGGGCTAATGGGCCCTGTCGGTGTGACGTTGTGTCCTTGCTCTGCTCAGACCCGCTGTTGGATCCGCCGCCCCTCAGTCGGGCGCTGCGGATGGTTGCTGCGGCGATCTTCTCTGCGGTATTGGGCGGTGAACCCCCTTGAGTTCGATAAGAGCGAGTTCTACCAGGGCGAGGCGCGCAGGGGGATGGCGTGACCTGCGCACCGGTACTTCACAGCCTCCGGTCTCGAAGAACACCTTGGATGCCTGCCATAGGCCCTCGCCCGTGGGGAACTTGACCAGCGATCCTGTAGCAGCCGAAGTCCCTGACGGACATTTAGGGCGTAAGGCGGGTGTGCTTGAGCGGACCGTGTCCTGATCGTGCTGCGTTTGGGGCGGTTGGCGTTGTCGCGCGTTTTGCTATCGCGTCGCCCTGCAACCCGGGCACGCGCAGGGCGGATACGTGGACCTGTATGGGACAGGATCGGCAGGTCCGTTAACCGCAGGAAGGATGAGCCTGCTCCAGGGCACCCCGGTGCGCTGACAGCCGGAAGCTGAGCGCCGCCGCGTCCCTGTGAGAGTTGCTGTTATGGCCATGCAACCGGCAGCCCAAAACTACACTCGCGCCCCATGTGTACCCCCAGCCCCACCAAGTACAGCAAGTCGAGAAGAGACACCCTCCCCCGAGGAGGCCGTGAGGAAGAGTTCGGAGGCGGTGACGGACCCTGACCCCCGCCAAATCCAAGGCCCGGGCCCGCCACAAACAGTCCCGCGACCCCCGCGCCCACTGGCTGTTACTCGCCCTCACCCTCCCCCTCGTCTTCGCCCTCCTGCTCTTCGAGGGCTGGACCCAGCACGAGGTCGACGCCGCGAAGTCGCGGTCGCCCTGTGCCTCGCCCGTGCCGGACGCCGTCGCCAAGGGCGGGCCCGTGATCGGGATCAACCGGGACGGGATCCGGTCCGGGGGGATGCCCGCCCGGACCGTCGCCCTCACCTTCGACGGCGGGCCCGACCCCGTGTGGACCCCGCGGCTGCTGGAGCTGCTCCGCAGGAACAACGCGCGCGCCACCTTCTTCCTGCATGGCGCACAGGCAGCCCGGCACCCGGAACTCGTCCGACGCATCCGTGCCGAAGGGCACGAGATCGGGTCCAACACCTACACCGGGGCCGTGCTCGGCGAGTCGTCCGCGCCCCGCTTCCGGTCCGAGCTCGAACTGACCCAGAGCGCACTCGCCGGAGCCACGGGACTGCGCACCAATCTGCTGCGGATGCCGCGGACCACCACCCCCGACACCCTGTGCGGTCGTGAGTGGCAGGCGGCGCGGCGGGCCGCCGGGTACGGGTACGTGCTCGTCGCCGCCGACAAGGGGTCGCGCAAGCCGGCGCAGGGGATCGTGCGGCAGCTCAGCCAGACGGAAAGCGCCTATCTGGAAGCGCGCAGGCTGCTGAGGGACCGGACTATCGACCGGTTCACCACCGTGTCCCAAGGACTCGGGCTCGTTCCGTACGCGTCCCCGTCCGTCGTCGAGAGGTGGCTGGGGACGGGGCTGATCCAGGTCACGCGTCTCGGGCAGGCCTTCTCCACCGCCATGATCTGGATCCTCGGTGTCGCCGGCGGGCTCGGCGTGCTGCGGCTGTTGCTGCTCGCCCTGTTCGCCCGGGCCCATGTGCGCCGGCTGGAGCGGTTCCGGACCGGGGCGCCCTGGATGCGTGAGGTGTCCGGGCCGGTGACCGTGCTCGTCCCGGCGTACAACGAGGAGGCCGGGATCGGGTCGACCCTGCGGTCGCTGCTCGACTCCACTCATCGGGAGCTGCAGGTCATCGTGGTCGACGACGGGTCGAGCGACCGGACCGCCGACATCGCCGAGAACATGGGGGATTCGCGGGTGGAGGTCGTACGGCAGCCCAACTCCGGCAAAGCCGCCGCCCTCAACACGGGGCTCGCGCACGCGCGGTACGACATCGTCGTGATGGTCGACGCCGACACCGTCTTCGAGCCCGACGCCATCGAGCGGATCGTCCAGCCGCTCGCGCATCCCGCCGTGGGGGCCGTCAGCGGCAACACCAAGGTCGGCAACCGGCGCAGTCTGCTGGCCCGTTGGCAGCATCTGGAGTACGTCTTCGGGTTCAACCTCGACCGGCGCATGTTCGAGGTGCTGGAGTGCATGCCGACCGTGCCGGGCGCCATCGGGGCCTTCCGCCGGGACGCGGTGATCGGCGTCGGCGGGGTCAGCGAGGACACCCTCGCCGAGGACACCGACCTGACGATGGCCCTGTGGCGGGCCGGCTGGCGGGTGCTGTACGAGGAGTCCGCCGTCGCCTGGACCGAAGTGCCCACCACGCTGCGGCAGTTGTGGCGGCAGCGGTACCGGTGGTGCTACGGCACGTTGCAGGCGATGTGGAAGCATCGCGGGGCTCTCCTCGGCACGGGTCCCGCCGGGCGGTTCGGGCGGCGCGGGCTGACGTATCTCGCGCTGTTCCAGGTCGCCCTGCCGCTGCTCGCGCCCGTCATCGACGTCTACGCCCTGTACGGCGTGCTGTTCCGCGACCCGTGGGAGTCGGCCGGGGTGTGGTTCGCGTTCCTCGGCGTGCAGATCGTCTGCTCCGGCTACGCGCTGAGACTCGACGGCGAGCCGGTCCGGGCCCTGTGGTCGATGCCGTTCCAGATCGTCGTCTACCGGCAGTTGATGTATCTCGTCGTCATCCAGTCGCTCGTCGCGCTGCTGCTCGGCAGCCGGCTGAGGTGGCAGCGGATGAAGCGCTCCGGGACGGCCGCTGAACAGATCGGCGGGCCGGTTCCGTATAGGAGCGGGAGCGTGCCTATGCGTTGACCCGAGAGAACCCCCACAGCACCTTCGAGGCGTCGATGACCGACTGGACCGACCGTCCGGGAGAACCCCCTCCCGAGTGGGCCCCACGGCAGGAACCGCCCGCGCCCTCCCTCGCGCCACCGCCCTCGACCCGCACCGCCCCCCTGCCGGGCATGCCCTCGCCCGCCGCCCCCGGCCGCTATGCCAGCGGCGTCCACGCACGCGGGGGGCGCGGCAGCAGGAACCGGCGCCGTCCCAGCCGGAGCCGCCGGTTCCTGCGTACGGCGGCCGTGCTGTCGTCCGTCCTGCTGCTCGCCGGTGCGGGTACGTACGTCTGGGCCGACACCCGGCTCAACCAGCAGGTCGACCTCGGCACGCTCTCCGGCCGGGTGCCGCGCGGCGAGGGCACCAACTACCTGGTCGTGGGCTCCGACAGCCGCGAGGGACTGTCGCAGCAGGACCGGAAGGAGCTGAACACCGGCTCGGCCGAGGGCCGCCGGACCGACTCGGTGATCCTGCTGCACACCGGTGCCAACGGCACCACGATGCTCAGCCTGCCGCGCGACTCCTGGGTGACCCTCCCGCCCTACCTCGATCCCGACACCGGCCGCAGCTACCGGGCCGCTCCGAACAAACTGAACGCGGCGTTCTCCCTGGGCGGACCCGACCTGCTCGTGCGGACCGTGGAACGCAACACCGGTGTGCACATCGACCACTACGCGGAGATCGGCTTCGCCGGTTTCGTGGGGGTGGTGGACGCGGTCGGCGGCGTGGACATGTGCCTGGACAAGCCCGTACGGGACGAGGACTCCGGCGCCGATCTGCCCGCCGGCTGCCAGACCCTCGACGGCGCCGAGGCGCTGGCCTTCGTACGGCAGCGCAAACAGGAGGCCCAGGGCGACCTGGGGCGCACCCGCAACCAGCAGAAGTTCCTCGCCGCCCTCGCCCGCAAGGCGGCCACCCCGTCCACCCTCGCCGACCCGTCCAAGTCCTTCCCGACCCTGCGCGCCGGGCTCGACACGCTCATCGTGGACGAGGAAACCGAGCTGCCCGACCTGATGTCGCTGTTCGAGGCCATGCGGAAGGCCGCGTCCGGCGGGGGCCGACAGCTCAACGTGCCCGTGGCCGACCCGGACCTGCGTACGTCCAAGGGCAGCGCGGTGAAGTGGGACGACCGGCGGGCCCGCGCCCTGTTCACGGCGCTGCGGGAGGACCGGCCGCCCCGCTGATCAACGAGCCCTGGCGCTACGGGAGGTGAAGCCGTCCAGCGGTGACGTCAGCGACCCGTACCCCGTCGCCGACCACACGCTCCGCCCGGCCGGGAGCTCGAAGTAGGGGACGGTACGGCCGTCCTCGGCCCGGTCCGTGAGCACCTCCGGGGCGCGGCGGACCTGCAGCGCGTCGGCGCAGTCCTGGCACACCGCCACGTCGAGCCGGTCCCGGCGGCCCAGCGGACGCCAGCCGGTGCGGAGGGCGGCACGGCCGTGCAGGGGGTTGAAGAAGCAGAGGGGAAGTCCGGGGGAGCCGGCGAGGGCGTCGCGGCCCTCCTGCGCCAGGGCCAGGACACCAGCCAGATCCGGCAGGCCCCGGGCCTCGTCGAGGACCCTGCCTGCGGCGGCGTAGGCGTCGAGGGCGCGCTGGAGACCGGGTGTCGTGGAGACGCCGGCCGCCTGGGTCGCCTCGCCGAGAGCCAGTACTTCCGCCTCCGCCCGGCGCCGCAGCTGCGCCTCGTCGGCCGCGCGGGCCGTCGCGAACACCAGCTGGGGAACGGCCGGAGCGGCCGAAGCGGCCTTGCGGGAGCGGACCAGGGCGTGGGTCGCGAGCCCGGCCAGGGCCAGGGCCGGTACGGCCACCAGGGGCCACAGCCACCACCGCGAGCCGGCGGGCTTCCCGGGTCCCGTCTTCGGTGCCGGGGCGTCGCCCAGGTCCTTCGTCGCCCCCTCGTACCGCTGCGTGCCCTTCCCCTCCGCCACCAGGTCCACCGCCTTGGCGGTCACGTCGGCAAGCCCCGCGTCCCGGGTCTCCTCCAGGAGACCGGCGGCGGCCACCGCGTCCCGCGTCTGGTGGGTGTCGGCGGGCCACTCGTAGCCGTTCAGGGAGTCCGGGAAGTCGCCGTCCGTCGTGATGAGGATGAGTTCGCGCTGGTCCGGGAGCCGGTCACGGACGACTGCGGCCAGGACGCCGGAGTCGCCGTCGAAGGCGTCGCCCTTGGTGAGCGGCGTGAGAACGACCTTGACCGGCAGGCCCGTCCGGCGGATCCGGTCCGCCAACTGCCGCTGCCGGGAGGGCGGTACGGCGTCGGCGTACGCCTCGTCGACGTAGACGGGCGAGGTGCGCAGGGCCTCGGCGATGCGCTGCCCGGCGCTCGGGGCGTCGCCGTCCGCCGCACGGGCCGGCGTGGTGGTGAGCGCTGCCAGCAGCAGTACCGCGAGGACGGTGATCACGCGCCTGACGTCAGTGGACACCTGCGGTCTCCCTCACCTTGTCGATGAGCCGGGCGATGCCGCCGGGTACGGCGGACAGCGGGCCGTGGGTCGCGTCGTAGTACGGCGGCCGGCCGCCGGCACCGGACGCGGTGCCGGGCAGATTCAGCAACCGGCCCGGGATGCCGCCCGGTTCGGCGACGGCCGTGTCGCGGCAGGGCTCGCAGACGGGGAGCAGGCGCCTGCGGCTGCCCTCCGCCGACACGCGCACGTGGTGGCGGCTGACGGCGGGCCCGTGCAGCGGGTTCACGCCGCAGCACAGGTCGTTGGTGTCGCCGGTGAGCGCGGCGCGGCCCGCCCGGGCGAGTACGACGACGGCGACCAGGGTCGCGGCGTCCGTCTCTGCACTGCGGGCCCGGTCGAGGTCGCCGTCGAGGAGCAGCATCGCCGCGTCGAGGCAGTCCCAGGCGCGGGTGTTCTCGTCCGCGTCGGTGAACTCCCCGCTCAGAATGGAGAGTTCGGCGTAGGCGGTACGCCGGAGGTAGGACGCCGACGGCTCGGTCGGGGAGGTGAAGGGCAGGAGGTGGGCCGGCTCGGGCGCGTGCGAGCGACGCCGCCGCAGACCGGTCACGATCCACGTCGCCCCGGCCACGACACCGGACAGCAGCAGTGCGGCGAAGGCGCCCACGAACAGGCCGGGCCAGAAGTCGGTGGCGAAGAGCGGCGGGAGGGTGTTCTCGTCGGCGGCCCCCGGGGCGGCGGCCGGCGCGGGTTCCGACCCGGGCCGGTCGGTGCGCGGGGTCTCGTCGAGGAAGGTCATCAGCTTGTCGAGGCGCTCGCCGAGGAGGTGGTCGTCGGCCTCGTCCGCCCTGCTGTCGCCGAACGTGACGGAGTCCGGCAGGTTGAAGGCCAGCCGGTTGGTGTCCCGGCGCAGGCCGTGGTTGTAGAAGTCGATCGTGCCGTCGTCGGGGTCGGCGACCACGTACAGCCCGTCCTCGCCCACCTTGGCGTGCACCGCCGCGGCGAACAGCATCGTGTCACCGGCCGACTCGCTCTCGGGAGTCTGCGGCACCAGCGAGACGAACACCCGGCCGCCTCCCTCCGCGCGGCGGAAGTCCCGGATCCGGTCGTGCAGCCGGGCGAGTTGGCGGGCGTCGAGCACCCGCGGGCTCTCCGGATCGGCGTACACGGGGTCCTGCTTCAGGCCCGCCGCCACACGCTCGACGCGGGCGGACAGGTCGGCCGGGGTGGGCGGGGGCGCCGCGCTCGACCTGGTCTGGTCGAAGACGGTGGCGGCGGTGAGGGCGATGGCGGTGGCGGTGAGGACTGCCGCGCCGGGGGTGACCCAGCGGGGGACGCGCCGCTCGGCCCCGGAACGCCGGCGGCGGCGCCCCGCGTAACCGGCCACCAGCAGGATCAGCAGGGGTACGCCGGTGAGCAGGATCCCGGTCAGGAAGGACTGGTTGCGGCGGTCGGACGGGCCGATGTACATCTCGGCGGGTTCGTCGCCCTGGTACTTCTCACGTGCCGCCCCGGCACGGGCCGACGCCTTCTCGCCGCCCAGGGCGACGACGTCGACGAAGCGCTCGAAGCTCAGCAACGGCCCGGCGTCGTAGGGCAGTTCGTACTGTGTGACGGTCGAGGCGGCGTCGGCCGGCGCGCGCACCCCGTAGGCCGTGGCCTCGGCGACCGCCATGTCGTCGACCAGGACGTACAGCCCGTCCCGGCCGAGGCGGTCGTGCACCGCGCCGAGCAACTGCCTGCCGTCGACGCTGCTCTGTGCGGGCAGGACCAGGACGTAGGTCGGGACGCCGGTCTTCTTCGCGAGCCTCGCGAAGTCGGGGGCCGTGGACCGGGGGATCTCGCGGGGGAGTTGGTCGGTGACGTAGACCGGGCCCTCGCGGAGGCGCTCGGCGAGGTAGGCGGCCTGGGTGGCGGGCGTGCTCTCCGCCGCTCGGACCGGGGTGGCGGTTGCGAAGAGAACCGTCAGCGCGCAGAGGGCGAGGAGCAGGGGGACGAAGCGGGTCCGGGGGTCGCTCGATGCCCGTATACGTACTGCGTGTTGTGCGTTTGCCGTGACTGCTCTCACCGGTGTGCCCCCGCGGTCCGATCACTGTCCGGCCCGCACTCTACTCGGGGCTTCGCGACTGCTACAGATCGCCCGGTTGCGGCTTGGCCGGCTCTCCTGAGGGGCCCATCAGGATCGAGTGGGTCTCGTGGAGGTCCTGCCCGGCCTTCAGCGGGACCCGGGCCTCGACCAGGACGATGCCGCTCGCCAGACGGGTGAAGGTCGGGGGGCGGGTGCCGGCCGGGAGGTCGGCCAGGAAGCGGGTGACGCGGTCGCGCTGGCCGGGGGTGAGGTCGCTCTCGGGGAGGGCGTCGACGGTGCCGTCGAGGATCTCCGCCAGGCGCTCGGCGCTGTCGGGATTGCCGGTGAACAGGCGGATCCACGACCCGTCGGCGAAGGTCACCTTCACATCCGCCTCGACCTCGCTGAAGCGCATCCGACGGGCGTGGGCGAGGGAGACGCGCGGGTACTCCGCGAGGACGTCGGCCTTGTCGAGGGTGCCGGTGCGGGTGCCGAGGAAGAGCAGCCGGCGGCTGGTCAGGACCAGGTCGGTGGTGTAGCCCTCGGGGCGGCGGTCGGGGTCGAGCTGCCAGGGGACGGTGCGGGCCAGGGTGTCCGGGGCGGCCCACATGACGGGGAAGTCGTCCACCTCGTTCTCGCGTTCCTCGGGCTTGCCGGTCGTGGGCCCGCTGCCGAACGGGCTGCCCGCGGCGCCCCCGATGTTGGCGACGAGATTGGCGATGAGGGGGATCCCGAACGCCAGGGCACGGCCGGTACGGCGCGCGGCGCGGTCGCCGGTGGTGCGCGGGGTGTGGACCGGGCCGGGCGGCCAGCCCGGGAGTTCGCCCTGGATGTCGTTGCGCTGCGGGTCCCGGAACCATCGGCACCCCGCGACGGCGGCCGCCTGACCACCGGCGAAACGGGCGGAGGTCCGCAGGAGCAGGTCCTCGTCGGCGTCGGGATACCAGTCCATCAGTGCGTCACTTCTCTCTGGGGGAACTCCACGGAGCCGATGATGCCTGCGACGGCGTGCGAGAACTCGTCCCACTGCTCCACCGACGCTGTGTCGAGGGTGACCACGGCGGTGTAGGGCCCCGTCGGGAACGGGATGTGCACCTGGATCTGGCCCATGACCAGTTCCTCGTCCTCGCCGGACGTCGTGTAGGCGCTGTCCACGACGAGCTTCCGGAAGGTGATGCCGTAGACCGCCGGACCGCACGGCAGGTCCAGCCAGGACACCTCACGCAGCGGATCGCCCAGCAGGGCGGCCCGCGTGCCCGCGGCGACGACGTCGGGGTCCGCCTCTGCCCGCTCGTGCACGGCGACGGTGAGCGCACAGTGCGCCACACCGCCCCCGTCCTCGATCTCGTAGAGGCCGATCCCGAAGAACGCGACGCCGTCGGCGAGGAGCTCGTCGGCCATGGCGCCGTAGAGGGAGCCCATGGTGTTCCACAGCGGCTCCTCGCCCTGTGGATAGATGTCCCGGACCAGCCGGCGTGCGGCCTCGGCGCGTTCCTCCGGGTCGAGGGAGACCTCGATGGCGTGGATGCCGTGGGGGAGGTGGAAGGCCATGGGTGGCACGGTGGCGCCTGCCACGACGGTGGCGGTCACGAGTGCGCCCCGAAGTCGTGCGTGGCGATGGTGTGCAGCTTCAGGGCGTTGAGGCCGCCCTTGATCGAGGCGTCGAGGGCGCGTCCCGCCCGGCTCATGGGGGCGATGGCCTCCTCGCCCTTGATGAACGGCAGCTTCGAGGCGATGGTGTTGATGCCCTGCGTGCCGAGGATCTGCCCCTTGCGGACGTTCTGCAGCCCGCTCTCCACGGCCAGCGTCAGCCTGCTGCCGCCTTCCCCGAGTTTCACCACGGGCGCGGCCTTCAACGGCCCGAAGAGCACGAACGACCTGCCGACGCTGGTGACTCCGCGATATCCCTCGCCCAACTCCGCCGCCCGGGCGGCCGCGTTGGCGCCCTTGGCCAGCTCGGCGCTGCCGGTCAGTCCCTTGACGCCCGGCAGGATGCCCAGCGCGTCGAAGCCGATCTCGGCCCAGCCGACGTCTGCTCCGGCCGCCTTGGCGACCGCGTGGGTCAGCAGGGCGGCCCCGCTGGTGATCATCGCCCCGGCGGCGAAGATCGCGCCCAGGGGCTCGAAGGGGGCGGTGATGATGGCGAGCATCCCGAGCACGCCGCTGGCCAGGCTCAGGACGTCGCCGATGGTCTTGATGAGGTCGGCGTGGGCCTTGAACCACTCCCCGGTCGCGTCCCAGGCGTCGGCGATCCCGTGCCCGAGCTTGTCCCAGAAGCCGGGCTCGTCGGGCGCGATGTCGGCGGCCTTGTCCAGATCCCGCCCTGTGAGCCCGGCGGCGCGCCGGTAGCGCTCCTCCAGGTCGTGGACCTTCTGGATGACCCCGTTCACGTCCCCGGAGGCCTTCCCGTACGCCTCGGTCCCCTCCTTGGCCTTCGCCTGGGCGTCGAGTTTCTCCCCGGCCTCCTTCTCCAGCCGGTCCGCCTCGTCCTGGAAGCCGTCGAGCTGACCGGCCCAGCGGTGCAGGGCGCGGGAGGCCTTGTCGAAGGACTCGTAGCTCTTCCTGATCAGGGGGGTGACGTCGGTGGAGATGTGCTCGCTGAACGCGACGGCGGTCTTGCCCTTCCAGGCGCCGCACTCGATGCGCTCCAGTTCCCGTACCGCGGTGCCGAGTTCACTCGCGAGTCCCCCGATCCGCTTGGCCAGCTCGCGGGTCTGCTCGACGTCGCCGGGGGTGGGGTCCCAGCCTATGTGGGGGAAGGAGGGACGTCCCATGCGTTCCTCAGCGCCCCTTCTTGCCGGATCGGGGCGCCTTCATCGACTCGGCCAGCTCCAGGTCCAGCTTGTCGAAGGTCTGGCCGATCTTGTTGATCATCTTGACCGCGTTCTGGGTGTGCTTGCCGAGCTGCTTGATGCCGTAGGCCCAGTCGTCGGCGAAGTCGTGCACGTCGTCGACGAGTTTCGGCGCGCCGACGACCGACCCGTCCGTACCGCGCAGCGTCCGCCGAGCACCGTCCATGCGGTCGGAGATCGTCGAGAAGGTGCGCTTCAGGTCCTCGAAGACGGTGTCCTCGAGCCGCAGATCACTCACGATGCGTTCCCGGCGGGTCCGGTGGGCGGGGCGTTCGTGATCTTAGGCAGGGGATGACGCACCGTGGCCTGTGCTGGTCGAACGATGGGCGGGGCTTGAGAGGGAGATGGGGCTGGTTTTGCCGGTGCTTGGGGGGGAAGGGAGCGCGGGTCGGACGCGGCGCCGTGCGGTGAGGACCGGGACGGGTACCGGTGGCCTCGGGCCGGGATGGCGACGACCGGGATCAGGGACGCCGCCGCGCTCTGCTGAAGCCGCTGTCCCGCGCCCGACAGCCGCTGCGCGCCCTCGACTTCGTGAGTGAATCGTGCAGGCATGATGGCCGACAGGTGACGGACGACCGGATCGCCGGTGACGGTTGGAGCGGTCGCGGATTCGCTGGCGCACAGGTGGTTTCCCGTTGCGGCTCGGTTCCCGACAGGCGTGCGTGGGCGGGAAGTTGCAGATGGGTAACGGCCCGCGGCGTGGGGTCCGAGAGGCCGGACGCGCCTTGAGGGGCTTATGTGCGGCTGATACGGTGCGATGGCTTGACACTCACCCTCAGTGCTGGCTATTTGCCCAGGTCGGGCGGGTACGTCCGGCCCGTTCCGCGCGTCTCCGTGCGGGGAGGCGCGGGTGAAGTGTCCACATCTGAAGGCAAATTGACAGACATATTCTTGGGTGTACGGGGAGCGGTTGCGTGAAGATCCAAGAGCGTACGGGGGCGGGCGCCGGTCGTTCCGCCGCTCCGGCTCAGCCGCCGGTCGGTGACCGGCTTCCCACACCACCTCGCGAGCGCAAACCGGCACTGGCGGCGCTCGCCGTGCTGCTCATCCTGGTGGGTGCGCTGGGGGCGACGATGCTCGTGCTCCAGGCCGGTGACCGCATCGAGGTCGTCAAGGTGACGCAGGAGGTCCAGGCCGGCGAGTCCCTCAAGGACTCCGACGTGACCTCCGTCATGGTCGCCAAGGACGAAAGCATCCACTACGTCGAGTGGTCGCAGCTGAAGACCATCCAGACCTACAAGGCCAAATCCACGATCTACCCGGGCACCCTCGCGGTCGGTGAGATGTTCGCCAAGAAGGCGAGCCTGCCCGCGGGCAAGGCCTCCGTCGGTCTCGCCCTCAAGGAGGGCCAGTACCCGTCGGACATCAAGGCCGGTGACGTCGTCTCCGCCTACCGCGTCGGCACCAGCGGCGCCGGCTCGAACAACTCCGGCGACAGCACCGGCTCGGGCGGCACCTCGTCCTCCGGCGGCGCCCTCGTCGAGAACGCGCGCGTGAACGCCGTCGAGGACGAGAGCGACGCCACCGTGAGCACCGGCAACCTCTCGCTCACCCTCCTCGTCGACCAGGCCGACGCGGCCGCGCTCGCCTCGGCGGCGGCCGCGAACGAGGTCGCCATCGTGCACGTCCCCGGCAACTAGAAGGCGGCACCCGACCCATGGCGCTCATCGCTCTCGCCGCCGACAAGGGTTCCCCCGGCGTCACCACCGCGGCCGTCGCCCTCGCGGCGGTCTGGCCGCGGCGCGTCCTGCTCGCCGAGACGGACCCGGCGGGCGGTGACCTCGTCTACCGCAGTGCCGCCGCGCACGGCGGACCGCTCAACCCCAACACCGGCATGCTGTCCATCGCCGCCACCGCGCGCCGCGGACTCGTACCGGACCAGCTCTGGGACCACGTCCAGCCGCTCAGCGGGGGACTGGAGGTGCTCGTCGGGCTCGGGATCGCCGAGCAGGCCGCCGGGCTCGCGGGGCTCTGGCCCACCCTCGGGCACGCCTTCGCCTCCCTCGCCGACTCCCCGAACGCCGCCGCCGACGTCATCGCCGACTGCGGACGCATCAGCGGGGACACCCCTGCCGTCGAGCTGTTCCCGCACGCCTCCCTCGTGCTGCTGCTCTCCCGTACCGAGCCGGAGGCGATCGCCCGGGTGCGTGACCGTGCCGCGGCGCTCGCCGGCAAGCTGCACGGCGGACCGCGCGGTGCCGCGAGCCTCGCCAACCCGGTGATCGGCGTCGTCCTGATCGCCGACACCGGTAACGCCGGCAAGCTCGCCTCGCAGGTCAACGACATGCTCGTGCACGCCCAGACCGGCGCCCGCGTGGTCGGCACCATCGCCGACGACCCGGCCGGCGCCGACCAGTTGGCCGGCCGCAGGCGCGGCCGTCTCGACAAGTCGCTGCTGATCCGCTCGGCCCGCAAGGTCGCCGCCGACCTCTACCAGCAGTACGGCGCCGCCTGGGCCGCCTCCGCCCAGGCGAACCAGGCCCACCAGGTGCAGCAGGCCCACCACGTCCAGCACAACCACCCGGGCCAGATGCAGGGCCACGCGGGGGCCGGCACATGACCGCTGTCGACCACCAGTTGGTCAAGCGGTTCCGTCAGGACGCCGGCGACCGCATCGCCGAACAGCGTCGTCAGGACCAGATCAACAACGTCACTCCGATGTCCACGGAGGACGAACGGCAGTACGCCCGCGCCGTCATAGCCCAGATCCTGGAGGAGTACGCCCGCGCCGAGATCAACGCGGGCCGTACCCCGCTGGACGCCGAGACGGAGGAGCAGTACGCGGCCGCCGTGCACGCGGCGCTGTTCGGCGTCGGCCGGCTCCAGCCGCTGCTGGACAACCCCGAGGTCGAGAACATCGACATCAACGGGTGCGACCAGGTGTTCGTCGGCTACGCCGACGGGCGCGAGGTGAAGGGCGACCCGGTCGCCGAGACCGACGAGGAGCTCATCGAGCTCATCCAGGTCCTCGGTGCCTACTCGGGTCTGTCCTCGCGTCCCTTCGACTCCGCCAACCCGCAGCTCGACCTGCGGCTGCCCGACGGTTCGCGTCTGTCGGCCGTCATGGACGTGGCGAGGCGCCCCGCGCTGTCCATCCGCCGTGCGCGCATGGGCAAGGTGTTCATCTCGGACCTGGTCGGCAACGGCACGCTGACCCCCGAGGTCGCCCACTTCCTGGCCTGCGCGGTCCGCGCCCGCAAGAACATCATGATCGCCGGCGCCACCAACGCCGGTAAGACCACGCTCCTGCGCGCCCTCGCCAACGAGATCCCGCCGCACGAGCGCCTCATCACCGTCGAGCGCGCCCTGGAGCTCGGGCTCGACACCTTCCCCGACCTGCACCCCAACGTCGTCGCCTTCGAGGAGCGCCTGCCCAACTCCGAGGGCCAGGGCGCCATCTCCATGGCGGAACTGGTGCGCCGCTCGCTCCGTATGAACCCCTCCCGCGTCATCGTCGGTGAGGTCCTCGGCGACGAGATCGTCACCATGCTCAACGCGATGTCGCAGGGCAACGACGGCTCGCTGTCCACGATCCACGCCAACAGCTCCAGCGAGGTCTTCAACCGTATTTCCACCTACGCGTTGCAGGCCTCCGAGCGGCTGCCCATCGAGGCCAGCCAGATGCTGATCGCGGGCGCGGTGAACTTCGTGGTCTTCATCCAGCGGCGCAACAACTTCGGCAACGGCGGCCGCCTCCAGCGCATGGTCACCTCCGTCCGCGAGGTCAACGGCGTCGACGGACGCGTCCTGTCCAGCGAGGTGTTCGCGGAGGCCCCCGACGGCCGGGTCGTGCCGCACGCCCCCCTAGCCTGCCTGGAGGAACTGATGGCACACGGCTACCGGCCGTCCGGGACCTGGGGGTGAGCCGGGGGTGAACACGACTCTCGCAGCAATCGGCTCCCTCGGTTCCATGGGCGGCCTGTTCTCCACCACCGTCCTGTACTCGATAGGAAGCGGCGTCGCCGTCGGCGGCGGCCTCGCCCTCCTCCTCGTCGCCGTACGCGGGCTGCCCGTCAAGCCCGACCACGAGAAGCAGAAGGCCGCCGAGCGGGCGAGCGAACTCATCCGCTTCGCCGGCCAGCGCGGCTCGCTCGCCGCCATCGTCGGCCTGGTCGTCCTCGTCCTCACCCGCTGGGCCGTCGCCGGCATCGCGGCCGGTGTCCTCGTCTTCTTCTGGGACCGCCTGTTCGGCGGCGCCGGTGAGGAACGCGCCGCCATGCGCCGCGTCGAGGCCCTGGCCTCCTGGACGGAGTCCCTGCGCGACACCATCGCCGGCGCCGTCGGCCTGGAGCAGGCCATCCCGGCCTCCGCCCGCGCCGCCGCCCCCGTCCTGCGCCCCCACCTCGACGCCCTCGTCGACCGCCTGCGCGCCCGCACCCCGCTGCCCGAGGCGCTCCAGCACCTCGCCGACGAGATCGACGACGCCTCCGCCGACATCATCGTCGCGGCCCTGATCCTCAACGCCCGCCTGCGCGGACCCGGTCTGCGCCAGGTCCTCGGCGCCCTGGCCAAGTCGGCGCGCGAGGAAGTGGACATGCGGCAGCGGGTGATGGCGCAGCGCGCCTCGACCCGGCGGTCCGTGCAGATCGTCGTGGCGGTCTCGATCGCCTTCGTCCTCGGCCTGTCGATCTTCAACCGTGACTTCGTGGAGCCGTACGGCACCGCCGTCGGCCAGCTCGTCCTGGCCTGTGTCTGCGGCCTGTTCGCGCTCGGCTTCTGGTGGCTGCGCAAGCTGTCCACCATCGAGACGCCCGAACGCTTCCTGGTCCGGGACGAGGCAGCTGTCCAGTTCGTGCGTCCCAGGACGCCGTCGCAGCAGCCTCAGCAGCAGCTGCCGCAGGAAGAGGGGGCACGCCGGTGAACCTCACGATGCCGCTCGTCGTCGGCGCCGTCTTCGGCCTGGGCGTCTACGCCCTGATACGCGCCCTCATGCCCAGCAAGCGGAGCGCGATCTCGCAGGTCGCCCGGATCGACGCGATGCGGGCACGCGGCTCGGCGTACGAGTCGGCGCGCACCGAGCCGGACAAGGGACGCTTCGGCGCCCTGCGGGCCGAAGTGGGCCTGCGGGTGTCCGAGTTCTACCTCCAGCAGGGGTGGGAGCAGCGCTCGCTGCGCGCCGACCTCGCGGTCCTGGACCGCAGCTGGGAGAAGTTCCTGGCGACGAAGGTGCTGCTGGGTGTGGCGGGCCTGTTCTTCGGCCCGTTCCTGTTCGCCATCGTCTACACGCTGGGCGTCGGCCGGAGCCCGATCATCCCGGTGTGGCTGGCGCTGCTCTTCGCGGTCGTCTTCTTCTTCCTGCCCGACCTGGAGGTAAGGCGAGACGCGGCCGAGAAGCGGCGCGACCTGCGGCGCGTGATCGGCGCGTACCTCGACCTGGTGTCGATGAGCCTCGCCGGCGGACGCGGTCTGCCGGAGGCCCTGATGGCGGCGGCCGAGATCTCCGACGGCTGGGCCAACCAGCGCATCCGCAACGCCCTGTCCGACGCCCGCATCACCGGCCTCAGCCAGTGGCAGGCGCTCGGCCAGCTCGGCGAGGAACTCGGGGTCGAGGAACTCAAGGACCTCTCCGCCTCCCTGGCCCTGGTCGCGGACGACGGTGCCAAGGTGCGCGAGTCCCTCGCGTCCCGGGCCGAGACCATGCGGCACCGCGAGCTCGCCGAGATCGAGGGCAGCGCGGGTGAGAAGTCCCAGTCGATGCTCGTGGCGCAGCTGCTGCTGTGCGCAGGGTTCCTGGTGTTCCTGATCTTTCCGGCGGCGATGCGGGTGTTCCAGGTGCAGTGAGCCGTGCAGCGAGCCGTGCAGTGAGCCACCTTCACAACTCCAGAACCTCCGTGAACCGATTTCGAAAGGACAAGACGTCATGAACGGACGTAACTTCCACACCGGCATCCCGGCCGTGGACTTCCTGGTCACCTTCCTCCAGGCCCGTACCGAGCGCGCCCGCTCCGGCGAACTGGACCGCGGTGCCTCCGCGGTCGAGTGGGTCATCATCTCGGCGGTCGTCGTGGCGATCGTCGGTGTCGTGGCCGCCATCATCAACGCCGCGCTGAGCGAGGGCGCCAACAAGGTCGGCGACTGCATCAAGGGCGCGGACGCGGGCAAGACCTGCTGATTCGTCACAGGGACGGTCGCAGGGGCAGTCACACGGACAGTCGTTCGTACGGACAACGGGATTCACGGGGATGCTGGCGGACGTGAGCAGACGGATACGCCGCAGGGTGCGGGCCGCGCGGAGAGCGGCGGCCGCCCGCGGTGACTCCGGCATGACCGCGATCGAGTTCGTGCTGCTCACCCCCGTACTGTTCTTCATGATCTTCGCGACCGTGCAGTTCGCCCTGTACTTCTTCGCCGACCACGTCGCCCAGGCGGCGGCCCAGGCGGGAGCGCGCAAGGCGCGTGCCACGGCCGACGAACAGCCGGGCGCGTGGCGGGGCGAGGCCCAGGACGTGGTGGACAGCTACATCCGCCAGCTGGGCCCGCAGCTCGTGCTGGCGCCGGACGTGAAGATGCTCCAGCCGGACCAGAACACGGTCGGTGTGGAGATCGCGGCCCGGGTGCCGACGGTGTTCCCGGGGCTGGACCTGACGGTGCACGCGCAGTCGGCCGGCCCGGTGGAGCGGTTCGTACAGGAGGAGAACTGATGACTCTCCCTCCCCCCGCGCTCCGGAAAGACAGCCGGCGGGCGGACGACCAGGGCCTGTCCACGGTCGAGGTCGTGATCCTCGCACCGGTGATGATCCTTTTCATCCTCGTCCTGGTGGCCTTCGGCCAGCTCGTCGACGGCCGCGGGGCGCTCGACGGAGCGGCTCGGGACGCGGCCCGCGCGGGCTCGATCCAGAAGGACCACGCCACCGCCATGGCCGAGGCCAAGAAGGCCGCCGAGGCGAACCTGACGGACGTCTGCTCCGGCCCCGTGTCGGTCGTCCAGACGAGCCAGGGCTTCGAGCCCGACACCATCTTCACGGTCGAGGTGAGCTGCCAGGTGCGGGGCCTCGCCATGCTCGGCCTCGACGTCCCGACGACGCTGTCGGCGAGCTTCAGCTCCCCGCTCGACCCGTTCCGGAGGTCGGCGTGAGACACCTCCCGCCCTACTGGCGATCGTGGTGGGCGGCCCGTCGCGCACACCTGGACGACCGTGGCTCCGGCGCCGGTGCGGTCATCATCTTCGCGCTGGTCTTCCTCTCCCTCTCCGCGTTCGTGATCGACGGCGGCCTGTCCATCTCCAAGCGGGAACGGGCGGCGGACATCGCGGAACAGGCGGCGCGCTACGCCGCCCAGGACATCGACCGCGAAGCCCTCTACGACAACGAGGGCGGCCCCGCTCCGATCAACTACGAGAACTGCAACGCCCGCGTGAAGGCCTTCGCCCGCGAGATGGACATGACGGGCGCGGACATCGCGGCCACCCACTGCGTGGCGGCTAACGCCCAGCAGGTGCAGGTCGAAGTGCAGCTCACCTACTCCCCGGTCTTCACGGGCATGTTCTACGGCGGCGACGTGGTCGTCCACGGGCAGGCGGTGGCGGAGAACGAGGTCGGCTGAAAGCCGGCCGAGTCGTCCCCCTGGATCCAGTCGGTGAACCGGTGATCCGGAACATTCCACGGATCTGCACACCGTTCACCGCGAGGTCGTGAGAAACCACCGGGGGAACTGAGAACCACTCGCTCACCCCGTCGTGCATTGCACTCCGGTACCGCACCGTGGCAGAACCTGTGAAGGCGACGGGTATTCCGTTGACCGAATGGTCACACTCATGAATTGGGTCACCGAAATCCGTCGCACCCCGATAAGCACTGACTGGCCGACCCTTCTCCCGACGTGCTTTGATCAGTCGCGCTCGAGCACTTCGAATTAATGAAACGAAGGGAACCGCCCTCCATGGCCTTCACCCCGCAGATCGAGACCGCCCACATGTCCGACGCCGAGCTGGACACCATCGCCGGCGGCCAGGCGGGCGGCACCGCGGGTGCCGGCGCCGCAGCCGGTCTCTACGTCGAGACGTCGGCCGCCGGCGTCACCACCGGTGTGGGCGGCGGCGTGGGCCTCGCCGTCTCGCCCGAGGGCATCGCGGCGGACCTGCACCTCAACGCCGCGGTCGCTTCCTGACCTCAGGCACACGAAAGGCCCCGGATCTCAGGATCCGGGGCCCTTTCACGTCAGGGGCGCGGCCTCACTTGCTGCTGCCGCCGCCCCCTTTACCGCCCTTCCCGCCCCGCTTGTCCTCGGTCTTCATGGCGTCGTTGGCCTTCTTGGCCAGCTCGTCATCAAGCTTCTTGAACTCCCGGACCACGGCATCGGACATACTCGCCAGCGCATCGAGCTGCTGCGTGATGTCCTCGCGCCCGTCCTCCCAGTTGGACTCGAAATCCCCGAGCGCGTCATTGACACTGCCGTCGCCGATGTCGTCCCTGTAGGACTCGAAAAGCTTCTTGGTGTGATTCAGCCGGGTCTTGATGGAACGAAGCCGGCGCCCGTAGCTCTCCAACTCGGTCAACGGGAGCGCGAGGTCGCTCTTGCCCTTGCCCATCTGGCAGCCCCCCAACGTCCCAACGTTCTGATCCACCAGCACCGTACCCCTAGTCGATCTTTCCGTCGAACGATTGTGCCTTGTAAGTTCACGTGTGCATACGGTTGTTGACGTTGATGCGCGTGTGACTGGGGTTGCGGTATGGCGGGGTACAGGCCTGCGGACTGGCATGTCCTGGACTTGGACAAGGATCCGGACCCCGGGTGACCCGCAGCGGGTGCGCACGCTTGCGAAGCATCTTCACGATCGGCCGACACGTGGGTGACGCGGGCCGGCAATGGGTGACAAGCAGCTGACGAACCGTGCCGGTGCCTGTGCTTCCGGCGATGAGCGCGGAAGTGCGGGTCGGCCGACACCTGGAAATCATCCTGGATGCTCCGAACGGCTGCTGCTTCCTGGGGCGAAGTGCGCGTGATGGGGCCCTTCGACCATGACCCGCGGTGCAGATTCAGGCCCTGGGGGATGACTTCGACGTCGTCGTCATCCTCAGGGACCAGAAAACGGTCAACGCCGTCGAAGTCTCGGCTCCCGAGGAGGAAGACTCATACCTGCGTGTCATGTGGCGTGGATTTCACGGCGGCCCCGGTCTCGAACGAGAACCCGTACGTCTGACCGCACTGTGGCCACTCGCCGTTGGTAGGTGCGGCATCGAGTCAGCGATTGATCGACTGGATCTCCTGGACGTTCATGTCCTGCGTGGTCTCGAAGGTGCCGTCGGGCAGGTCGCCGCCGGTGCCGTCGGAGCCTTCCCAGGTGATCTGCCAGGTGACGCTGGCGGAGAGGTGGTACGGGGTGCCGTTGGTGGCGCGGAGGTAGCGGATGCCGCAGGGCGGGGTCTTGTCGGCGTCGCCCTTGGTGTACGGGGTGCCGATCGAACCGTCCTCGTTGATCTCGCAGTCGCCGGAGGCGGGGAAGGTCTCGGCGTCCTCGGTGCCGGGCTCCAGGTGGAGGGCGATCGGCTTGGCGGTCGTCTCCGCCCACAGGCCCGTTCCGGGGAGCTCGGCGCGGACCTTGACCTCCTTGAAGGTGCCCTTGTCCAGCCACACCCAGGTCGGCAGGTTCACGGTCGACCTGGCAGCCGGCTTCAACTCCACCTCGGTCTCGGGGACCTTGACCTTGTTGTAGGCGTAGTCGGCGAGGGTTTCCGGAGTGGGGGCGTTGGGGTCGTCGGGGATCTCGCCGGCGTCCTGCCAGAACATGAGCCGACTGCACAGTGAGGTGTCGTCGACCTCGCTGACGTTGGGAGAGACTCCACGCCAGAAGTAGCCGTCCTTACCGAGGTTGTAGTTCTTGTAGCCCTTCACCGTGCTGGGTGTGCCGAAGTAGTTGGCGGCGTCCTTCTCGTCCTTGAAGTGGTCGGTCCAGAGCTTCGAGCCGATCCAGCCCTGGCGGAGGGCGACGTCGCCCTTGCCGTCGTTCTCCGAGAAGTTCTTCAGTTGCTCGGGCGTGAAGACCGGCTCGTACCAGCAGGGCGGCGGCTCCCAGTTCACGTCTGTCGATGAGAGGGTGCCCTGCTTGCCGCCGGTGGGGCCGCTCGTCTGCGTGACCTGGATCCGGGACTGCTTGGCGGAGGCGGACAGTTCGTTGCCGTTGGCCTCGCCTCGCGTGTCCGAGCCGGCGCCTCCGAACGCGCCGGCGGGCGTCGAGCCCAACAGAGCCACGACAAGTGACGTGGCGATCACGGGTATGGCTCGGTACTGTGACCTCACTTGGAGCAGGCCCCTCGCTCGGAGTGCACCGACGCGTTCTGCCACACGCCCTGCTCGTTCTTCGCCAGGGAGACCGAGTAGAGGACGTAGGGGTCCGTGCCTGCCGGGTTCCCCTCGGCCTTGTTGGTTGCACGGTTCCTGGTCTTCGCCTCGCTCTCGTCCGTGCAGTAACTGAGCGATGCTCCCTTGCCGGTCTTGGCAAGGTTGACCTTGGGGTTGAAGGTGGGCAGCTTGCCGATGACGGTGAGGTTCTTGTCCGTGTAGGACCTGATCCACTCCTTGGTCTGCCCGCGGACCCCTTCTGTGTCATAGAAGGCGACGGCCTCGCTATCGGGGTCGTTCTCGATGATCGCCGCGTACCCTGCCCGGATTTCCTCCTTGGCGTCGTTGAGTACGGCCTGCTCGACGGGGTCGCTGCTCGTCCAGTTCTCGAAGGTCAGCTGGAAGCTGCTGGGAAGCTTGATCACGGGGCGCTTGACCTCGGGCGCCGCAGACGACGAAGCGGAGGCCGACGGGCTGCTCGGCCCGCTGTCCGCCCCCTTGATGTCGTCCGACTGCGAATCGCCACCCCCACAGCCGGTCAGGAGCAGCGCCGCTGTCGCGGTCAGCGTGACGGCAGTGGTGGTCAGAGCGCGGCGTGCCACGGTTCGTCTCCCCCGGGTGTTCGGCGTGTGCGGCAGAGAACGAAGCTATCAGGGGCCGGTAATGGGCTTTTGAGAGGCAGCGGTGGATTGTGTGGGGGAGGTGAGGAATGTGGCGTGGCGGTTGCGAACGACGTGGGAGCCGGGTCAGCGGTTGATCGACTGGATTTCCTGGACGTTCATGTCCTGGGTCGTTTCGAAGGTGCCATCCGGAAGGTCGCCGTTCGCGCCGCCCGTGCCTTCCCACGAGACGCTGGCCTTCAACTGGTACGGCTCACCGTTCGTGGCGCGCAGGTACCTGATGCCGCAAGGCGGCGTCTTGTCGGCGTCGCCCTTGGTGCCCTTGTCCAGCCACACCCACGTCGGCAGGTTGACCGTCGACCTTCCCTCCGGCTTCAGCTCGATCTCCGTGTCCGGGACCTTGACCCTGTCGTAGGCGTACTCGGCGAGCGTCTCGGGCGTGGGGGCGTTCGGCACGTCGCGGATCTCGCCGGCGTCCTGCCAGAACATGACGCGTTCGCAGTCGTACGAGTCCGGGTCCTCGAGGTCGCGGGCTACGCCGCGCCAGAAGTAGCCGTCCTTGCCGAGGTTGTAGGCGTCGTAGCCCTTGCGGGTGATGAGGGAGCCGTCCTCGTAGTTGTAGGCGTCCTTGCCGTCCCGATAGTGATCCGTCCACAGCTTCTGGCCGCCCCAGGACGCGTGGGGGCTGACATGTCCGAGGGCGAGTCCTGGGTGCCCTGCTTGCCACCGGTGGGGCCGCTCACCTGACTGACCTTGAGGTGGGAGGACGTGACGGAAGCGGAGAGTTCCTGGTTGTTCGCGTTGCCCGACGGGCTCGAACTCGGCGAAGGGCTGGTCGTGTTGCCGGTGAGGTCGTTTGCCTGAGCGGCTCCGGCAGCCCACAGAACCGCCGCCGTGCCCACGGCGGCACCCCGAAGCGCCGTCCGCCGTGAAGGCACCCTCACCGGCATTCCTTCGCCTTGCCGATGACCTCGATGTTCGCGGTCCGCCAGACTTCGGAGCCTCCGGACGGGGGCACCATGAGCAACCTGAACTTCTGGAAGCTGTCCGGGTTCTCGTCCGTGTAGTGGACCTTCCCGGTCTTGGTTTCCTTGCTGTAGGGCTTGGCCTGGTTCCTGCAGAACGGTTCGGATCCTGCTCGGCGATGCCGTGCTTCAGCGCGCGGATGTAGTTCTCGGCGTCGGTGAGCGCTGCCGCGTGCTTCGCGTCGGACGGCTGGTCGAAGTCGAAGACCAGCTTGAAGTCCTTCGGCACGCTGACGGCCGGGCGGTCAAGTCCCGCCGAGTCGGACGCGGATGGCGGCGGGCTCCTTGTGTCTGAGTCCGCCCCCTTGGTGCCGTCCGGCGACTCGCCTTCGCTGCCCCCGCCGCATGCGGTGAGCGGAAGTGCCGCCATCGCGGCGAGCGCGGCGGGCCACGGATTCTCCCCCCGAGGTTCGGCATGTGCAGCAGGGAACGAAGCCATCAGCGGTTGATCGTGGCCTCTGAGCAGCCACGACGGATTGTGCAGGGCGCGTGAGGAGTATGCGTGGCAGTCGCGAAGGGGGCCCTCCCGGCTGCTCGGTCGCAGGGGCAACCGCAGGCGAGCAGCGGCGCAAATCGGACGTCAACGGCGTTCGTTCCCTGCGGCCTTCGACGACCTCAATGAGAGTCAATAAGATCTCTGTAGGCTCAGCACACCTCTCGCCCCGCAGTTCGCCTCACGGCACTCACACACGACCCCAGGACACCCGCCATGCCGCGACGCCGCACCTCAAGCTCGTCAAGCTCGACGGGAAGTACGACGGGAACGACGGCTCCGAGGAACCGGACGCCGCAGCCGGTGAGGGTGCAGCGGCGGTCGTTCGGGGACTTCGTCAAGGCGTTCTTCGCGTTCGTCGCCCTGGCCGTTCTCCTCGTCGGCGTGCCGGGCGCGCTGGCCACGCAGATCGGGTGGCCGTTGCCGAACGGGGTGCCGAGCCTCGACTGGCTCCAGCAAGAGATCACCGTTCAGACGTTCCTGAACATCCTCACCGTGGTGGTGTGGCTCGCGTGGGCCCAGTTCACCGCCTGCGTGCTCGTGGAGATGAAGGCCGCGCTGTCCGGTGTCGGTGTGCCGGGGCGGGTGCCGGGCGCCGGGCCCAGTCAGTTGCTCGCCCGGCAGCTCGTCGCCGCGCTGCTCCTCGTCGGCGCCACCGCGGCCAGCTTCGCGCCCGGGCTGTCGCAGCTCGGGCAGAGCGGGTACGACGCCAACCAGAAGCCCACCGTAGCCGCGGCCCAGCAGACCCCGGGCTTCTTCGCCCAGCAGCAGGAGCAGGCCGCCGACACCGCGGCCGCCCTCGCCGAGCAGGCCTCGCACGCCGCCTCGCACGCCGACGCCGGTGGCAGCACCGCCAAGCAGGGCGACACGAAGTACTACCGGATCCAGCCGCCCGAGGGACGTCACCACGACTCCCTGTGGGAGATAGCGGAGCGGCACCTCGGTGACGGGCGTCGCTACAAGGAGATCTTCGAGCTCAACAAGGACCGCATCCAGCCGGACGGGTCCAAGCTCTCCGAGGCCAGCCTCATCCGGCCCGGATGGATCATGGAGATGCCGGGCGACGCGCGCGGCGGCGAGCTCGTCGAGATGCCCGACGAGGCTCCCAACGTGTCGCCGGACGTGCAGCAGCAGATCGCCGACTACGCCCAGACGGGGGACCACGCCAAAGGCGGAGGCAGCGGTGCCCAGGGCGGCGGGCACGAGCACGCCGGTGGCAGCCCCTCCGCCTCCCAGCTGTCCCTGCCCGAGCAGCGGCCCGCCCCCGACTTGGGCCACCAGCAGGCCACCGGCGTCGACGCCGAGTCCGACAGCTCCTTCGGTCTGCCCGAAGCCCTCCTCGGCGCACCCCTCCTCGCCGCCGGTCTCCTCGGTGCCCTGGGGCGGCGGCGCCGGCAGGCGCTGTGGCAGTCGGCGTTCGGGGCCGTCGGCGGGCGGCGCGGTATGGAACCGCCCACGCCGAGCGGGGACGCGCAGGACGTCCAGGACGCGCTGCTCGTCGGGGCCGACCCCGAGGGTGTGCGGATGCTCGACCGGAGCCTGCGCGGCCTCGCCGCCTCCCTCGCCGAGGAGTCGCGGGCCCTGCCGGTCGTGTACGCGGCCTGGCTCAGCAACGGCGACCTGCACCTCCAGCTCGCCCAGCCCGCCGGGAAGCCGCCCGCCCCCTGGCAGCAGGGGCAGGACCAGACCTTCTGGATGCTGGCCCGGACGGACGCCGAGCGCTACGAGGACGTCGACACGGCCGCGCCCTACCCGGGGCTCGTCAGCCTCGGCACCATGGACGACTCGCGGCTGCTGCTCAACCTGGAGGCCGTGCCCGGCATCGTCTCCCTCTCCGGCCGGGAGGCCGACCGGGCCGCCGTCTTCGCGTCCGTCGCCGCGGAGTTGGCGACCAACGGGTGGTCCGACCGCATGACCATCACGCTCGTCGGCTTCGGTGAGGACCTGACGCCGCTCGCCCCCAGCCGGATCCGGCACCTGGAGGACGTCGAGGCGCTCGTCGAGACCATGGAGGCCGAGACACGGCAGCGGCGCGGAGCGCTGGGCGCCGCCGGGCACGACTCCGTCCTCACCGGGCGCACCGGGCCCGCCCAGCACACCCGGTGGGCCCCGCACCTGGTCCTGCTCGCCGCCCAGCCGTCCGCCGAGGACGCCGTCAAGCTCGCCGAACTCGCCGCCGACGCCAGCCGGCTCGGCATCGGCTACCTCGTCGGCACCGAGACCGGCGACCTGCCGGGCGCCGCCTGGGAGATGGAGATCACCGGCCAGGGCAAGCTGCTCGCACCCCTCCTCGGGCTCGAACTCGACGCCCAGCTGCTGCCGGTCGCGCAGCAGCGGGCCGTGGTCGAGCTGTTCGTCGAGGCGGACCCGGAGCGAGAATCCGACAGGCCCGCGAGCACCCCGCCGTTCCTCGTCGACATCAGCGAGCAGGGCCGGCCTGCCGTCTACGCCCGGCTCGTCGGGCCGTACGAGATCATCGGCCTCGACACCCCGGACGGGGAGCGCAGCGCCCTGCTGCACGAGGCGCTCGCCCTGCTGCTCCTGCACCGCGAGGGCGTGCACCCGCGCGTGCTGTCCTCCGCGCTGTGGCCGCGCGGCGTCACCGACGACGTACGGGACGCGCTCCTGGACCGGCTGCGCGACTGGCTCGGCGCCGACCCCGACGGCACGCCCCGCCTCGGCAGGGACGCGACCGGGCGGCTCACGCTCGCCAAGTCCGTCGTCTCCGACCTGGACGTGCTGCGGTCCCTCTACCACGAGGCCACGCAGGGCAAGGGCGTCGGCAGCCGGGCCGTGCGCGGGCGGCTGCTCACCGACGCGCTGGTGCTGGTGCGCGGGCCGCTGCTCGCCGACCGGCCCGAGGGCCGCTACCGGTGGCTCACCCATGAGATCGTCGACGCCCAGCTGCCGCTGCTCGTCGCGGACACCGGGCTCGCGCTGTGCGAGTTCCACATGGAGAAGAACCGCGCCGAGAAGGCCATCGAGGCCCTCAACGCGGCCCTGCGCACCGCCCCTGCCGACGAGCGCCTGTGGCACGAGCTGCTGCGCGCCACCCACGCCACCGGCGACACGTCCCGGCTGACGGCGCTCGCCACCGATCTCATCGGGCGCAGCGGGGCCCGTGGCCTGCCGCCGCGCACCGAGGCACTGCTCGACGAGCTGCTGCCGACGTGGCGCGACGCGATCGCCGCGGTGGGATGAACACCGGGGTCCTGGTCGTCGCCGCCGCGCTGTGGGGCGCGGCGGCGGGCGCGTTCCTGCCGCGCGCGGCCTATCGGTTCTCGGCCCCCTCGGGGGAGCCGTGGCGGGAGCGGTGTCCCGGCGGGCACGCCCTCAGGGGCTGGCTGGGAGGGGCCTCGTGCCCCGAGTGCGAGGAGGCCGGATACGGGCCGCGTACGGCACCGCTGGTGATCGCCACCGCCCTCGTCTGCGCCGCCCTCGCCGCCGCCACCGGCACCCGGCCCGAGATCGGCGTCTGGCTGCTGCTCGCACCCGTCGGGGTGCTGCTGACGGCCGTCGACTTCCGGGTGCGGCGGCTGCCCGACCCGCTCACCCTCCCGTTCGCCGCGGCCGCGCTCGTGCTGCTCGGCGTCACCGCGCTCGTGCCCGAGCACGCGGGGGAGTGGACGACCGCCCTGCTCGGCTCGCTCGCGCTGGGCGGCGGCTACTTCGTGCTGTTCCTCATCAACCCCGCGGGGATGGGCTTCGGCGACGTCAAGCTCGCCCTGGGCGCGGGGGCGGTGCTCGGCTGGTACGGGTGGCCGACGGTGATGCTCGGCACCTTCGCCGGGTTCCTGCTGGGCGCGCTGTACGGCGGTGCCCTCGTGGTCGCGCGGCGCGCCGGACGCAAGACGGCCATTCCCTTCGGGCCGTTCCTGATCTCCGGCGCCTTCCTCGGACTCCTGGCCGGGGCCTACGCGGCCTGACGGCCTCAGGGCCCGAAGGCCTGACGTCCAGCGGCCCGAACCGCTGGCGTACGCTGGGCTGGTCCGTCCACAACCCTTACGAAAGGGACGCCCGGTGACCGAGAAGGCCGACCTTCAGCCCATCCTCGACCGTGCAGCCGCCGGTGGGCGGATCACCCCCGACGAGGCGCTCGCGCTGTACCGGGACGCCCCGCTGCACGCGCTGGGCGCCGCCGCCGACGCCGTACGCCGCCGCAGGTACGCCGGCACCGAGCACATCGCGACGTACATCATCGAGCGCAACATCAACTACACGAACGTCTGCGTCACGGCGTGCCGGTTCTGCGCCTTCTACGCCGCCCCCAAGGACACCGACAAGGGCTGGACCCGCGACCTGGACGACATCCTGCGCCGGTGCGCCGAGACGGTCGAGCTGGGCGGCACCCAGATCATGTTCCAGGGCGGACACCACCCGGACTACGGCGTCGAGTACTACGAGAAGCACTTCGCGGCGATCAAGAAGGAGTTCCCGCAGCTGGTCATCCACAGCCTGGGGGCGTCCGAGGTCGAGCACATGGCCCGGATCTCGAAGGTGAGCGTCGAGGAGGCCATCCGGCGCATCCACGCCGCCGGGCTCGACTCCTTCGCCGGTGCCGGTGCCGAGCTGCTGCCCGAGCGGCCCCGCAAGGCCATCGCCCCGCTGAAGGAGTCCGGCGAGCGCTGGCTGGAGATCATGGAGATCGCCCACAACCTGGGCGTCGAGTCCACCTCCACCATGCTCATGGGCACCGGCGAGACCAACGCCGAGCGCATCGAGCACCTGCGGATGATCCGGGACGTCCAGGACCGCACGGGCGGCTTCCGCGCCTTCATCCCGTACACCTACCAGCCCGAGAACAACCACCTGAAGGGCCGGACGCAGGCGACCCTCTTCGAGTACCTGCGGATGATCGCGATCGCCCGGCTGTTCATGGACAACATCGCCCACATCCAGGGCTCGTGGCTGACCACGGGCAAGGAGGTCGGGCAGCTCTCCCTGCACTACGGCGCCGACGACCTCGGCTCGATCATGCTGGAGGAGAACGTCGTCTCCTCCGCGGGCGCCAAGCACCGGTCCAACCGGATGGAGATCATCGACCTCATCCGGAAGGCGGGCCGGGTCCCGGCCCAGCGCTCCACCACGTACGAGCACCTCGTCGTGCACGACGACCCGACGAACGACCCCGTCGACGACCGCGTCGTCTCGCACATCTCGTCCACGGCGATCGAGGGCGGCACGGCTCACCCCGAGCTGAAGCTGCTCGCCTCCAACTGAGCGGCGCGGAGAGGTAGTTGGAAACCATTCACACGGCCGACGCCGTCCGCGTCACCTGGGACTCCGACCCCGTCAAGGGCGGTGCCGTGGCCGTAGGACGGGACCGGATCGGTGCCGTCGGCACACTCGACGACGTCCGCGAGGCGTTCCCCCGGGCCCGGGTCCGCAGGTGGCCCGGGACCCTCGGTCCCGCCCGGGTCCACGAGGGCCCGCTCCCGGACGCCCCGAGCCCGCGCGAACGCGTCCACGAGGTGCTGAAGCTCGGCGCGGTCGCCGTCGTGGAGGAATACGTCGACTCGGCGGAGCTCCGGGCCGCCGCCGAGCGCAACGACGTCATCGTCCTGCCCGGTGCGCGCAACACCGCGATCGTCCCGACCGGCCGCGCCGACCTCGCCGTCTTCGACGACGCGGGGGAGTGCGTCGCGACGGTGTGTGCGGGGCGGCTCGTGCACCGGCGGCGCTGAGCGGAAGCCGGCCTCCGTCGACGGCCCGCGTCAGCCCGCGAACGCCTCCCCGAACGCCCCCGAACGCTGCCTCACCCCACTGCAATCGGTCGCCGGCCGGCCCGACGCGGAACCGTTCGCGCACTGCCGGTCCCGCGCGGCCGACCACATCGACACCCACCCGATGCCCTTCTCCTCGGCGAAGGCCCGAACCTCGGCCGCGTCGGCGAGCGTGAAGGTCTCGCCGTCCACGTCGTTGACGCCGATCATCGAGGTGAGCGCCATGCCCCGCCAGGCGGCCGCGTCCGAGGTGCCGAAGACCTTCTTCAGCTGGGTGTGCGCGGCCTCGGCGGCCGTGAGCGCGTAGCCGCCCATGTCTCCGTCGAACGACGTGCCGTAGTTCATCGTCATCAGGTTGACCGTGGCGACCTCCACGCCGTGGTCGTTGGCGGAGCCGAGCAGCGCCAGGCTGTCCTTGCCCAGGCCCGAGGGCATGACCGGGAGCGTGAAGGAGACCTCCACGTCCGTACGTTCCCGCTGGAGCAGCGCGATCGCCTTCGAACGCAGGGCGACGGAGCCGGAGTCGGCGAGTTCGTCGCCCTCGACGTCGAAGTCGGCCCGGGTGGCACCGGCCGCGTCGAGGGCCTCGCCGTACGCCGCCGCCAGTTCCGTCGCGCTGTCGCAGACCGCCGCGAGTTCCTTGCCGGAAGCGCCGCCGAAGGAGACCCGGACGTGGCCGCCGTCCTTCACCAGCCGCGATATCCGGGACTTCACCGCCGGGTCACCGATCGCGTGGCTGCCGTCCCAGTGCGGAGTGCAGTCGTCGCCGTCGGCCAGGACGAAGGCCAGGTTGTACGTCGTCGGGGAGCCGGCGGAGTCGGTGCCGGCGGCCTCCGTGGCGCTGACGTAGGGGGCGTACGCGGTGCCGGTCCCGGCGGGGGACGAGGTGCTGGGGGCCGCTGTTGCCGAGGGCGCCGGGCGTGCTCGGTCGACCGGTTCGGCCTGTTCGGAGCAGCCCGTGGTGACCAGGGCGAGCAGGCAGCCCAGCCCGACCGCCGCCGGTTTCCGGTGACTCCTCATGGCGCACGCTCCCGTTCTCCTGATGTCGGTGTCCGCGGTCCAAGACCAATACGTTTCCCGGCCGCAAACGTCTCACATCAATTCGGGCGCCCAGGGCGAGTTCCGCAGCCAAACGTGAGAACTCTCAGAGAAAGGACAGGTTGAGCCCTTTCTCACGGGTCTCTCACATGAAAACCCGAGTTTAGGGCACATAAACGCCTCCTAGTGTCCGGGGAATGCATTCCGAGCCTGCCATCGAAAGCCGCGTCACTCGCGGTCGCCGCCGCAAACGCGGCAACGAGTCCGCCGATGGGCCCGTGTTCGTTGACAACTCCGGACGCCGGGCCCGGCTGCTGCGCCGGATCGGCCTCCTCCTGGGGGCCGTCTGCCTCGGGTACGCGGCCGTGCTCGGCGCGGCCTTCATGGGCTGGGGCACCTCGCTCACGCCGTCGCAGTTGCTGCCGTTGGCGGGTGCGGGGCCCGCCGGTGGCGCCGGCGGCCCTGGTGGTCCCGGGGGCCCGGGAATCCGGCCCAGCGGTGTCCCGTCGGCCCCGCCGCAGGCAAGCGCCACCGCCGGTCCCACATCGGCCCCGACCACGCCCACATCCACGCCCACATCCACGTCCACGCCCACATCCACGCCTACATCCACGTCCTCGTCCACGTCCGCCTCCGCGGTCGCCGACTGACCGGGGGCCGCCGTATGTCCACGACCACCCCCTCCCGCGGCCGCCGCCGCGCCCCTTCCCGGATGGAGCGGGCCGCCGGGAAGGCCGCCGCGCTCCAGAAGCCGCGCGTCATCCTCGCCCTGCTGCTCCTGCTCGCGCTGGTCTGCGTGATGCTCCTCGACGGCTATCTGCGCGCCGAGGTCGGCGGCGACCAGCGCGTCCGGACCGGGGCCGCCTCCGACGACGTACCCGACGACGTCCTGGACGGCGGGCCGATCGTCACCTTCCGCGGCGGACGGGCCACGACCGTCTCCGTCCCGGACAAGACCATCGCCCTCACCTTCGACGACGGCCCCAACCCGACGTGGACGCCGCAGGTGCTGGCGATCCTGGAGAAGTACGACGTGCCCGCCACGTTCTTCCTGGTCGGCTCGATGGTGTCGCGCTACCCGGGCATCGTGCGGGACATGGTCAAGCAGGGCCACGAGGTGGGGATCCACACCTTCACGCACGTCGACCTGTCGTACCAGAGCGACGCCCGCGTCCGGCGCGAGATGGAGCAGACCCAGCTCGCGCTGGCGGGCGCGGCCGGCATCACGACCACCCTGTTCCGGGCGCCGTACTCCTCGGAGACGGACGCCATCGACAACTACAGCTGGCCCGTCTACGAGAAGCTCGGCCAGGACGGCTACACCAGCGTCTTCGTCGACACCGACAGCGACGACTGGAAGCGGCCGGGCGTCTCGAAGATCGTCCGGTGGGCCACGCCGGAGAAGGACAAGGGCGCGTCGGTCCTCTTCCACGACGCGGGCGGCGAGCGCTCGCAGACGATCGAGGCGCTGCCCAAGTACATCGAGGAGATGCGGGCGAAGGGCTACACCTTCACCACCATCAGCGGCGTCATGGAGCAGACGAACGCGGCCGCTCCCGGTGCTTTCGACGGACCCCGCCTCCAGGCCGCCCACCGCGAGGCCACCGGCGCCGTCCTCTACGAGGGCAAGGCCCTGGTCGCGGCCGTCGCCGTCGCCGAGTGGGCCGTGCCGGCGCTCTCCGTCGGCCTCATGGTGGTCGGCGTGGCCGTCATGGGCCGCTTCGGGATGATGCTGGTCCTCGCCCGCCGCCACCACCGGCGGCGCAACAGACGCCGCTTCAGCTGGGGGCCGACGGTCACCCGGCCGGTGAGCGTGATCGTCCCGGCGTACAACGAGAAGGAGTGCATCGCCAACACCCTCGACTCGCTGGCGCACAGCACCCACCCGATCGAGATCATCGTCGTGGACGACGGCTCGACGGACGGCACGGCGGACATCGCCGAGTCCCTCCGCATGCCGAACGTGCGCGTCATCCGCCAGGCGAACGCGGGCAAACCGGCGGCGCTGAACAACGGCGTGCGCAACGCCTCTCACGACATCGTCGTGATGATGGACGGCGACACCGTCTTCGAACCGGACACCGTACGGCAGCTCGTCCAGCCCTTCGCCGACCCGCAGGTCGGCGCGGTCGCGGGCAACGCCAAGGTCGGCAACCGCACCACCGTCATCGGCGCCTGGCAGCACATCGAGTATGTGATGGGCTTCAACCTCGACCGCCGCATGTACGACCTGCTGCGCTGCATGCCCACCATCCCCGGCGCGATCGGGGCCTTCCGGCGCGAGGCGGTGCTGGCCGTCGGCGGCATGAGCGAGGACACCCTCGCCGAGGACACCGACATCACCATCGCCCTGCACCGCGCGGGCTGGCGGGTCGTCTACCAGGAGCACGCGCGGGCGTGGACCGAGGCACCCGGATCGCTCAAGCAGCTGTGGTCCCAGCGCTACCGCTGGTCGTACGGCACCATGCAGGCGCTGTGGAAGCACCGCAAGTCCCTGACGGACAAGGGGCCTTCGGGGCGTTTCGGACGGGTCGGCATGCCGCTGGTGGTGCTGTTCCAGATCGTCACGCCGGTCTTCGCCCCGCTGATCGACCTGTTCACCCTCTACTCGATGATCTTCATCGACTTCCGGGCCGCCCTGCTCGCGTGGTGCGCGGTGCTCGGCGTCCAGCTCCTGTGCGCGGCCTACGCCTTCCGCCTGGACCGTGAGAAGTACCGCTACCTGCTGATGATGCCGCTCCAGCAGCTGGCCTACCGGCAGATGATGTACCTCGTCCTCATCCACTCCTGCGTCACCGCCCTCACCGGCGGCCGGCTGCGCTGGCAGAAGCTGAAGCGGACCGGCGAGGTCGGGACCCCGGCGGGGGCGAGCTGATGGGGGCGCACGGCAGGACGGCCGAGCGGTCGCTCCCGGAGGCCGGCGCCCGCCCGGTGAGGGACCGCTACTTCGACACCCTCCGGGCCGTCGCCCTGGTCCGTGTCGTCGCGTACCACACGTTCGGCTGGGCCTGGGCCGGGCTGGTCTTCCCCTCCATGGGGGTCATGTTCGGCCTGGCCGGGACCCTGATGGCGAGGTCCCTCCGGCGTCCCGCGCGCACGGTGCTCGGCAGCCGGATCCGCAGACTGCTGCCGCCCTTCTGGTTCTGGGGCGTGTTCGTGGTGGGCGCGATGCTGGCGCACGGCTGGATGCCGGGATGGCAGATCGTGTACTGGGTGGTGCCGCTCGGCGACCCGCCGGGCGACGCCTGGGCCGGGCAGGCCTGGGAGATCCTCTGGTACCTGCGGACCTACCTGTGGTTCGTCCTCCTCTCCCCGCTCCTGCTGAAGGTGTTCCGGCTCGCGCCCGTCCCGGTCCTGCCGGCGTCGCTCGTCCCGGTCGTCGCCCTCCGCTACGCCTGGCAGCCGCCGGACGGCCGTCTCGGCAGCACGCTCACCGACCTGGCGACGTTCCTGTTCTGCTGGCTCCTCGGCTTCGCGCACCACGACGGCGTCCTGGCCCGGCTGAAGCCCGCCGCGGTGGTCCCGCTCGCGGTGGCCGCCCTGGCCTGCGGCGGCTGGTACGCCCTGGCGCACCAGGCCGAGTACGGCACGTACGACCTCGACGAGAACCCGCTCGCGCAGGCCTTCTGGTCGGCGGGGTTCGTGACGCTGCTGATGTACGCCAAGGCCCGGTTCCGGACCGACTTCGCGGGGCTCGCCCGCTTCCGGGGGCCGGACCGCCTCGTGACCGTCTTCAACGCCCGGGCGGTGACGATCTACCTCTGGCACGAGATCGCGCTGGTCCTCGCCGTGCCGCTGATCGACCGGTTCTGGGACGTGCCCGCGTTCGAGGCCTATCTGCCGCTGGACAGCCAGTGGTTCCTGTTCGGCGTGGGCTGGGTGCTGATCGCGGTGTTCGTGCTGCTGTGCGGGTGGGTGGAGGACGTGGCGGCACGGCGGAAGCCGCGGCTTCTCCCGGGCGGGCGTACTGCAACAATGGGCCCGTGACCCGCGCATCCCTGGACAAGCAGCCGCACGAAGTCGCCTCGATGTTCGACGACGTGGCGGAACGGTACGACCTGACCAACGACGTGCTGTCCCTCGGCCAGGACCGGCGATGGCGCAAGGAGGTCGCCAAGGCGGTCGGCGCGCGCCCCGCGCAGAAGGTCCTCGACCTGGCGGCCGGCACGGGCACCTCCTCGCTGCCCTTCGCCCGCACCGGCGCCTACGTCGTCCCCTGCGACTTCTCCCAGGGCATGCTCCAGGTCGGCAAGCAGCGGCAGCCCTGGCTGCCCTACACCGCCGGGGACGCGACGCGGCTCCCCTTCAGGGACGGCACCTTCGACGCCGTCACCATCTCCTTCGGGCTGCGCAACGTGCAGGACACGGACGCCGCCCTGCGGGAGATGTACCGGGTGACCCGGCCCGGCGGGCGGGTAGTGATCTGCGAGTTCTCGCACCCCACCTGGGCGCCGCTGCGCACCGTCTACACCGAGTACCTGATGCGCGCCCTGCCGCCGGTGGCGCGGGCCGTGTCCTCCAGCCCCGACGCCTACGTCTACCTCGCCGAGTCCATCCGGGCCTGGCCCGACCAGCCCGCGCTGGCCGAGCGGCTGGGCAAGGCCGGCTGGTCGCGGGTGGCCTGGCGGAACCTGAGCGGCGGCATCGTCGCCCTGCACCGCGGCTTCAAGGAGAGCTGAACCCTACGGGGAGCTGAGGGCCATGGACGGGTCGCCGGGCTCGTCCAGCTCCCGTTGGAGACCGCCCCTGGGCGGCCTCGGGATCCGCGGCTCGTGCACGCCCCCGCCGCCCTCGCCGGGGCCGAAGTCGAACCACACGTAGACCATCGAGTCCCGCGGCACCTCGGCACCGGGGTGCGGGTACTGGCGTACGACGTAGTCGACGACGGCGAGATGGAAGTCGGGCCGGTCCGGTGCATTGAGGAGCAGGCCCTGCGTCCGGGCCGTCTCACGCGCGTCCACGGCCATCAGGCCCACCAGACGCGGTACACGCACTTCGGGTGTTTTGCGGGACATGTGCACAGATGTCACCCCCAGCGGTACAGGAAGGGTAACTCCCGCTCCGCACCGGCCGGAAGCGACAGGTGTCTTTCTGTGACAGTCGATTACCGAACGTCACTGACCGGGCGGTGGCGTGGCAGCCCTTCAGCCGGGTGATCAAGAGCGCTGAATAGACTGCCCGTGTCCAGTGCCGGTCGGCACGCAGATTTCGAACCTTGGGGAGATCCCGCCGTGACCGAGCCCCTCTCCGAAAACACCGCCGATGTCATCGTCGTCGGCGCGGGGCCAGCCGGCTCCACCACCGCGTACCACCTCGCCAAGGCCGGACTCGACGTACTGCTCCTGGAGAAGACAGAGTTCCCGCGCGAGAAGGTCTGCGGCGACGGCCTCACCCCCCGCGCCGTCAAGCAACTCGTGGCGATGGGCATCGACATCTCGGAGGAGGCCGGCTGGCTGCGCAACAAGGGCCTGCGCATCATCGGCGGCGGGGTGCGCCTCCAGCTCGACTGGCCGGATCTCGCCTCCTTCCCCGACTACGGCCTCGTCCGCAAGCGTGACGACTTCGACGAGCAGCTCGCCCGGCAGGCCCAGAAGGCGGGCGCCCGGCTGTTCGAGCGCTGCAACGTGGGCGCGCCGATCCTGGACGACCGCACGGGCCGTATCACCGGCGTGCACGCCAAGCTCGGCGAGGAGAAGCGCGAGGTCACCTTCCGCGCGCCGCTCGTCGTGGCCGCCGACGGCAACTCCACGCGCCTGTCCCTCGCGATGGGCCTGCACCGCCGCGAGGACCGCCCGATGGGCGTGGCAGTACGGACGTACTTCACCAGCCCGCGCCACGAGGACGACTACCTTGAGTCCTGGCTGGAGCTGTGGGACCGCCGCGGCCCCGTGGACCGTCTCCTGCCCGGCTACGGCTGGATCTTCGGCATGGGCGACGGCACGTCCAACGTCGGCCTCGGTGTCCTCAACACCTCCGACTCCTTCAAGGAGCTGGACTGGCGCGAGGTCCTGAAAGCCTGGTGCGCGTCCATGCCGGAGGACTGGGGATACACCCCGGACAACATGACCGGGCCCATCCGCGGCGCAGCCCTCCCCATGGCCTTCAACCGCCAGCCCCACTACACCAAGGGGCTGTTGCTGGTGGGCGACGCCGGCGGCCTGGTGAACCCCTTCAACGGCGAGGGCATCGCCTACGCCATGGAGTCCGGCCAGATCGCCGCCGACGTCATCGTCCAGGCGCACGCGCGGGCGACGCCGGCCGGCCGTGAGATGGCCCTCCAGCGCTACCCGCGCGTCCTCAAGGACACCTACGGCGGCTACTACACGCTCGGCCGGGCCTTCGTGAAGCTCATCGGCAATCCGAAGGTCATGCAGATCGCGGCCCAGCGCGGCCTCACCCACCCGATGCTGATGAGGTTCACGCTGAAGCTCCTCGCCAACCTCACCGACCCGACCGGCGGCGACGCGATGGACCGCATCATCAACGGCCTGAGCAGGGTGGCGCCGAAGGCCTGATCGGGCACTCGGGCACTCGGGCGCTCGGGCGCTCGGGCCTTCGGCGCCGAAGGCCCGATCAGCCGCTCAGAGCCGCGACGTTGGCGGCCCGGCGCGCGAACACCGCCTCGCGCCGGTCCGCCATCTGCCGCAGCGCGTCCTTCCGCTCCCGCTGGGAGAGCCGGTCCAGGTACACCTGTCCGTTCACATGGTCGGTCTCGTGCGCCAGGCAGCGGGCGAAGTAGCCCGTGCCCTCGATCACGAGCGGTTCGCCGTCCCGGTCGAACCCACGCACCACGGCCCGGTCCGGACGCGGCACGTCCCTCGTGGCGCCCGGCACGGACAGGCACCCCTCGGCCTCGTCGAGCAGCCTCCGGTGCGCGGCGTCCAGCGGCTCCAGCACCGGGTTGACGATGTGCCCGACGTGCCGCACCCCGTCGTCGTCCGGGCAGTCGTACACGAACAGCCGCAGATCGACCCCGACCTGGTTCGCCGCGAGCCCGGCCCCGTCCGCGGTGTACATCGTCAGGAACATGTCGTCGATCAGCGCGGCGAGGTCCGGACCGAACTCGGTGACGTCCCGGCACGGCTTGTGCAGGACCTCCTCACCGACCTCGGTGATCCGCCGGACCCGCCCGCGCCGGGCCTCGGGCGCGAGCCGCGGGTACGAGTCGACGGGCCGTCCCTGCACGAAGACGCTCGGCATCTGTCTCTCCCTGTCCGCGTGAGCGTGCTGTGGGTGGCGGGAACCCGGGCTTCCGGCCTCGGAAGCCCCTCCCCGCCCTCAGGAGGCATCACAGCAGAACACCCGCAGCAGTCCCAGCAGCAGTCCGGCCACACCCGCAGACGCCTCTCACGGCCGCCAGGGGGCCGCCGGGGCCATCGCCCGGGGGTCCCGGTTCCCCGAGGGCCGCGGCGGCCTCCAGCGGCGGCCAGGCGCCTCGCCACGCATCCGGACACGCCGGGAGGGCCGCTGCCCCGAGTGGCAGCGGCCCTCAAGCCCGTGTGCGTGCGGTCAGAGAACCCGCACCGCGCCCGACGCCGGGTAGCCCGACAGGTCCTGGATGACGACGCCCTTGGACGGGTTGGCCGCGTCCAGGTACTGGCCGTTCCCGATGTAGACACCCACGTGGTACGCGGAGCCCTTGCCGCCCCAGTAGAGGATGTCGCCGACCTGGATGTCGGACAGCGGGACGTCCGTGCCGGCCATCGACTGGTCCTGCGAGACGCGCGGCAGGTCCACACCAACCTGCTTGTACGCGGCCTGCACGAGCGAGGAGCAGTCCCAGGCGTTGGGACCGGTGGCACCCATGACGTAGGCGTCGCCCACCTGAGCCTTCAGGAAGGCGATGACGGTCGCGACGCTGCCGCTGGCGGGCGCCGACACCGACGTGGAGGCGGAGGCGGACAGCGTGGCACGCTCGGCGCTGCGGGTGGCGCGCTCGGCGGCGGCCTTGCGGGCGGCCTCGGCGGCCTTCTTCTTGGCCTCCGCCTTCTTCTTCGCCTCGGCGAGGTCCTTCTTGGCCTCCGCCGCGGCCTTGGCGGCGGCGGCGTCACGCTCGGCGCGCAGTTCGTAGTTCGCGGCCGCCTGCTGGGTGGCGGCGGCGGACTGGGCGACCTGAGCGGACAGGTCGGCCGTCAGGGTGGGCAGTTCGATGGTCTGCGTCACCGGCTCGGCGGCGTTCGCCGAGGCCGACGCCCCCGCCGCTGCCATGCTGAGAACGCCACCGGCAACTCCGGCACGCATGGCGATCGAAGAGGTCGCGCTGCGGCGGGGCTTCCGGTGGCTGCGTATGTGAGCGGTGTGGGACATGGGAACAACCGGTACCAGGGGCTCCTTCATATCTTCAAGAAACGTGTGCTGCGCCACAGTTGTTCAACCGGGCTCCCAAAACCCCCGCGTGAGGCCCTTTATTGACGCCGTAACGGACATAGCGGGCGCACCGTAACCGGCCTGTGATCACGGTCTTTGATCAATACGCCCGAATTGCCCCGCGCCTACCATCGGTTGGGCTGATTGGCCAAGCCCCGTTCTCATGGGCCTCTCATGTGTGTGACGGAGGTCACGGAACGGCTGCCGAGGTGGGTGCGTCCGGCGCCGGAGATCACGACCCGATCACGGCCTCGCGAAGATCGTGAACGTATGCACGCGTCCACACCCCGTTCCGCGTGCCCTCTGATGTGTGAACGCGCCTCTATCAAGAGATCGATTCCATCGCCAATTTGCATGCAAGGGAACTCTCTTGATATTGAGACGCCCCCTCCGGCCTGCGCTGACGAGCCAAAATGTCACGTCTGGTGATCACTCGGACGCTTCGGGTGTGAAGATCACCGCTCATCCGACTTCATGATCGATCGTCAGGTGGTGGAGATCACAAAGCTTGTGCAATACCCCGTGTCGCAGATCACAGAGCGTCGGGCATAAGATGCACGCGGTTGGGCTTGTGACCTGCTTCACATGTTCCCGATCTTCGCCGGGGCGGGCGGGGTTCGCGGGACAGGTGGGGCGGATGTGAGCCCGACGCAAACCGCCAGCAGTCAGTGCCGACTGAGAGGAGCGAGGAGCGGTGAACGCTTATGCGCCCATCCTCGTACTGGGAGCCCTCGGGGCAGGCTTTGCGATCTTCTCCGTGGTCATGGCCACGTTGATCGGGCCCAAGCGGTACAACCGGGCCAAGCTCGAGGCCTACGAGTGCGGAATCGAGCCGACCCCCACGCCGGCCGGCGGCGGGCGCTTCCCCATCAAGTACTACCTGACGGCGATGCTCTTCATCGTCTTCGACATCGAGATCGTCTTCCTCTATCCCTGGGCCGTCACCTTCGACGCCCTGGGGATTTTCGGGCTCGTGGAGATGCTGCTCTTCGTGCTCACCGTCTTCGTCGCGTACGCGTACGTATGGCGGCGCGGCGGCCTGGAATGGGACTGAGGGGCCACAAGTCATGGGACTCGAAGAAAAGCTGCCGAGCGGCTTCCTGCTGACCACCGTCGAGCAGGCCGCGGGCTGGGTGCGCAAGTCGTCCGTCTTCCCCGCCACGTTCGGCCTCGCCTGCTGCGCCATCGAGATGATGACCACCGGCGCCGGACGCTACGACCTGGCGCGCTTCGGCATGGAGGTCTTCCGGGGCTCACCGCGCCAGGCGGACCTGATGATCGTCGCCGGCCGGGTCAGCCAGAAGATGGCGCCGGTGCTGCGGCAGGTCTACGACCAGATGCCGAACCCCAAGTGGGTGATCTCCATGGGGGTCTGCGCCTCCTCCGGCGGCATGTTCAACAACTACGCCATCGTCCAGGGCGTCGACCACATCGTGCCGGTCGACATCTACCTCCCCGGCTGCCCGCCCCGGCCGGAGATGCTCATGGACGCCATCCTCAAGCTCCACCAGAAGATCCAGACCTCCAAGCTCGGCGTGAACGCCGAGGAGGCCGCCCGCGAGGCGGAGGAGGCGGCGCTCAAGGCCCTGCCCACGATCGAGATGAAGGGGCTGCTGCGGTGAGCGACGCGAACGGCGCCAACGGCGCGAACCCCGAGAAGGACCTCAGCGCGTCGAACCTCCCTGGCCAGCGCGGTGAGGGCGGCGAGGAGATCCGCGTCCAGCGCGGCATGTTCGGCGCCGAGAACGGCGGCGACACCTCCGGCTACGGCGGCCTGGTCCGCTCGGTCCGGCTCCCGGGACCGGCGACCCGCCCCTACGGCGGATGGTTCGACGAGGTCGCCGACGAGCTGGAGGGCGCCCTGGAGGAGCAGGGACTCCTCCCTGAGAACGCCATCGAGAAGACGGTCGTCGACCGCGACGAGCTGACCTTCCACATCGAACGCGAGCACCTGGTCCGCGTCGCCCGCACCCTGCGCGACGACCCGGCCCTGCGCTTCGAGCTGTGCACCGGCGTCAGCGGCGTCCACTACCCGAACGACAAGGGCCGCGAGCTGCACGCCGTCTACCACCTGCGCTCGATCACCCACAACCGGGTGATCCGCCTGGAGGTCAGCTGCCCCGACAGCGACCCGCACATCCCGTCGCTGTTCTCGGTCTATCCGACGAACGACTGGCACGAGCGCGAGACGTACGACTTCTTCGGCATCGTCTTCGACGGCCACCCCGCCCTGACGCGGATCATGATGCCGGACGACTGGCAGGGCTTTCCGCAGCGCAAGGACTATCCCCTCGGCGGCATCCCCGTCGAGTACAAGGGCGCCCAGATCCCGGCTCCGGACCAGCGGAGGTCGTACTCATGAGCACGTCGCACGCCTCCCCTCGCGAGACCACCGAGGGCACCGTCTACACCGTCACCGGCGGCGACTGGGACGAGGTCGTCCAGTCCGCGGCCCGGGCCGACGACGAGCGCATCGTCGTCAACATGGGCCCGCAGCACCCGTCCACGCACGGCGTGCTCCGCCTGATCCTGGAGATCGAGGGCGAGACCGTCACCGAGGCCCGCTGCGGCATCGGCTACCTGCACACCGGCATCGAGAAGAACCTCGAGTACCGGACGTGGACGCAGGGCACCACGTTCGTGACGCGCATGGACTACCTGACGCCGTTCTTCAACGAGACGGCGTACTGCCTCGGGGTCGAGAAGCTCCTCGGCATCGAGGACCAGATCCCGGACCGGGCCTCGATCATCCGCGTGCTCCTGATGGAGCTGAACCGGCTCTCCTCGCACCTGGTGTGCATCGCCACCGGCGGCATGGAGCTCGGCGCCACCACGATCATGATCTACGGATTCCGTGATCGTGAACTCATTCTCGACATCTACGAGCTGATCACCGGCCTGCGGATGAACCACGCGTACATCCGCCCCGGCGGACTCGCCCAGGACCTGCCGCCCGGCGCGGTGGACCAGATCCGCGAGTTCGTGAAGAAGATGAAGAAGAACCTCCCGGAGTACGACAAGCTCGCCACCGGGAACCCCATCTTCAAGGCCCGCATGCAGGACATCGGCTACCTCGACCTGGCCGGCTGCATGGCCCTCGGCGCCACCGGCCCGATCCTGCGTTCCACCGGCCTGCCGCACGACCTGCGCAAGACGCAGCCCTACTGCGGCTACGAGACGTACGACTTCGACATCCCGACCGCCGACACCTGTGACGCCTACGGCCGCTTCCTCATCCGCCTGGAGGAGATGCGGCAGTCGCTCAGGATCGTCGAGCAGTGCCTGGACCGGCTGCAGCCCGGCCCGGTCATGGTCGCCGACAAGAAGATCGCCTGGCCGGCCCAGCTCGCCCTGGGGCCCGACGGCCTCGGCAACTCCCTCGACCACATCAAGAAGATCATGGGCACCTCCATGGAGGCCCTGATCCACCACTTCAAGCTGGTCACCGAGGGCTTCCGCGTCCCGCCGGGACAGGCCTACGCGGCGGTCGAGTCGCCCAAGGGCGAACTCGGGGTGCACGTCGTCTCCGACGGCGGCACCCGCCCCTACCGGGTCCACTTCCGCGACCCGTCCTTCACCAACCTTCAGGCCATGGCGGCGATGTGCGAGGGCGGCCAGGTCGCCGACGTCATCGTCGCCGTCGCGTCCATCGACCCCGTGATGGGAGGCGTCGACCGGTGACCACCTCTTCTTCCGAGCGGGGCGTCAGCCTGGGCATGCCCGAACTGCCCGCACCCGCCTACCCGGACGACGTCCGCGCCCGTCTGGAGACGGACGCGCGCGAGATCATCGCCCGCTACCCGGACTCCCGCTCCGCCCTCCTGCCGCTGCTGCACCTCGTGCAGTCCGAGGAGGGGCACGTCACGCGCACCGGCATGCAGTTCTGCGCGGACATGCTCGGCCTGACCACGGCCGAGGTCACCGCCGTCGCCACCTTCTACACGATGTACCGGCGCCGGCCGAGCGGTGACTACCAGGTCGGGGTGTGCACCAACACCCTGTGCGCCGTGATGGGCGGGGACGCGATCTTCGAGGAGCTCCAGGAACACCTGGGCGTCGGCAACGGCGAGACCACCGAAGACGGCAAGGTCACCCTGGAGCACATCGAGTGCAACGCCGCCTGCGACTTCGCGCCGGTCGTGATGGTCAACTGGGAGTTCTTCGACAACCAGACCCCGGCGAGCGCCAGGCGCCTCGTCGACGACCTGCGCGCGGGCCGGCCGGTCACGCCCACGCGCGGGGCGCCCCTGTGCACCTTCAAGGAAACCGCCCGGGTCCTGGCCGGTTTCCCCGACGAGCGGGACGGGGCCGTCGAAGCCGGGGGCAGCGCGGGACCCGCCTCCCTGGTCGGCCTGAAGCTCGCCAAGGGCGAGTCCGCTCCCGCGCGCGTGGTGCATCCGCGGGGGGAGGCACCCCGGGACGACAAGCCGCACGAGCCGTCACCGACGGAGCACTTGAGCTCGCACGACGCGCCGCAGGACACGTCGGCCTCCGACCCCTCCCACCCGTCGCCCCCCACCACCCCTGATGGAGGGGATCCGCCCCGCCCCGCCGATCCGGCCGGGCCTGTCGCCGAGGAGGGGGAGTGATGACCTTGGCACCCGAGCTGAAAGACATGAGCCCCGAGAAGCTGCTCGCACCGGTGCTGTCGGCCTTCTGGGACGAGGACAGGTCCTGGACGCTGGACGTGTACCGGCGGCACGACGGGTACGAGGGGCTTCGCAAGGCGCTCGCCATGTCGCCGGACGACGTGATCGCGTACGTCAAGGAATCCGGTCTGCGCGGGCGCGGCGGCGCGGGATTCCCCACGGGCATGAAGTGGCAGTTCATTCCCCAGGGGGACGGCAAGCCGCACTATCTTGTTGTCAACGCCGACGAGTCGGAGCCGGGGACGTGCAAGGACATCCCGCTCCTCTTCGCGAACCCGCACAGCCTCATCGAGGGCATGATCATCGCGTGTTACGCCATCAGGTCGTCGCATGCGTTCATCTATCTGCGTGGTGAAGTCGTCCCAGTGCTGCGGCGGTTGCACTCTGCCGTGCGCGAGGCGTACGAGGCGGGCTTCCTCGGCGAGAACATCCTGGGCAGCGGACTCGACCTCGACATCACCGTGCACGCGGGCGCGGGCGCGTACATCTGCGGTGAGGAGACCGCACTGCTGGACTCGCTCGAAGGCCGCCGGGGTCAACCGCGGCTTCGTCCCCCCTTCCCTGCCGTCGCGGGCCTCTACGCGTGCCCGACTGTGGTGAACAACGTCGAGTCGATCGCGTCGGTTCCCGCGATCATGCAGCGGGGCAAGGAATGGTTCCGGTCGATGGGGAGTGAGAAGTCGCCCGGCTTCACGCTCTACTCCCTGTCCGGCCATGTCGCCAGCCCCGGCCAGTACGAGGCGCCGCTCGGGATCACGCTCCGCCAGCTCCTCGACATGAGCGGCGGGATGCGCCCCGGGCACCGCCTCAAGTTCTGGACGCCGGGGGGCTCCTCGACCCCGATGTTCACCGACGAGCATCTCGACGTCCCTCTTGATTACGAAGGAGTGGGCGCCGCGGGTTCCATGCTCGGCACCAAAGCTCTCCAGTGCTTCGACGAGACGACCTGCGTGGTGCGGGCCGTGACGCGCTGGACGGAGTTCTACGCCCACGAGTCCTGCGGCAAGTGCACGCCCTGCCGCGAAGGGACCTACTGGCTCGTGCAGTTGCTGCGCGACATCGAGGCCGGCAAGGGACGCATGTCCGACCTCGACAAGCTGAACGACATCGCCGACAACATCAACGGCAAGTCCTTCTGCGCCCTCGGCGACGGCGCCGCCTCGCCGATCTTCTCCTCGCTCAAGTACTTCCGCGAGGAGTACGAGCAGCACATCACGGGCCGGGGCTGCCCCTTCGACCCGGCCAAGTCGACGGCCTGGGCCGACCGCACGGAGGTGAACGCATGACCGTGACCACCAACGCTCCCGCGGGTGGGGGAGAGGCGGCGGTCCCGCCGGAGGACCTCGTGACGCTGACGATCGACGGCATCGAGATCAGCGTGCCCAAGGGCACCCTGGTCATCCGGGCCGCCGAACAGCTCGGCATCGAGATCCCCCGGTTCTGCGACCACCCCCTCCTCGACCCGGCCGGCGCCTGCCGGCAGTGCATCGTCGAGGTCGAGGGCCAGCGCAAGCCCATGGCGTCCTGCACCATCACCTGCACCGACGGGATGGTGGTCAAGACCCACCTCACCTCGCCGGTCGCCGAGAAGGCCCAGAAGGGTGTGATGGAGCTCCTGCTCATCAACCACCCGCTGGACTGCCCGGTCTGCGACAAGGGCGGCGAGTGCCCGCTGCAGAACCAGGCCATGTCGCACGGCGACGCCGAGTCCCGCTTCGAGGGCCGCAAGCGGACCTACGAGAAGCCCGTCCCGATCTCCACACAGGTGCTGCTCGACCGCGAGCGGTGCGTGCTGTGCGCCCGCTGCACCCGGTTCTCCAACCAGGTCGCGGGCGACCCGATGATCGAGTTGATCGAGCGGGGCGCGCTCCAGCAGGTCGGCACCGGCGAGGGCGACCCGTTCGAGTCGTACTTCTCCGGCAACACCATCCAGATCTGCCCGGTGGGTGCGCTGACCTCGGCGGCGTACCGATTCCGCTCCCGCCCCTTCGACCTGGTCTCCTCGCCGTCGGTGTGCGAGCACTGCTCCGGTGGCTGTGCCACGCGCACCGACCACCGGCGCGGCAAGGTCATGCGGCGGCTCGCCGCCGACGACCCCGAGGTCAACGAGGAGTGGATCTGCGACAAGGGGCGCTTCGCGTTCCGGTACGCGCAGCAGCGGGACCGGTTGGAGACCCCCTTGGTGCGCAACGCCGAGGGCGACCTCGAACCGGCCTCCTGGCCGGAGGCGCTCCAGATCGCGGCCCAGGGGCTGCTGGCCTCCCGGGGCCGCACCGGGGTGCTGACCGGCGGCCGGCTCACCATCGAGGACGCCTACGCGTACAGCAAGTTCGCGCGCGTGGCGCTCGACACCAACGACATCGACTTCCGCGCGCGCGTGCACAGCAGCGAGGAGGCCGACTTCCTCGCCGCCCAGGTCGCCGGGCGCGGCCGGGACCTCGACGGTACGGGCGTCACGTACACCGCGCTGGAGAAGGCCCCCGCCGTCCTGCTGGTCGGTTTCGAGGCGGAGGAGGAGGCGCCCGGCGTCTTCCTGCGGCTGCGCAAGGCCTGGCGCAAGCACGGGCAGAAGGTCTTCTCCCTGGCCACGCACGCCACGCGCGGTCTGGAGAAGGCCGGCGGGACGCTGCTGCCGGCCGCCCCCGGCACCGAGACCGAGTGGCTGGACGCGCTCGCGAGCAACGTCGGCCTGGAGGGCGACGGCGCCGCGGCCGCCGAGGCGCTGCGCGCCGAGGGTGCGGTGATCGTCGTCGGCGAGCGGCTGGCCGCGGTGGCCGGCGGTCTGACCGCCGCCGTACGCACCGCCTCCGCGACCGGTGCCCGGCTGGCGTGGATCCCGCGCCGGGCCGGGGAACGCGGCGCCATCGAGGCGGGTGCCCTGCCGTCGCTGCTGCCGGGCGGGCGTCCGGCCACCGATCCACGCGCGCGTGACGAGGTCGCCACCGTCTGGGGCGTGGCAGGCCTCCCGCACCGCTACGGCCGCGACACCGGCCAGATCGTGGAGGCCGCCGCGACCGGCGAGCTCCAGGCCCTGCTGGTGGCGGGCGTCGAGATCGCCGACCTGCCCGACCCGGCACGCGCGCGTGCGGCACTCGACGAGGTCGGCTTCCTGGTCTCGCTCGAACTGCGGCCCGGCGAGATCACCCGCAAGGCCGACGTCGTGCTGCCCGTCAGCGCGGTCGCCGAGAAGGCCGGCACCTTCCTCAACTGGGAAGGCCGGGTCCGCTTCTTCGAGGCCGCGCTCAAGCCCGACCAGATGACCCGCCGCCTCGCGCCCACCGACGCGCGCGTGCTGCAGATGCTGGCCGACGCCATGGACGTCCACCTCGGTCTGCCCGATCTGCGCACCGTTCGGGCGGAGATCGACCGGCTCGGCGCCTGGGACGGCCCGCGCGCCACCGAACCCCTGGAGACGGCGGGCGCCCTGCCCCGTCCGGCCGCCGGTGAGGCCGTGCTCGCAGGCCACCGGCTGCTGCTCGACCAGGGCGTCCTCCAGCAGGGCGACGAGGCGCTCGCCGGCACCCGGCACGCCGCACGCGCTCGCCTGTCGGCCGCGACGGCCGCCGAGGCGGGCGTCAAGGACGGCGACCTCCTCGCGGTGGCCGGCCCCCGGGGAGTCGTCGAACTCCCCCTCCAGATCAGTGAGATGCCCGACCGGGTGGTGTGGCTCCCGCTGAACTCCACCGGCGGCGGCGTCGCCTCCGACACCGGGGCGCGGCCCGGCTCCCTCGTCCGCATCGGCCCGGCGACCCTCGCCGGCGAGGCCCCCAAGGAGGTGGAGGCATGAGCCCGTACCTCGCCGCTGAAGACCTCTCGATGTTCGGCACCGACCCCTGGTGGCTGGTCGTCATCAAGGCGGTGTTCTGCTTCGCCTTCCTGATGGTGACCGTGCTGATCTCCATCGTCATGGAGCGCAAGGTCGTCGCCTGGATGCAGCTGCGCATCGGCCCCAACCGGCACGGCCCCTGGGGCATGCTCCAGTCGCTCGCCGACGGCATCAAGCTGATGCTCAAGGAAGACGTCATCGTCAAGCGCGCGGACAAGGCGGTGTACGTCCTCGCGCCGATCGTCGCGGCCATCCCGGCCTTCATGGCGATCGCGGTGATCCCCTTCGGCCCGGCCGGCAACGAGATCTCGATCTTCGGCCACCGCACCACGATGCAGCTCACCGACCTCCCGATCGCGATGCTCTACATCCTCGCGGTCGCCTCCGTCGGCATCTACGGCATCGTGCTGGCGGGCTGGAGCTCCGGATCGACGTATCCGTTGCTGGGCGGTCTGCGGTCCTGCGCGCAGATGATCTCGTACGAGATCGCGATGGGCGCCGCCTTCGCCTCCGTGTTCCTCTACTCGGGGTCGATGTCGACGTCGACGATCGTCGAGCAGCAGGCCGACCGCTGGTACATCCTGCTGCTGCCGCTCTCCTTCGTCATCTACATCGTGACGATGGTCGGCGAGACCAACCGCGCCCCGTTCGACATGCCGGAGTCCGAGGGCGACCTCGTCGGCGGCTTCAACACCGAGTACTCGTCGATCAAGTTCGCGATGTTCATGCTCGCCGAGTACGTCAACATGGTGACCGTCTCGGCCGTCGCCACGACGCTGTTCCTCGGCGGCTGGCGGGCCCCCTGGCCGATCAGCACCTTCTGGGAGGGCGCGAACCACGGCTGGTGGCCGATGCTCTGGTTCACGGTCAAGGTCCAGCTGCTGCTGTTCATGTTCATCTGGATCCGCGGCACGCTCCCCCGCGTCCGCTACGACCAGCTGATGAAGCTCGGCTGGAAGGTCCTCATCCCGGTCTCGCTGGTCTGGCTGATGCTCGTCGCCAGCGTGCGGGCCTTCAGGAACGAGGGCTACGACTTCGCCGACATCGCCCTCTACGTCGGCGGCGGCGTCCTGGCCCTGCTGGTGCTCTCCTTCGTCGTCGACATGTTCCGCGAGAAGACGAAGCAGGCCGAACAGCCGGCCGAGACCCCGGCCGCCTTCGACCCGATGGCGGGCGGATTCCCCGTACCGCCACTGCCGGGGCAGGAGCTTCCACCGGTTCCGCGACGCCGCCCTCGCGGTGAGCGGGAGCTGATTGTCAGTGGTGGGCCCGATACTCAGAGTGACGGATCTCTGGGCGGAACTACGGATGGAAAGGAGGCGTCCGATGGCTGAGGAACCGAAGGACACCAAGCCCGGTTTCCAGAACCCGGTGGCCGGCTTCGGCGTGACCTTCAAGGCCATGTTCAAGAAGCGGCTGACCGAGCAGTATCCGGAGCAGCAGAAGACCACGGCTCCGCGCTTCCACGGACGGCACCAGCTCAACCGCCATCCGGACGGCCTGGAGAAGTGCGTCGGCTGTGAACTGTGCGCGTGGGCCTGCCCCGCCGACGCGATCTACGTGGAGGGCGCGGACAACACCGACGAGGAGCGCTACTCGCCGGGCGAGCGGTACGGCCGCGTCTACCAGATCAACTACGCCCGCTGCATCCTGTGCGGCCTGTGCATCGAGGCGTGCCCCACGCGCGCGCTGACGATGACGAACGAGTTCGAGCTCGCCGACTCCAGCCGGGCCAACCTCATCTACACCAAGGAGCAGCTGCTCGCCGGCCTGGAGGAGGGCATGGTCGACACGCCCCACGCCATCTACCCGGGCACGGACGAACAGGACTACTACCGGGGCCTGGTCACCGAGGCCGCGCCCGGCACCGAGCGGCAGGTCGCCCACTCCAAGGGCGAGGTCGTGCAGGAGGCCGACTCGACCTTCGGCGGGACGGAACCGGCGTCGGAGAAGGTGATCGGCCGATGACCACCCAGCTCGCCGCCTACTCCACCTCCACCGGAGAGGCCGTCCAGTTCTGGATCCTCGGCACCGTCGCGGTGATCGGCGCCCTGTGCACCATCCTCATGAAGAGGGCCGTGCACAGCGCCCTCTGCCTCGCCGGGACCATGATCATCCTGGCGGTGTTCTACCTCGCCAACGGCGCCTACTTCCTGGGCGTCGTCCAGATCGTCGTCTACACCGGCGCGATCATGATGCTGTTCCTGTTCGTGGTGATGCTCGTCGGCGTCACCGCGGCGGACTCCCTGAAGGAGACCATCAAGGGCCAGCGCTGGCTGGCCCTGCTGTGCGGGCTCGGTTTCGGCGTCCTGCTGATCGCCGGCATCGGCAACGCCTCCCTCAAGGAGTTCAACGGCATCGGCCAGGCCAACGCCGGCGGCAACGTGGAGGGCATCGCCGCCCTCCTCTTCACCCGGTACGTCTTCGCGTTCGAGATCACCGGCGCCCTGCTCATCACGGCCGCCGTCGGCGCCATGGTGCTCACCCACCGCGAGCGCACCGAACGCGCCAAGACGCAGCGCGAACTCTCCGAGGAGCGGGTCCGCGCGGGCAAGCAACTGCCGCCCCTGCCGGCTCCTGGTGTGTACGCCCGGCACAACGCGGTCGACATCGCGGGCCTGCTGCCCGACGGCACACCGTCCGACCTCACCGTCAGCAAGACGCTGCGGGAGCGGGGCCAGATCCGGGACGTGTCGCAGGAGGCGCTCAACGACCTGCGGGCCCTGGAGCAGCGTGCCGAGGAGCGCCTGGAGCGGAAGGCCATCGAGCCGGCCACGTTCAAGCGGCCCGAGGAGGCGTCGAAGTGAACCCGGTCAACTATCTGTATCTCGCGGCCCTGTTGTTCACGATCGGCGCCACCGGCGTGCTGATCAGGCGCAACGCGATCGTCGTGTTCATGTGCATCGAGCTCATGCTCAACGCCTGCAACCTCGCGTTCGTCGCCTTCTCCCGGATGCACGGCAACCTCGACGGCCAGATCATCGCGTTCTTCACGATGGTCGTCGCCGCCGCGGAGGTCGTGGTCGGGCTCGCGATCATCGTGTCCCTGTTCCGCGCCCGCCACTCGGCCTCGGTCGACGACGCCAGCCTGATGAAGCTGTAAGGGGTCGGAAGAATCGTGGAGAACCTGATTGCGCTGCTGGTGGCGGCGCCCCTGCTCGGAGCGGCGGTCCTGCTGTGCGGCGGACGCCGGCTGGACGCCGTGGGCCACTGGATCGGCACGCTGCTCGCGGCCGCCTCCTTCGTGCTCGGTCTCGTCCTGTTCACCGACATGCTCGGCCAGGACCCCGAACACCGCGTCATGGCCCAGCATCTGTTCAGCTGGATCCCGGTCGAGGGCTTCCAGGCGGACGTCGCCTTCCAGCTCGACCAGCTGTCCATGACGTTCGTCCTGCTCATCACGGGCGTCGGATCGCTGATCCACCTCTACTCCGTCGGGTACATGGAGCACGACGAGCGGCGCCGCCGCTTCTTCGGCTACCTGAACCTGTTCCTCGCGGCGATGCTGCTGCTCGTCCTCGCCGACAACTACCTGCTGCTGTACGTCGGCTGGGAGGGCGTCGGTCTCGCCTCCTACCTGCTGATCGGCTTCTGGCAGCACAAGCCCAGCGCCGCCACGGCCGCGAAGAAGGCCTTCCTGGTCAACCGCGTCGGCGACATGGGCCTGTCCATCGCGATCATGCTGATGTTCCTGTGGTTCGGCACCTTCGCCTTCGGGCCGGTGCTCGGCAGCCACGAGGAGGCAGGGCTCGCCGGCGCCGCCGGTGAGGACAAGCTGACCGCGATCGCGCTGATGCTGCTGCTCGCCGCCTGCGGCAAGTCCGCCCAGGTACCACTGCAGTCCTGGCTCGGGGACGCGATGGAGGGCCCGACCCCGGTCTCGGCCCTCATCCACGCCGCGACCATGGTGACGGCGGGCGTGTATCTGATCGTCCGCTCCGGAGCCATTTTCAACGGCGCCCCGGACGCGCAGCTGGTCGTCACCATCGTCGGTGCGGTCACGCTCCTCTTCGGTGCGATCGTCGGTTGCGCCAAGGACGACATCAAGAAGGCCCTGGCCGGCTCGACCATGTCGCAGATCGGCTACATGATCCTCGCCGCGGGCCTCGGCCCCATCGGCTACGTCTTCGCGATCATGCACCTGGTGACGCACGGCTTCTTCAAGGCCGGGCTGTTCCTCGGCGCCGGCTCGGTCATGCACGGCATGAACGACGAGGTGGACATGAGGAGGTACGGCGGCCTCAGGAAGTACATGCCGGTCACCTTCGTCACCTTCGGCCTCGGCTACCTGGCCATCATCGGCTTCCCGGGCCTGTCCGGCTTCTTCTCCAAGGACAAGATCATCGAGGCGGCGTTCGCCAAGGGCGGCACCGAGGGCTGGATCCTCGGCGCCTGCGCCCTGCTCGGCGCCGCCATCACCGCGTACTACATGACGCGCGTGATGCTGATGACGTTCTTCGGCGAGGAGCGCTGGCGCAACGCCCCGACGCCGTCGCCGGCCGAACCGGACGTGGAGCCCGCCGCCGAGACGCGCGGCGAGTACACCCCGCCCCACCCGCACGAGTCGCCCAAGGTCATGACGATCCCGATGATCGTGCTGGCCGTCGGGTCGGTGGCCGGCGGTGCGTTCTTCAGCATCGGCGACCGCTTCCTGCACTGGCTGGAGCCCATCACCGGGCACGACCACGGCAACCCGCCGGTCAGCGCCCTCACGGTCACGCTGTCCACGGTCGCCGTGATGGTCATCGGCGTCGCCCTCGCCTGGGCGCAGTACGGCCGCCGCCCGGTCCCGGCCGTCGCCCCGCGCGGCTCGCTGCTCACCCGGGCCGCCCGGCGCGACCTGCTCCAGGACGACTTCAACCACGTCGTCCTGGTCCGCGGCGGCGAGCACCTCACGCGGTCCCTGGTCTACGTCGACCACACCCTGGTCGACGGCGTCGTCAACGGCACGGCGGCCTCGGTCGGCGGCCTCTCCGGGCGGATGCGCAGGCTGCAGAACGGCTTCGCCCGCTCCTACGCGGTCTCGATGTTCGGCGGCGCGGCGGTCATCGTCGCCGCGACCCTGCTGATGAGGGCGGTCTGATACCGATGTCCTTTCCTCTGCTGACAGCGACAGCGGCGCTCCCGGCCGTCGGGGCGATCGCCACGGCCGCCGTGCCGGCCGCGCGGCGCACCGCCGCCAAATGGCTGGCGCTGCTCTTCTCGCTCGCCACGCTCGTCCTGGCGATCGTCGTCCTGGTCCGCTTCGACCCGGACGGCGACCGCTACCAGCTCACCGAGTCCCACGCCTGGATCGCCGACTTCGGCGTCCGCTACGAACTGGGCGTGGACGGCATCGGGGTGGCGCTGATCGGACTCACCGCGTTGCTGATCCCGTTCATCATCCTCGCGGGCTGGCACGACGCCGATCCGCTGGAGACCGGCAGCAGCCGGTGGCGGCCGACGCAGGGCTTCTTCGCCCTGATCCTCGCCGTCGAGGCGATGGTGATCCTCTCCTTCGAGGCCACCGACGTCTTCCTCTTCTACATCTTCTTCGAAGCCATGCTGATCCCGATGTACTTCCTCATCGGCGGCTTCGGGGACCGTGCCCACGAGCACGGCGAGAAGACGGCGGCGACGCAACGGTCGTACGCGGCGGTGAAGTTCCTCCTCTACAACCTGGTCGGCGGCCTGATCATGCTGGCCGCGGTGATCGGCCTGTACGTGGTCGCCGGGAACTTCTCGCTCCAGGAGATCGCCGAGGCCCGCGCCAACGGCTCGCTCGACATGGCGACCAGCACCGAGCGGTGGCTGTTCCTCGGCTTCTTCTTCGCCTTCGCGGTGAAGGCGCCGCTGTGGCCGCTGCACACCTGGCTGCCCAACGCGATGCAGGAGTCCACGGCTCCGGTCGCCGTACTGATCACGGCGGTCGTCGACAAGGTCGGCACCTTCGCGATGCTCCGCTTCTGCCTCCAGCTGTTCCCGGAGGCCAGCAAGTGGGCGACGCCCGCAATCCTCGTCCTCGCCCTGATCAGCATCATCTACGGGGCGCTGCTCGCGGTCGGCCAGCGCGACATCAAGCGGCTGGTGGCCTACGCGTCGATCTCCCACTTCGGCTTCATCATCATGGGCATCTTCGCGATGACCAGCCAGGGCCAGTCCGGGGCGACGCTCTACATGATCAACCACGGCATCTCGACGGCCGCGCTGATGCTGGTGGCGGGCTTCCTGATCTCCCGGCGCGGCTCGCGGCTCATCGCCGACTACGGCGGAGTGCAGAAGGTCGCCCCGGTACTCGCCGGCACGTTCCTGATCGGCAGCCTCGCGACCCTCTCCCTGCCGGGCCTCGCGCCGTTCGTGAGTGAGTTCCTGGTCCTGGTCGGCACGTTCACGCGCTACCCGGTGATCGGCATCATCGCCACCTTCGGCATCGTCCTCGCCGCGCTCTACACCCTCGTCCTCTACCAGCGGACGATGACGGGCCCGGTGAAACCGGAGGTCGCGGCGATGCCGGACCTCCGGGTGCGTGAACTCGTGGTCGTCGCCCCGCTGGTCGTACTGCTGATCTTCCTGGGCGTCTACCCGAAGCCCGTCACGGACATCGTCAACCCGGCAGTGAAACAGACCATGTCCGACGTACAGAAGAAGGACCCCCAGCCCGAGGTGGAGGCGGCCAAGTGAGCGCAACAGCCGTCCACAGCCTGTGGACAACCGCGGCCGAACCGATCACCAAGATCGACGCGCCGAAGTTCGAGTACGGACAGTTGGCGCCCACGCTGATCGTCGTCGGCGCGGCGATCCTCGGGATCCTCATCGAGGCGTTCGTACCGCGCAAATCCCGTTACTACGTCCAGATGTTCGTGTCCGTCGTCGCGCTCGCGGCCGCCTTCGCCGCGGTCGTCGCGCTCGCCGCCGACGGATACGGCACGACCAAGGCGCGCATCGCGGCGATGGGCGCGATCGCCGTCGACGGACCGGCCCTCTTCCTGCAGGGCACGATCCTGCTGGCGGCCCTCGTCGGCCTGTTCACCTTCGCCGAGCGGCGGCTCGACCCGGTGGTGCACGGCAACCGGGTCGACTCCTTCGCCGCGCAGGCCGCGTCCGTGCCGGGCAGTGAGAGCGAGAAGGCGGCGGTCAAGGCCGGGTTCACCACCACCGAGGTGTTCCCGCTGCTGCTGTTCGCCGTCGCCGGCATGCTGATCTTCCCGGCGGCCAACGACCTGCTGACGCTCTTCGTGGCACTGGAGGTCTTCTCGCTCCCGCTGTACCTGCTGTGCGCGCTGGCCCGGCGCAAGCGGCTGATGTCGCAGGAGGCCGCGGTCAAGTACTTCCTGCTCGGCGCCTTCGCCTCCGCGTTCACCCTGTTCGGCATCGCGCTGCTGTACGGCTACGCGGGCTCGATGTCGTACGCGACGATCTCGCAGGTCGTCGACGGTACGATCGCGGACGTCAACCCGGCGCTCGCCGACACCATGGGTAATGACGCGCTGCTGCTGATCGGTGCCGCGCTGGTGGTGATGGGCCTGCTGTTCAAGGTGGGCGCGGTGCCGTTCCACATGTGGACGCCGGACGTGTACCAGGGCGCGCCCACGCCGGTGACCGGTTTCATGGCGGCGGCGACGAAGGTGGCGGCGTTCGGAGCGCTGCTGCGGTTGCTGTACGTTGTCCTGCCGGGCCTGCGCTGGGACTGGCGGCCGGTGATGTGGGCCGTGGCGATCGTCACCATGCTGGGCGGTGCCATCGTCGCGATCACGCAGACCGACATCAAGCGGCTGCTGGCGTACTCGTCGATCGCGCACGCCGGGTTCATCCTCGCGGGTGTCATCGCGACCACGCCGGACGGTGTGTCGTCCGTGCTGTTCTACCTGGCGGCGTACTCGTTCGTGACGATCGGTGCCTTCGCGGTGGTCACGCTCGTGCGCGACGCGGGCGGCGAGGCGACGCACCTGTCCAAGTGGGCGGGGCTCGGCCGGCGTTCGCCGCTGGTGGCGGCGGTGTTCGCGGTGTTCCTGCTGGCCTTCGCGGGCATTCCGCTGACCTCCGGCTTCGCCGGGAAGTTCGCCGTGTTCAAGGCGGCGGCGGAGGGCGGGGCCGCCCCGCTCGTCGTGATCGGTGTGATCTCGTCGGCGATCGCGGCGTTCTTCTACATCCGCGTCATCGTGCTGATGTTCTTCAGCGAGCCGCGGCCGGAGGGCCCGACGGTGGCCGTGCCGTCGCCGCTGACGATGACGGCGATCGGGGTCGGCGTGGCGGTCACGCTGGTGCTCGGTGTGGCGCCGCAGTACTTCCTGGATCTGGCGGGGCAGGCGGGCGTGTTCGTGCGCTGACGCTCCGCTTGGCGCGAGACAGCGGCCCGGTCCCCTTCAGGGGGTGCCGGGCCGCTGTCCTGTGCGTCGTGGCGGTTACTCGCCGCTCTTGCGGCGCGGTTTGGTGGCGGTGAGATCGAGATCCACGGGGAACGGGACGCTGACCTTCATCCGCTCACGGAAGATCCCGGTGCTGGTGTACGCGCCGGTGGTGGGCTCCAGCTCGAAGGCGTGCACCGCGGCGAGGCCCTTCTCGTTCTCCACACGCCAGTAGTGGGGGATACCGGCCCGGGCGTACTTCAGCGGCTTGGTCTCGCGGTCCCGGGAGACGGAGCCCGCCGAGACGACCTCGATGGCGAGCAGGACGGACTCCGCTGGGTAGCGGGTCTGTTCCGGGTCCTCCACAACATCGCCGCGCACCACGATCACATCTGGCTCAGGCCGGTTCTGGCGATCGATGTCGATGGTGAATTCGCGAATCACCTCGAATTCCGAGGGTGCCAGAGACTGGAGCTGCCAATTGAAGAAGTCGACACGCGTGAGTGGAAAAGAGTCTGCGGACTCACGAAGACGAGGCTTCCGTCGATCAGCTCCGTGTGCGGAGGAAGATTCGGGAGGCGGTCCAGGTCGTCGGCGGTCCAGCCGCCTTCCGGCGGGGTCGGCCAGGTGGGCTTGGACGCCTTCGGTGCGACGCTCATCAGTGCTCCCATGGGACGGAGTCTCGCCGGTGCATTCAGACTATCCGCCGGAAACGGGCAGGTCTCCCGCGAACGTGTGAACGACTGTCGTGTCCTTGACGCAGGCGTTCGGGGCGGCCTGTGGATAACTCCGGGGCTGTCGGTGCGGGCGCCTATGGTGGACGCTGTGGTCGAGGCGCGACGCACGGGGGACGCAATGATGGGTGCTACGGGCGGGACGGGTGTGATGACGGAACTGGACGCGGTGACCGGGGCCGGGATCGGTGCGGGCAGCGGCCCCGCCGGGCCCCTCGGGGCTGACGCGAGCGAGGCGCTGGCCGCCCTGCACCGGGTCTTCGGGTACGGGGCCTTCCGCGGCGAGCAGGAAGCCGTCATCGACCATGTCGTGGCGGGCGGCGACGCCGTCGTGCTCATGCCGACCGGTGGCGGCAAGTCGCTGTGCTACCAGATCCCGTCCCTGATCAGGCCCGGTACGGGCGTGGTCGTCTCCCCGCTCATCGCCCTCATGCAGGACCAGGTGGACGCGCTGCGTGCCCTGGGCGTGCGGGCCGGGTTCATGAACTCCACGCAGGACTTCGACGAGCGGCGGATGGTCGAGGCCGAGTTCCTCGCCGGCGAGCTGGACCTGCTGTACCTGGCGCCGGAGCGGCTGCGGCTGGAGAACACGCTCGATCTGCTCTCACGCGGGAAGATCTCCGTCTTCGCCATCGACGAGGCGCACTGTGTCTCCCAGTGGGGCCACGACTTCCGGCCGGACTACCTCGCGCTGTCGCTGCTCGGCGAGCGCTGGCCGGACGTACCGCGGATCGCGCTGACGGCGACGGCCACGCGTGCGACGCACCAGGAGATCACCCAGCGGCTGAACATGCCGGCGGCCCGGCACTTCGTGGCGAGCTTCGACCGGCCCAACATCCAGTACCGGATCGTGCCCAAGGCCGACCCGAAGAAACAGCTCCTGAGCTTCCTGCGCGAGGAGCACGCGGGCGACGCGGGCATCGTCTACTGCCTGTCGCGCAACTCGGTCGAGAGGACCGCCGAGTTCCTCAGCCGCAACGGCATCGAGGCCGTGCCGTACCACGCGGGCCTGGACGCGGGCACGCGCGCGGCCCACCAGTCCCGCTTCCTGCGGGAGGACGGCCTGGTCGTGGTGGCGACCATCGCCTTCGGGATGGGCATCGACAAGCCGGACGTACGTTTCGTCGCCCACCTCGACCTGCCCAAGTCGGTCGAGGGCTACTACCAGGAGACGGGCCGGGCGGGGCGTGACGGGCTGCCGTCGACGGCCTGGATGGCGTACGGGCTGAACGACGTCATACAGCAGCGCAAGCTGATCCAGTCGGGCGAGGGCGACGAGGCGTTCCGGCGACGGGCCCAGGCCCACCTGGACTCGATGCTGGCGCTGTGCGAGACGGCCCAGTGCCGCCGGGGCCAGCTCCTCGCCTACTTCGGCCAAGAGCCCGACCCGGCGGGCTGCGGCAACTGCGACACCTGCCTGACCCCGCCGGAGACCTGGGACGGCACGATCGCGGCGCAGAAGGTGCTGTCGACGGTGGTGCGGCTCCAGCGGGAGCGCGGGCAGAAGTTCGGCGCGGTGCAGATCGTCGACATTCTGCTGGGCAAGCGGACCGGCAAGGTGATCCAGTTCGACCACGACCAGCTGTCGGTGTTCGGCATCGGCGACGATCTGACCGAGGGCGAATGGCGGGGCGTCATCCGGCAGTTGCTGGCCCAGGGGCTCCTCGCGGTGGAGGGCGAGTACGGCACGCTGGTGCTGACCGAGGCGAGCGGGGCGGTGCTGCGGCGGGAGCGTGAGGTGCCGCTGCGGAAGGAGCCGAAGAAGCCGGTGACCTCCCGGTCGGGCTCGTCGTCGTCCTCCGGCTCGGGGCGGGGCGAGCGCAAGGGCAAGACGGCTGCCGCCGAGCTGCCCGAGGAACTGCTGCCGGCCTTCGAGGCGCTGCGCGCCTGGCGGGCCGAGCAGGCCCGAGAGCAGGGCGTCCCGGCGTACGTCATCTTCCACGACGCGACGCTGCGGGAGATCGCCACGGTGTGGCCGAGCTCGGTGGCCGAGCTCGGCGGTATCAGCGGGGTGGGGGAGAAGAAGCTCGCGACGTACGGCGAGGGCGTGCTGGAGGTGCTCGCGTCGCTGGACGGGCCGCAGGGCTCGGCTCCGGCGGCCGGCTCGGCTGCGGTGGCCGACTCGACCGTGGCGCAGGCATCCGGCCAGGACGCGGGCGGGCTGGACGAGTGGCCGGAGCTGGACGGGGAGCCGGAGCCCGACTGGACATAGGGCCGCACTCCGGCAGGGGTGGGGCATCGGCAGGGCCAAGGGGCGGGTCGTGGGAGGGTGCGGTGCGATCCGGGACAGGGGGACATGTGGCGCTGATCTACGGCTACGACATTTGTCGGCGTCCTCGGACGGGCGCGTCCAGACCGGGTACATCCACGCCCCGACCTCACCCTCACAGAGCTCGTGCCGCGTAAGCCCTGACGTCCGCGTCGGAGTCCGTCGTAGCCGTGGCGAGGGCCGCGTGGGCCTCCTCGGTCGTGCGGTGTCGGGTCAGGGCCAGGACGGCGGCCTTGCGGACGTCGGCGTTGGCGTCGGCGAGGGACTTCGCGAGGGCGGGGACGGCCACCTCGGGGTCGGCGACGGACAGGGCCGTGGCGGCTCCGGCCCGCACCTGCCAGGCCTGCTCGGACAGGGCCGCCACGGCACGCACGGTCAGGCGTGCCGGGCAGCCGGTGGCACCCAGCGCGCCGTAGGCCGCTGCGCGGACCAGGGCGTCGGGGTCGTCGAGGAGGCCGGTGAGGGCCGCGGCGATGACGTCGGCGGCCGGGTCGGCGGTCGACGGGAGGTCACCCGCCAGCCGCTCCGCACCCACGGTGGCCAGCCCCTTGGCGATCGCCACCCGGACCTCGCGGGACGGGTCGGCGACAGCCGCCTGGGCCAGTTCGCCGGCGGCGTCGACCGACACCAGCGCGCGCACGGCCTCGATGCGGACCGCGATGTCGGAGTCTGCCAGGGCGTCCGCGAACAGGTCGGTGTCGCCGAGGCGCAGGGCGCGCAGGACGTCCAGCGCGGCGGCGCGGACCACCGGGTCGGGCTCGGCCAGGGCGGCGGCGAGACCGTCGCGCAGGTCGGGCTCGGGCGGGAGCGTTTCGACGAGCTCGCGCAGTGACGCGGCCGCGGTGGCACGGACCTCGGCGGCGGTGTCGCGCAGGGCGGCGGCGAGGGCGGGGCCGGTTCCCGGCGGCAGCGTCTCGGTGAGCACGGTGACCGCCTCGCGCCGGACCGCGGGCACGGGGTCGGTCAGGTAGGGCTGAAGGGCGGCGAGTTCGGGCTCCTCATCGGCGAGCGCGACGAGTTCGAGGAGACGGGCGGAGGACTGTTCCGGGGCCGGAGGGGAGGACTGTTCCAGGGCGGGAGCGGAGGGCGCGTGCCGCTCACTCGGAGTCCGTTCCTGCTCGGTGCCGTCAGCCCCCACCCGGGCCGCCACCGGCGCCACGTCCCGCGACCCCGCCGTCGCCACGTCCTCGGCGTGGACCTCGCCGAGGGAACGGGACGAGCCGCCGACGGGCGTGAAGCCGTCGACCGGAACGAGATAGGGAGCCACGGGACGGGCCGTGAACTCCATCGCACCAGAGGGGGACTTGTGCAGATCGAGATGGTGGAACCAGGACGCGTCGTCCCGAGCGGGATGGTCGAGGCGCTCGTGGTAGAGGCCCCAGCGGGACTCCGTGCGGGCCAGGGAGGACCGCGCGGCCATCTCCGCGCAGTCGCGGATGAAGGTGACCTCCGCGCAGCGCATCAGCTCGTGCGCCGTGCGGGCGCCCATCGCCGCGATGTCGGCGCGCATCCGCTCGAAGGCCTCCAGGGCCAGCGACAGCCGGGCACCGGACTTCGGCGGGGCCACGTAGTCGTTCACGAAGCGGCGCAGCTTGTACTCGACCTGGGGCTGCGGCGGGCCGTCGGGATTGCGCAGCGGGCGGTAGATCAGCTCGTGCGCCTCCCGGAGCTGCTCAACGGGCAACTCCCCTTCGTACGCCGAGTACTGGGAGGCGTCCGCGCCGGCCAGGTCACCGAAGACGAACGCGCCGATCATGTAGTTGTGCGGGACGCAGGCCAGGTCGCCGGCCGCGTACAGGCGCGGGACGGTCGTGCGGGCGTGGTCGTCCACGCGGACGCCGGAAGCGGAGTGGCCGCCGCACAGACCGATCTCCGAGATGTGCATCTCGACGTCGTGGGTGCGGTAGTCGTGGCCGCGGCCGGAGTGGAAGGTGCCGCGGGTCGGGCGTTCGGTCGAGTGGAGGATCGTCTCCAGGGCCGAGACGGACTCCTCGGGGAGATGGCTCAGCTTCAGGTAGACCGGGCCCCGGTCGGACGCCACCTCCGCCGCGAACTCGGCCATCATCTGGCCGGACCAGTAGTCGGAGTCGACGAAGCGTTCGCCGTGCCGGTTGACCTGGTAGCCGCCGAAGGGGTTGGCGACGTAGGCGCAGGCGGGGCCGTTGTAGTCCTTGATCAGCGGGTTGATCTGGAAGCACTCGATGCCGGTGAGCTCGGCGCCCGCGTGGTAGGCCATGGCGTAGCCGTCGCCCGCGTTGGTGGGGTTCTCGTAGGTGCCGTAGAGGTAGCCGGAGGCGGGCAGGCCGAGGCGGCCGCAGGCGCCGGTCGCGAGGATCACCGCACCGGCGCGGACCTGGACGAACCGCCCCGTACGGGTGTTGAAGCCGGCCGCCCCCACGGCCCGGCCCCCGGCCGTGAGCACGCGCACCGGCATCACCCGGTTCTCGATGCGGATCCTCTCCCGCATCTCGCGCCGCCGCAGCTGCCGGTAGAGGACCTTCTTGACGTCCTTGCCCTCCGGCATCGGCAGGACGTAGGAGCCGGAGCGGTGGACCTGGCGGACCGCGTAGTCGCCGTGCTCGTCCTTCTCGAACTTCACGCCGTACGACTCCAGCCGCTGCACCATGGCGAAGCCGCGGGTGGCGGTCTGGCGGACGGTGGACTGGTCGACGATGCCGTCGTTGGCGCGGGTGATCTCGGCGACGTAGTCGTCGGGTTCGGCGCGGCCCGGGATGACAGCGTTGTTCACGCCGTCCATGCCCATGGCGAGCGCGCCGGAGTGGCGGACGTGGGCCTTCTCCAGGAGGAGTACGTTCGCGCCGTGCTCGGCGGCGGTCAGGGCCGCCATGGTGCCGGCGGTGCCGCCGCCGATGACGAGGACGTCGCAGGTCAGTTCCTCGGCGTCGGCGAGGGACGGGACGGCCAGGGGAGCGTCCGCAGGGGGGTTCACGGAGGTGGTCACCGGGGTGCCTTTCACGTACCGGGCGAGGTCGTACCGAGCGAGCTGAGGACGTCGCGCCGCAGGGCCAGGCGCGCCGGGTCGTCGTGCGCGCCGCGGTCACGCGGCCGGGGCACGTCCCGTACGGCGACGAGGCCGCCCGCGCCGAGCAGGGCCACGCGGTCGCCGAGGAAGAGCGCCTCGTCCACGTCGTGGGTGACGAAGACGACGGTCGCGCCGGTGCCGTGCAGCACCTCGACCAGCAGGTCCTGCATGCCCGCGCGGGTCTGGGCGTCGAGGGCGCCGAACGGCTCGTCCATCAGGACGGCGCGGGGGCGCGCGGCGAGGGCGCGGGCCAGCTGGACCCGCTGGCGCTGGCCGCCGGAGACCCGGTGCGGCAACTGCCGCGCCTGCGTGCCCAGTCCGACCCGCTCCAGCCAGGCGTCGGCCTGTTCCCGGCGTTCGGCTCGGGGCAGGCCTCGGATGGCGAGGGGGAGTTCGACGTTGGCGCGCAGGGTGCGCCAGGGGAGCAGGGCGTCCTCCTGGAAGACCAGGGCGCGGCCGGCCGAGGGACCGGTCAGCGGGTGCCCGTCCTGGGTGATCCCCCCGTCGAGCGGCGGCAGCAGGCCGGCCAGGGTGCGCAGGAGGGTCGACTTGCCGCAGCCGGAGGGGCCGACGACGGTGAGGATCTCGCCGGGCGCGATGTCCAGGTCGACGCCGTCCAGGGCGGGCGCGCCGGGTCGGCCGAGGGAGGCGCCGGTCAGGGTGAGCCGGGTGCCGCGGACCGGCGCGCCGGCGGCGACGGCCTCGGACGAGGTGCTCAGGACGGTCTCAGACGAGGTGCTCATCGCGTACCTCCTCGGACGCGGGCCCGCCGGGTACGGCGGCGGGGGCGGGCGGCGCGGGTTTCACGGACCGGGCGGGCCTGGGAGGCCGGGCACCGGGGACGTACGCGGTGCGGGGAAGCCAGCGGGTGAGGCGGCGGCCCAGCAGTTCCACGGCCGTGGAGGTGACCCAGCCGAGCACGCCGATGGTGACCATGCCGACGAACACGCCCGGGTAGTCGACGACGGTGTAGTCCTGCCAGGTGCGGTAGCCGACGCCGTACTGGCCGGAGATCATCTCGGCGGAGATCACACAGATCCACGAGACGCCGATGCCGACGGACAGGCCGCCGAACACGCCGGGCAGCGCGCCCGGCAGGACGACCGAGCCGAGGATCCGCCACCGGCCCCCGCCCATGGTGCGCACCGCCTCCTCCCACGTGGGGGTCAGGGCGCGCACCGCGTGCCGGGTGGAGACCAGGACCGGGAAGAAGGCGGCGGTGCAGGTGATGAAGACGATGCCCTGTTCGTTGGAGGGGAAGAGCAGGATCGCGACGGGGACGAGCGCGATGGCCGGGATCGGACGGACCACTTCCAGCAGCGGCCCGAGCAGGTCCTCGGCGAGCCGCGAGCGGGCCACGAGCACGCCCGTGGCCACGCCCAGGACGGCGGCCAGCAGGAAGCCGGTGAGGATCCGGGTGAGGCTGTCGGTGAGGTCCGTCCAGTAGTCCGGCCCGGACAGCCGGGCGGCGAAGGCCCGGGCCACCTCGGTGACCGTCGGGAACTGCGAGAAGCGCAGCCACAGGTCGACATGCAGGCTGGTCAGCGCCTGCCAGAGGCCGAGAGCGGCGGCCAGCGAGACCACCCGGAGCACATAGCGCGTCACGAGGCCCGCTCCAGAGCGTCGGCGTACGGGACGACACGCGCCCCGCCGTGCCCGGCGACGTACGCCTGCGCGGTGTCGGGCGCGACGAAGGGCAGCAGTTTGTCACCGTCGGCCACCCACACGGCCTTGTCGGCGAACCAGAGGGTGCCGGTGGTGGTGTCGGGGACGTAGGCGGCGCGGAGGGCGTCGCCGTGCCCGGCCACGTAATGCAGCAGCTGAGAGGGGGAGTTGAAGGTGACGGTCTTCGAGGCGCCCCTGGGCCAGGCCTCGCTCGCGGCCGGTGCGGGCTTCGTGGCGAGACGCTCGGCGTACGCCTTCGGTCCGAGGGCCTTCTTCACGTACTGGTCGTCGACGAAGGAGTCGACGTCCACGTCGCCGGTGAGTTTCGCCGACTTGAGGACCGAGACGTCCTGCTTCAGTGCGGAGACGAGCTGGGGCTTGATCGCCGGGTCGAAGGTGGCGATGCCGTGAGCGCCGTTGTAGAGGTAGACGACCTCGGCGGGCAGACCCGTCGCCTTCGCGACCTTCTCGGCGGCGTCCACCGGGTGGTCGTTCAGGTAGTCGGTCGCCTCCGCCTGGGCCTTCAGGAACGCCTCCAGCACGGCCGGCCGCTGTTTCGCGAAGTCCTCGCGGGCGGTGACGCCGTGGAAGGTGGGCAGGTTCAGCCGGGCGCCGTCGTAGATCGCCTTCGCCTTGCCCTGGTAGGCGAGCAGGCCCGGCCAGGCGACGAACTGCGACAGCGCGTCCGTGCTGCCCGCCGTGAGGGCGGAGGCGCCGACGGAGGGCTGCTGGTTGAGCTTCTCGATGCCGCTGTCCGGGTCGATGCCGGCGCGCTGGAGAGCCCGGACGAGGGTGCCGTCGGCGGCCGATCCGACGCTCGTGGAGACCTTCTTGCCCTTCACGTCCTTCAGCGAGGCCAGCTTCGAACCGGGCGCGGTGACGATCGTGTTGAGGCCGCCGCGCAGGTTGTAGCCGGTGACCGACACCAGACGGGTCGGGCTGTTCAGCTGCTTGCCGCGGGCCGCGTTGATGAGCAGCGGGAAGTCGCCCATCGAGCCGATGTCGATCTTCCCCGCGGTCATCTGGGCGGTGATGGGGGCGCCGGTGGCGTAGTCCTGCCAGTCCACCTTGTAGTGCACGCCGTCGTGCAGGGCGTTCAGCTGCTTCTCGAAGGAGCCGAGGGAGCGCAGGAGGGTGCCCGCCGTGACGGTGTTGATCGTCCTGGACTGGTAGCCGACGGTGACGGTGACGGTGGAGCCGCTGCCCGCCTCGGCATCACCGCCGCAGGCGCTGAGAGGGAGCAGGAGGACGACGGCGGATATCGCGACTGCTGTGCGTGTCGTGATCGTTCGGGACATGGTGGTTCGGGCCTCTCACCGGAGCAGATAGGGCATGTTGACCGTGACGGCTCCGGTGGGGCAGCGGGCCGCGCACGGGCCGCAGTACCAGCACTCGTCGACATGCATGTAGGCCTTGCCGTTGCGCTCGTCGATGGCGAGGGAGTCCAGCGGGCACATGTCCACGCAGAGCGTGCAGCCGTCGATGCACTTCGACTCGTCGATGGTCACGGGCACGTCGGCCCGCTGGGGCGCCAAGGGCATGGATGTCTCCAGGAGAGTGCGCGAGCGGGTGGGCTACTGGGAGCGGTGCAGCAGGCCGCTCATGGTGATGCGGTCGCCGCGGAAGCGGATGAACTCCAGGTCGACCGGGCGGCCGTCCGCGAGGTGGGTGAGGCGTTCCAGCATGAGGACGGCGGCGCCGCGCGGGGCCTCGAGGACGGCGGCCGAGTGGGTGTCCGCGCTGACCGCTTCCAGGGTGATCTCGGCGTGGCCGAGGCGCCGGCCGGTGACGGCTTCCAGGAGGCGGAAGACGTCGGTGTTCTCCAGGTCGGCGCCGAGCAGTTCGGTGCCGATGTCGAGAGGGATGTAGGTGAGGTCGAGAGACAGGGGGAGACCGTTGAGGCGGCGCAGGCGTTCGATGTAGAGGACGTCGGTGCCGGGCGCGAGCTGGAGCCGTCCGGCGACGGGCGCGGGCGCCGGGGCGGGGCCCATGGTGCGGACCTCGTTGGTGACCCGGCCGTGTTCGCGGAGGGTTTCCGCGAGGCCCATCAGGCGGTCGAGGCCGTGGGGGTACTTGTGGGCCACGACCACGGTGCCGACGCCGGGCTGGCGTGCCACGAGGCCCTCGGCCCGCAGCAGGTCGAGCGCCTCGCGGACGGTGTTGCGGCTGGTGCCGTACTCGGTGGCGAGGGCCGACTCGTGGGGGAGCGTGCCGTCGGGGAAGGCGCCCGTGAGCAGTTGCCGGCGGAGCAGGTCGGCCAGTTGCCGGGCCCGGTCGGCGCGCAGCCGGCGCCGCGCGCGGTGGGCGGCGACGGTGGTCGCGGCTCCCTGGCCGGCGTGGTCTCGGATGCGGTCGCTGGGCATGGCTCGGACCATACCTATCCGATAGGAAAAGTGGTGTTGCGGGAATGTTGCGCCATCGGGAGGGTGACCGGGTGGGCTGCTGAGCTGGACTTTCGGCGTGCAGGCCAAAGGATCCGCCACCGGCCGCCGCTCCGGTACGGCTACGACAGGGCAGTCAGACCCGGCGCGAACACGATCAGCAGGGGCAGCAGCGGTACCAGCGCGGCCGTGGTCGTCGTCAGGGCCCGGTGCCGGCGGCCCAGCCGGGGCGGCGGCTCCAGGAGCCGGTCGACCCGCTCGCCCAGCAGGCGGTGGCTGGAGGCGCAGGACAGGACGCCGCGGTGCTGGTTGAGCTCGATCAGCGCCAGGGCCGTGGTCAGGTGGCCGCAGCGGCGGGAGGCCGTGTCGTCGGCGGCCAGTTCCACCAGGCGGTGCGTCTGGTCGCAGAAGTGGGCGAACAGCGGGATGCGGGGAAAGCCCGTGGCCAGGGCCGTGGACAGATGCAGCAGCCAGTCGTGGCGGGCGCGGGCGTGGCCGCGCTCGTGGGTGAGGACGGCGTCGAGCTGGTGGCCCGTGAGGCGGTGCAGGGCGCCCGTGGTGACGATCAGCTGGGGCGGGTTGCCGGGCATCCACCAGGCGTCGGGGTATTCGTCCTCCAGGACCAGGAGGGGGCCGCGGGCGGCGGGCAGTCCGGCGGGCAGGTCGGGGGCGCGTTCGCGGAGGTGGGCGCGGGCCTGCGCGCGGCGCCGGCGCGCCTCGACGAGTTCCCGCGCCAGCATCGCGGTCGTCCAGGCGGCACCGCAGGCCAGCAGCAGGGTGAGGGCGGCGGCCCACGGCGGGGCGGTCGACAGGTCGTACGCCGCCGTCACCGCGGGCGGAGCCGGGGCGAAGAGCTGGGCGCGGACCGTGCCGAACACCGCGGCGGCGCCCAGGGCGAGTGCCGTCACACAGCACAGCAGGACGGTGGCGACCAGGCACTGCCACACCCACAGCCCGACCACCGGTTCCCGCTCGGGCCAGTCGGCCCGGGTCAGCGCACGGGGAACGGGTACGGCGGCCGTCACGGCGACAACGCTCAGCAGGAGCAGGCAGACGGTCATTGCCACGGGCTCCGGTTCCTGGTCGGAAGAAGGGCGGCTACAGGTCGTGCGGGGGAGGGCGGCTGCTGTGCGCACCCGTGACGTGGTTGACGTACACACCGACGAGTGCGCCGAACGTGCCGTGTGCGCGTGCGGGCACACCGCCCGAGCCCAGTATGACGGTGCCGGGCGGTGTGAGTCAGGGGTCGATCGGCATCAGAGGAACGGGGAGAGGCGACTGTCGGCCAGATCTGAGCCGTGGAGCGCCGTCAGGCCGGCACCACCCGCCCCGTCACCTCGCCCAGCCCCACCCGCACACCGTCCGGTCCCGGGGCCCAGGCCGACAGCGTCACCACGTCGCCGTCCTCCAGGAACGTCCGCTTGCCGTCGGGGAGTTCGAGCGGATCGCGGCCGTTCCAGGTCAGTTCGAGGAGGGAGCCGCGCTCGCGGTCCGCCGGGCCGCTGACCGTGCCCGAGCCGTACAGGTCGCCGGTGCGCAGGGAGGCGCCGTTGACGGTCATGTGGGCGAGCTGCTGGGCGGCCGTCCAGTACATGGTGGAGAAGGGCGGCTCGGAGACGACGTGGCCGTTCACGGCGACGGTGATCCGCAGGTCGTAGCCGCCGGGTTCCTCGTCGCTGTCGTCCAGATAGGGCAGCAGCTCGTGCGTCCGGGCCGGCGGGGTCACCCGGGCGTCCTCCAGGGCGTCCAGCGGGGTGATCCACGCCGACACCGACGTGGCGAAGGACTTGCCGAGGAACGGGCCGAGCGGGACGTACTCCCAGGCCTGGATGTCGCGCGCGGACCAGTCGTTGAGGAGGCAGAGGCCGAAGACGTGCTCGCGGAAGCCGTCGAGGGACACCGGCCCGCCCATCCGGGACGGCACGCCGACCACGAAGCCGACCTCCGCCTCGATGTCCAGGCGCACGGACGGGCCGAAGACGGGAGCCGGGTCCGCGGGCGCCTTGCGCTGGCCGGCGGGGCGTACGACGTCCGTGCCCGAGACGACGACCGTGCCGGAGCGGCCGTGGTAGCCGATCGGCAGGTGCTTCCAGTTGGGGGTCAGGGAGTCCTCGGCGTCGGGGCGGAAGATCCGGCCGACGTTCCGGGCGTGGTTCTCGGACGCGTAGAAGTCGACGTAGTCCGCGACCTCGAAGGGGAGGTGCAGGGTCACCGAGGACAGGGGGTGGAACATCGGTGCGACGGTCTCGCGGTGGGACGGCACGGTCACCCACGCCGTCAGCGCCCGGCGGACGTCCGACCAGGCCGTGCGGCCCGCGGCCAGCAGCGGGTTGAGGGTCGGCCGGGCGAGCAGGGAGGCGTACGGGGAGCCGAGCGCGTGGGCCGCCGCGCCGGCGTCCAGCACGTGGTCGCCGAGCCGGACGCCCACGGTCCGGTGGGAGGAGCCGGGGAGGGAGAACACGCCGTACGGCAGGTTGTGCGGGCCGAAGGGGTCGCCCTCGGGGACATCGAAGGGGGGCATCGGGTGCTGCCTCGCTTTCGGGTGTGCCGTGTCGTCGCCACGTGTTCGTGGTCGTGCCACACGTTACGGGTGGCAGACCGGTCCTGGGCAGTGTCCGAGGAGGCGAACACGGGCGAACGGGGCAGGTGGGCCCGGGTGGGGCCGGACGGGGCGACTCCGGCGCTGCGGACGGTACGTCACATTCGTGCGTGCCGGAAGTTATCCACAGGACGCGACGCAATCTTGACGGAGCGGTGCGAACGGGGCGACTCTGGGCGGGTGCCGGAAGGCCTCGGGGAGGGGGCGTTCCGATGGCACACCAGGGGGGCGGATGGCCATTGGGGAGGCCGGTCCGGGCTCGGTGCGGCATGGCGTGCAGCCGAAGCGGCTGGAAGAGACCATGCGCGTGCGGCTCGGCCGGGAATGCGTGTACGTACCGTCGTGCCGTTTCGGGCTGTACGTGGCACTGCGCCACTGGTGCCCGCCCGGCGGGCGGGTGCTGATGTCGCCGGTCAACGACGACGTCATCTTCTTCGTCGTGCTCGCGGCCGGACTTCGCCCGGTGCAGGCGCCGTTGAACCCGCTCGACGCGTCCATCGACATCGATGCCGTGCCGGACGAGACGTGGAGATCGGTGTCGGCCGTGCTCACGACGAACCTGTACGGGAACCCGGACCCGGCACCGGGCCTCAGGCAGAAGTGCGACGCCCTGGGGATCCCGCTGTTCGAGGACGCGGCGCACGCCATCGGCAGCCGGGTGGGGGACCGGCCGGTCGGGGCGTGGGGCGAGGCCTCCGCTTTCAGCCTGTCCAAGCACGTCGGGGCGAAGGCCGGAGGCGTGCTCTCGCTCGCCGATCCGGGGTTACGGGAGGCGGTGGAGAAGACCTGCGCGGGACTGCTCGCGCCGCGCCGGACGAGCGCCGAACTCGCCTACCTGGTCCGGCCGTACGCGGAGGCTGCGGTGCGCGGGCTGCGGCTGCGGCGCGCCGCCTGGGCCGCGATCCGGCTGCTGGGGCTGGCGGACCGCGAGGAGATCCGGATGCCGCTGCGCCCGGACGAACTCGCGCGGGCCGCCCACCGGGCGCCCGGGCTCGACGCCCACCACCCGTGGGTACGCGTCGACATGCACGACTACCGCCAGGAGTCCGGCCGGCTGCGGCTGCGGCGCGTCGGGCGCAAGCTCGACCGGCTGGACGAGGTGCTGGAGGCCTGCCGGGCGGGCACGGAGCTGCTGCTGTCCACGCCCTGGGCCAAGCGGCGTGACGCGCACGGCACCCAGCCGTTGTTCCGCGTCCCGCTGTTCGTGGCGGACCGGGACGCGGCGATCGCTGCGCTGGCGCGGCAGGGCATCGTCGTCGGCTACCTCTACGACCCGCCCCTGGACGACTACGCCGGGGAGCAGTTCACCGACCTCTCACCGGCCCCCGAGGCGGCCCGCTGGTTCGCGCGGCACGCACTGCCCGTTGACCCGCTGCGGGCCCGGACGGTCGTCGAGGTGCTGGAGCGGTCCGGGGCACGGCCGGCCGAGGCACCGGGAGAACCGCCCCGCGGCGGGCCGGCGCCGGGAGGGCTGGGTCAGTCCCGTGGCTGAGATCCAGGTGCACGAGCCCGCCACCGCGCGCGCCGACGGCGGCGGACCGAAAACTGCCGTCGACGAGCACACGCACGACTCACTGTTCAAGAACGCCTACTTCCTCATGCTCAGCACCGGCGTGTCCGCCGTACTGGGCCTGGGGTTCTGGCTGGTGGCCGCCCGTTACTACTCCGAGGAGGCCGTCGGCCAGGGCTCCGCCGCCATCGCCGCGATGCGGCTGCTCGCCAGCATCACGGCGACGACGATGATCGGCGCCGTCGTCCGGTTCGTCCCGCGCGCGGGTCGCGAGACCGGACGCCTGGTGTGGGGCACGTACGCGGCCAGTTCGCTGGTCGTGGCGCTCGCCGCCGCCGTCTTCCTGCTCACGCTCGACGCGTGGGGAGCGTCGTACGCCCCACTGGGCACGCCCATGGCGGGAGCGGTGTTCGTCGCGGCGTGCGTGGCCTGGGCGCTGCTCACGCTCCAGGACGGAGTGCTCACCGGCCTGCGCAAGGCGGAGTGGGTGCCGGCCGGGAACGCGGTGTTCTCGGTCGGGAAACTCGCCCTGCTGGCCGTCTTCGCCGGCGCGCTGCCCGTCCTCGGCATCTTCGTCTCCTGGGCGGTGGCGATCGCCTTCTCCACGCTGCCGCTGGGCTGGCTGATCTTCCGCCGGCTCATCCCGCGCCAGGCCGAACTCGACCGCGACAAAGAGCCCCCGAAACTCCGCGACATGGGCCGCTTCCTGGCCGGGGACTCGCTGGGCGCGCTGTTCAGCCTGGCGATGATCAACCTGCTGCCGGTGATGGTCGCGGTCCGCTTCAGCGCCGCCGAGAACGGCTACTTCTACGTGGCGTACACCGTCGGCGGCACGATGGAGTTCATGGCCATCAACATGGCCTCGTCCCTCACCGCGCACGCCTCCCACGACCCCCGACAGCTCGCCGACGGCGTCCGGGGCGCGCTGCGGCGCATGACGCTGCTGCTGGTCCCGGTCGTGGCCGTGCTGGTCCTCTTCGCCCCGTACATCCTCACGCCCTTCAGCCCGGACTACGCCGAGCACGGCTCGACCGTGCTGCGGCTGCTCGCCCTCGGCGCGCTGCCCCGGGTGGTGGTGGAGCTGTACATCGGCGTACTGCGCGTGCAGGGGCGTACAGGGGTGCTCGCCGCGCTCCAAGGCGCCATGTGCGCCCTGGTGCTCGGCAGCGCGGCCGTGCTGTTCACCCCGGCCGGGATCGCGGGCGCCGGCTGGGCGGTGCTGCTGAGCATGACGCTGATCGCGGTCGTCTCCACGGCCGGGCTGCGAGCGGCACTGCGGCACAACGACAGCGCGCCCGCGGCCCGTACGCCCGCCGACCCCTCCTACGGCACCCGCTGGGCGAAGCTGAACGCCACCGCCGGGTACGGCACGACCTGGGCCCGCCGGGCGGCGTACCAGCCCAAGGACGGCGACGAGGACACGGTCACGCTCTTCATAGGGCGCCCAGGATACGAACGTGAGGCGCTCCAGGCGGACACGCTGGCGCTGATCGTGCGGCCGGAAGGGCCGGCCGGTGAGCCACCGCGCCACGAGGTCGCAAAACCGGCGGAACCGGACCAGGATCCGCAGGAGCGGCGGCTGAGAGGCGCCCTCTGGAGCCTGCTCGGTGTTGCCACCGTCTTCTTCTGGGCGCCGTTGCGCGACCTGCCCTGGCTCGACGGCGCCACCGAAGCGGCACTGACGGGACGTCAGCTGCTGGAGGGCCTGCCGCTGCCGTCGCTCACCGCGGGAGGTCTGCTGCTCGTGGTGTTCGTCGCCGCCGTCACGCTGTGCACCAGGCGCGACCCGTGGCTGCCCGGCACGGCGCTCTACGCCGCCCTGCTCGCCCTGTACGCCGCACCGGTCGCCCTCGGGCGGGAACCGCGGCCGGCGGACGGGGCGTTGTATGTGAAGACGGCCGGCTTCCTCGCGGACGCGGTCGGGCTCGACGGGCCCGAGCCGCTGCTCCGCTGGGCGCCGCCGGTCTGCCAGCTGCTGTGTCTCGTACCGCTGTGGCTGCTGCTCGCGAGCGCGGGCGGGCGGCTGACGTGGCCGGGGCGCTGGGGGGTTCTGTATCTCGTCGCGGTCGGCGGCTGGGTGTGGCGTGAGGCGCTCGCACCGGTCGCGCCGCCCCTGCTCGCCGTACTTGTCGTACTCGTCCTGCTCCTGCCGCTCTGCCGCCGTGCCGCGTCGGCCATGGGGCCAGGGCCCCGCAGAAGTCCGAACGGCCGACCCAGCGCCTGATCAAGCTCCAGAGCCGAACAGAGCCGAACCGCCAGGGGGGAACCACCGTGCGTCCGCCAGTAACTCCGAGGGAGAGATCCACGCCAGAACCCACACCGGCACGGGACGGCGCGAACACCCCCGGCAGCAGCCCCGAGACCTCCAGCCAGTCCTCCAGCCCCTCCTCCTCGGAGTCGTCGAGCCCCGCCCATGAGCCCGTGACGGATCTGTCCGACCTGCCCCCCGCCTGGTCCGGGCGGCGCGCGGTGGCCTGGCCCGGCGTTCCGCTGTTCGTCGCGCTCGCCCTGTGGGCGTACGCCGTGCGGCACACCGACGTCTCGCGGCTCGACGACTACGGGCTGGTCACCGCGCTGCACCCGGCCTTCTGGGCCGGCCTCGTGGTGCTCACCACCGGCTTCTGGTTCACGGTGCGCGATCCGCGCCGGCCGGGCGCCTGGGCCGCGGCCTACGTCCTCGGGCTGCTGGTGATGGAGCGGGCCACGCAGGCCGTGCTCTACCCGACCCCGCTGTACGCCTGGGCGTGGAAGCACGAGGCGGTCATCGACCATCTGCTGACGGCCGGCGGTCTGCAGACAGCCGACCAGGTCGGCGACATGGCGGTGTACGACCAGTGGCCCGGCTTCTTCGCCGCGCAGGCCGCCCTGATGCGGCTGCTGGGCGTGGACTCGGCGGCGATGTTCATGGCCTGGTGGCCCCTGGTCTCCAGCCTGATGCTGCTGCTCCCGCTGCTGCTGATCTACCGCACCTTCACCGAGGACCGGCGGCTGATCTGGACCGCGGTCTGGCTCTTCTACGTCGCCAACTGGGTCGGCCAGGACTACTTCTCCCCCCAGTCCGTGGCGTACGCGCTGCATGTCGGCGTCCTGGCCCTGGTCCTGCGCCGCTTCGGCCGGTCCGCGGTGCGGGGCGGGCGGCCCCGGCAGGCCGTGTGGACGGTGGTGCTCGTCGTCATGGTCGTGGCGATCGTCATCTCCCACCAGCTCACGCCGGGCATGCTGGTCGTCTGCCTGCTCGCGCTGTGCCTGAGCCGCCGCTACCGCGACTGGGTCCCGGTGGTCACGACCGTCGTGATCTTCCTGGCCTGGTGTCTGACGGCCGCGCTGCCCTTCCTGTCCGCGGCGATGCCGGACATGATCCGCTCCGTCGGTGACGTCGGCGCCAACGTGGAGACGGGGTACGGCGCCACGCCGACCGGCACCGGAGCGATCGCCACCTCCTGGGCGGCCCGGCTGCTGTCCGCGTCCGTCCTGCTGCTCGCGGCCTTCGGCGTCCTGCGCCAACGGGTGCTGCGGCACCGGGCCCGGCCCCTGCTGCTGATCGCCGCGGCCCCGCTGCCGATGTTCGCGGCGAGCAGCTACGGCAGCGAGATGATCTTCCGGGTGCTGCTGTTCATGCTGCCCGGCGCCGCGTTCTTCGCCGCCGCCGCGCTGCTGCCCAAGGTCCGCACGCTGGCCGCCGACGCCGCCGCGAAGGAGGCCGGCAGCCGGCAGGCCGCCCCCGGGAAGGCCCGGAGACGAGGGCTCGGCACCTGGGCCGGGCTGGCCGCGCTGCTCGGCGGAACCCTGGCGTTCGTCCCGGCCTACTCGGGCAAGGACCGGATCAACTACTTCCCGCCGCAGGAAGTGGCCCTCGTACGGCAGCTGTTCGACCAGGCGCCCGACGGCTCGCTGGTCGTGGCGGCCAACCGCAACTACCCGCTCGCGTACGCCTCCTACTGGCGTGTCGACCACTACTGGTTCCTGGACGACGCCCGCAGCCACGTCGACCGGATCGTCCGCAACCCGGCCGGCACGCTCGCCGGTGACATGGCCGGGGTCGAGCGGCCGGCCCGGGCCTACTTCCTGCTCACCCAGGGGCAGTCGGCCAACTCCGAGATGAACGGACAGCTCGACAAGGCGCAGCTGGACCGCATCCAGAAGTCCGTCGCCGCCTCACCACGCTTCCAGCTCGTGGCGGAGAACAGCGCGGGATGGCTCTACGTACTGAAGCAGGCCGGGGGAGCGGAGCGATGACACCGCAGGAACTCGTGGTCCGGATGCTGCCGCCGTTCGGCGGCTGGCTCGCGCTCGCCGCCCTCGCGCTGCCCGGCGGATCGCCGCTGCGGGGCGCCGCCGTCGCCCTCTTCCTGGCGGCGGGCCCGGGCACGGCCGTGGTCAGAATCTGCGCCCCCGCGCTGGGGGCGCGGCCCGCCGAGGGCCCCGTCGAGCACCGGGATCCGGACTTCGCCCGCCGCTCCGACCTCCTGGAGCGGCTGATGCTGGTGCTGTTCCTGAGCATCGGCGCGGTGATGCTCGTCGCGACCGTGCTGATCGCCGCACACGCCTTCAGCGCACAGCGGGTGCTGCTGACACTGACGCTGCTGACCACACTCGCCGCGTTCTGTCCGCCGCTGCGCGCCTCCCCGCCGCCGAGGACGACACCGAGGACACCGAAGGGTTCTGCTCAGTGAGGTTCAACCGTCCCCACCGTCCCTTTCGCCGCACACCGACTCCGACCGGGCAGCACCGCAGGAGGCCACAGCCACACGAGGAACAGCCGTCCGCCGGCCCGTTCACATCGAGCCGGCGCCGTCTGCTGATGACGTCCGCCACGGTCGTCAGCGCGGTCCTGGTCGGAGTGCTCGCCCTCCGGGACGCCTCCGGGCCGGACCCGGGAGCCGCCGGCTCCAAGGCGGACTGCCGCCCCACGGCGCTCCTGGAACCGCCCTGCGGCGCCTGGTTCGGGGCGTTCGTGCCGCACGAGCGGGACGACCTGCCGGAGAAGGTGCGCGCCTACGAGAAGCGCGTCGGCCGTGAACTCGACATCGTGTACACGTACCACGACATGTCCCTGCCCGAGGGCACCCGCCGCGAAGGCCAGCTGCTCACCCCCGAGGAGCAGCGCGTCGGCGAGGACCACCTGCTGCTGCTGTCCTGGGAGAGCAAGTGGTGGGGCGGCACCAAGGAGCAGCAGCCGACCTGGAAGCAGATCGCCTCCGGCGAGCTGGACAAGACCGTCATCGACGTCCAGGCCAGGCGCATCAAGGACTACGGCAAGAAGGTGTTCCTCTCCTTCGACCTGGAGATGGACACCCGCACCCCGGCCAACGGCACCCCCGCCGAGTACGTGAAGGCGTACCGGCACATCCACGACCGGTTCCGCGAACTGGGCGTCGACAACGTGGTGTGGACGTGGATCACCACCGGCTACCTCGACCACGCCGAGGAGATGAAGCGGATGTACCCCGGCGACGAGTACGTCGACTGGATCGGCTACAACCAGTACAACTACTACCACTGCCACAACACCGGCTGGCTCACCTTCGCGCAGACCCAGCACTCCGTGCACGACTGGATCCGCGCGAACATCTCCGACGACAAGCCGCTGATGCTCTCGGAGTTCGGCACCGCCGCGGACCCGGCCCGCCCGCAGCGGCAGGCCGAGTGGTACGCGCAGGTGCCCGGCGTGCTGAAGGGCCTGGACGGCGTCAAGGCCGCCCTCCAGTGGAACTACCGCGACCCCGGACCGCACTGCAACCTGGCCCTGGCGAACGACGCGGCCTGGAAGAGCCTGCGCAAGGCGGTCGCCGACCCGTACTTCAACCAGCCGCTGAAATGACCGCTCAGCCCGCGAACTCGGGTCCGTGCACCACGGCGCGGGCCCGCCGGTACCAACGCCAGGCGATCGTCTTCGGCCCGTCCCGGTACGGCGCGACCCGGGCGCCCGCACCCGCCAGCCAGCCCTCGACGTCGGCGACGGTGTGGGTACGCCGGACGATGAGCCGGGCGATGCGGTAGCGCTCGTCGCGGTCGGAGCTGAGCGCGTGCCGCACGGCGGTCGCCGTCTCGTAACCGGCCCGGGCCGACATCGCCCGCACGCGCGGGCTGTTGTAGCCGTGCGGATAGGCGAGATGACGGACCTCGTGCCCGAGGGCGTCCTCCAGCACCGCCTTCGACGAGCGCAGTTCGTACGCCAGGTCCTTGCCGGACAGCGTGTCGAGCTGCGCGTGCGTGACCGTGTGGCTGCCGATCTCCATGCCGTAACGTTCCAGCTCCGCCGCCCGGTCCAGGGTCATCATCGGCGCGGGCGGCAGCAGACTGCGGCCGCCCGGGGCGATGGCGCCGGTGGTGAGATAGGCGGTGGCGGGCAGCGCCCGCTCGGCAAGCGCCTCGGCGGTGGGGCCGGGCAGATCGGCGAAGCCGTCGTCGAAGGTGAGCAGCACGGGCCGGGGCGGCAGGGTCGCGCGCCCGGCCAGATGGTCGGCGATCGCGCTGATCGTGACGGGCGTACGGCCGCTGCGGACCACGGCGTCGAGATGCGCGGCGAACTGCTTCGGCGTGACCGTGAACTCGGCGATCCAGTCCGGCGGATCGTCCATCACGGAGTGGTACAGGAAGACCGGGATGGCCGGGGAGCCGACCGCACCCGGTGGCGATATCGGCCCCTCACCGTCCCGCGCACCCCGCTCCGCCCGGCCTCTGCCGTCCCCCCGCCCCTCACCACGCGCACGCGCCGACGTCCTCATCTCGCCCCCTGAACCCTCTGAACCCTCTGAACCCTCGCGCGCAGCGCCCGCCGCGCTCGCAGATATCCGACAGGCCCGTACACCATCCCCCGGCGCTGCAACCGCGACAGCCGCCGCGGCCACGGATGCGTCCGCGTGTCGTGGTCGCCCGGCGCCCCGCCACCCTCCGTGTCGCGTACGGCGGTCAGCGCGCGGGCGTGGGCGAGCCCCCGGGGCAGTTTCGCGAGGAACGCCGGCAGCAGCCCGGGGCGGTTCACGAGCACCGCGGTGAGGTAGGCGGTGAGTCCGGCGCCGTACCCGTAGGCCTGGGTCTCCAAGTCGCGCCAGGTCTCCCGGTGGTGGTGCCACACCAGTGCGGACGGGGTGTAGCGCAGCCGGTGGCCCTGGGCGAGGACGCGGACGAAGCCGTAGAGGTCGTCGCCGCCCCGGGCTGCCGTGCCGGCACCGGTGGCCGGGTCGAAACCGCCGACGGAACGCAGGACGGCCGTCCGGAAGGCCATGTTGGCACCGGAGCCGAACCGCCCCGCCGTGAACGGGAACAGCGGCTCGTCGCCCGGCGGACGCGCCGGGTCGTACGTCCTTGGAGTGAAGCCTTTCGCGAAGCCGCCGTGGCTCTCCAGCAGCACCTGGGCCGGGGTGGTCAGCCGCGCGGGCAGGATCAGCCCGGTGCTGCACCCGAGTCCGGGGTCGGCGGCGAAGGGCGCGGTCAGCTCGGTGAGCCAGCGCGGGTCGGCGACCACGTCGTCGTCGGTGAACGCGACGACCTCGCCCCGCGCGGCCGTGAGCCCCGTGTTGTGCGCGACCGCGAGGCCGGGCACCGGCTCGCAGACGTACCGCACGCGCTCGGCGTACTTCCGCTCGATCAGCTCCCGCGTCTCGCTCGTCACCGGGGCGTTGTCCACGACGACCACCTCGAACCGGGGATGGTCCTGCGCCAGCAGCGAGTCCAGTGCCCGGGCCAACTGCCCGGCACGCTCCCGGGTGGCGACGACGACACTCGTGTACGGCGGCTCCCCGGACTGCGACGCCCGGCCCGGCGACGCCGCGTCCGCACACTCCGCCCGCGCCCGCGCCGCGAGCACCGCCTTCGCGTCCGCCCCCTCCGGCACCCGCCCGAGCAGCGTCCCCACCGGCCGCCCGCCCCGCCTGACCAGTGCGAACACCTCGCCGTACGTCACCGGCGGGCTCCCCGGGCCCGGTCTGAGCACCGCCTCGTCACCGTCCAGGTCCAGCTCGGCGACCTGGACCGCCTCGATGTCCAGGAACCGCCGTATCTCCTCCTGCGCACGTGCCGAACGGGCCATGCGCCCTCCCCCCCCCTGTCGTCAGGTACGACTTGTGTCAGGTACGGCGCAGCCGAGCCGCGCTCTTCAGGGTCCGCGCGGCCAGCGCCGCGAGCCCGGGCCTGGCGCGGACGAAGCTGTGTGCGCGGCGCGCCGGCTCGCGGCTCAGCCAGTGCAGCGCCGCGCCCACCCCCGGGCGCGTCACCGCACCCTCGTACACGGGCAGTTCGCCCGTCTTCAACGCGTCCTTGTACTCGGCCGCGCCCCGCCCCAGATCGAGCATGCCGATGCCCTCGGCGGCCGCCGCCTCGGCCATGCGCAGGTGCAGCACCAGACCCGGCGAGTACTTCGCGCACTCCGGGTCGTAGGCCGGGAACCAGCAGGCCAGGACCGACGCCGAGCGCAGCCCGAAGTGCGCGGCCAGCGGGCGCTGGCCGGCGTACAGCACGGACAGCGTGCCGCTGCACTCCGGCGCCCGGGTCTCGGCCAGCCGCCCCACGAGCCGTGTGATCCACTCCTGGGCGAACCGGTCCCGGCGGCCCGTCCTGCGGTACTGCGCCGACTTCCATCCCATGAGCGTGCGCAGCGCGGCCGGCTCGCGCTCGTCGAACACGAACCGCAGCTCGCCGACCTGCCGGCCCAGCCTGCGCTCCTTGGCCAGGGTGGTCTTCAGGAACTTCGGCGACTGGGCGCGCAGCACCGACTCGTACGTCTCGTAGCCCTTCTCCACGTCGATGACGTAGGTGGCGTGCTCCTCGGCCGCGTACCGGACGAACAGCCGCTGCTCGGCCTCCAGGTTGTCGAAGGCGAAGCTGGACAGCGAGCAGCCCCGCAGCAGTTCGCCCGTGTCCAGACGCAGGCCGGGCCGCAGGATCGCGCCCTGCGCGTCCGAGACGCCCAGCCCGATCGCCCGGCCCTGCCCCAACGGGCCCCGCTCATGGGGCAGGAAGCCGGCCGGCTCCAGCCCCTCGTACACCACCGCGACCCGCGCCTGGGGCCTCACCAGGCCGACGGCTTCGGTGAACTCCGGTTCCATGAAGGGGTTGCGCGGTGTCTCCGCCGCCGCGCGCAGCGCGCGCCAACGCTCCTTCTCCCCCTCGCCGAGTTCCCCGGGCCCAGCCACACGCACACGTCCACTGCTCAACCCGACCCCCCGATCAAGTCCCCCCTGGACACTTGGAAGGTACCGCCCGAGACGGCCTCGACGGTAGGTAGCGGACCATGTTGTTGCCAACTGGTGCAGAGGCCTTCAACCGGGCAATCGGCGCCCGCCGCGCGATGAAACGAAAGGGCGCGCTGTCCGTATTCTCTGATCATGGCCGCACCCATCGCATATTCACTCATCGCCACCGACCTGGACGGGACGCTGCTGCGCGGCGACGACACCCTGTCCGACCGGTCCCTCGCCGCGCTCGCGCGGGTGGCGGACGCCGGTGCCCAGCACCTCGTGGTGACGGGCCGGCCGGCGCCGAGAGTGCGGCCGCTCCTGGACGACCTCGGCTGCACGGGGCTCGCGGTGTGCGGGCAGGGCGCGCAGGTGTACGACGCCGGCGCGGACCGGCTGCTGTGGTCCATCACCCTGGACCGGGAGCTGGCGGAGACCGCCCTCGGCAAGATCGAGGCCGAGGTGGGGCAGGTGTACGCCGCGGTCGACCAGGACGGGGTCGACGGGCTCACGCTCATCGAGCCGGGCTATCTCATGCCGCACCCGACCCTGCCGGCGGTACGGGTCGACCGGCGCGACGAGCTGTGGGGCGAGCCCATCAGCAAGGTGCTGCTGCGCCACCCCTACCTGACGGACGACGAGTTGGCGGCGACGGCCCGGTCGGTGGTCGGTTCACTGGCGACGGTGACCATGTCGGGGCCCGGCACGGTCGAACTCCAGCCGTGCGGGATCACCAAGGCGACGGGCCTGGCGCTGGCCGCCGAGCACCTGGGGCTGCGGCCGGCGGACACCGTCGCCTTCGGGGACATGCCCAACGACATCCCGATGTTCGACTGGGCCGCCCACGGCGTCGCCATGGCCAACGCCCATCCCGAACTCAAGGCCGTGGCCGACGAGATCACCCTGTCGAACGAGGACGACGGCATCGCCGTCGTCCTCGAACGACTGCTGGGCGGGACGGCTCAGTACGGGCCGTTGACGTTGTCGATCGAGCCGTAGCGGGCCGCCGCGTAGTTGCAGGCCGCCGTGATGTTGGCGACCGGGTCGAACGGGTCCCACGACGTGCCGTCCACGTGGTAGGCCTGGAAGGTCGGGTCGATGGTCTGGAGGAGACCCTTGGACGGGGTGCCGGCGGCGGCGTTCGAGTCCCAGTTGTTGATCGCCAGGGGGTTGCCGGACGACTCCCGCATGACGTTGCGGTAGATGCCGTCGTACGAACCCGGAATCCCCTTCTGCGCCATGATGTCCAGCGCCTCGCGGATCCAGCCGTCCAGGTTGTTGGCGTAGGTCTTCGCCGAGGCCTGGGTGGCCTGGGCGACGCCACCGGCGGGCTTCGCGGCCGGCTTGGCGGGGGCGGAGGCCTTGGTCGCCGTCTTCTTCACGGCGTCCGCCTTGGCCGTCTTCACCTTCAGCTTCAGACCCGGGTGGATCAGCTTCGGGTTGTCGCCGACGGCGGCGCGGTTGTCCTTGTAGAGCTGCTTCCAGCCGCCCGACACGTCGTATTTTTCCGCTATGCGGTAGAGCGTGTCGCCCTTGGTGACGGTGTACGTGAGGGACTTGGCGGGCTGGGCCGCCTGCGACACGGACTCTGCGCTCTGGGCCGGCTCGGCGGCGCTGGCGTGCGTCGCGCCGAGCAGCGGGAGGGTGAGTGCCGCTCCGCCGGTGCCGGCGGCCACGACGCGACGGGTGATCTGGCTGGTTCTGGGGCGACGGTGCTTGCCTCGGGGCATGGCGATGTTCCTCTCCGGCGCCTGCGAGGTGAGCTGTCGGGTTCGGGCCGGGAGGTGCCCGGCCGCCTACGGCGCTGTGTGCCGTACGCGGCTTCACCCCGAGCCGTTCCGCTGCGCGGACCGGCGACTTACCTGGGTCCCCCGCTCCTGCCCTGCGTGAGTGAGTCGGTTGTGGGGAGTCCGGGCGGCGGCAGGATTCGGCGTCCGCCGGACAGGCCCGGAACGTATGCGAGAGCACATGTCGGGAACAAGCGCCGGAGTCACATATCGAGGTGGTTGACCTTGGTCAGGGGGGAATGAGGTACTTGATCCTTTGCGGAAGCCAAGGCTCAACTCGCGTTCACCGGAAGGGGGTACGGGGCGCTGTCGGAGTGGGGTGTCGCGGGGGAAGACGTGATTGAACTCACTGATCACGAGTCCGTGGGGCAATTTCCATCAAGGGGAATTCGCTTACTCATTACGGCAAATCGTGCATAGTTCGCTACCTCCCGGTAAGTCGATAAATGTCTGCTCTTATGAGCTGATCGAAAACATAGCGGTCGTGATCGGATACCACCCGGCCTGTAACCCTGGGCGCTGGTGGTGATCGAAACGTGACCGGATACGCTGACTCGAGTGATGGCAGCGACCTATCGACAAACCGCGTAATCACCGGCAGACACCAGCAGACAGGAGACCCCTCGTGACCGACGTCGGGCCGTTCGGGCTGAGCGTGCGGGACCAGGCTCTGGAAGCCGATGTCCAGGCCGGGTTGGCGGCTGTCGAGGAAGGCTTGCTCGAGGCCACCAAGAGTGAGGTGCCCTTCATCACGGAGGCCGCCCAGCACCTGGTCCGGGCCGGCGGCAAGCGGTTCCGTCCGCTGCTCGTGATGCTCTCCGCCCAGTTCGGCGACCGGTACGCGCCCGGGATCGTGCCGTCGGCCGTCGTCGTGGAGCTGACCCACCTCGCCACGCTGTACCACGACGACGTGATGGACGAGGCCGCCGTGCGGCGCGGGGTGGCGAGTGCGAACGCCCGCTGGGGCAACTCCGTCGCGGTCCTCACCGGCGACTTCCTCTTCGCCCGCGCCTCGCACATCCTGGCCGACCTCGGCCCGGAGGCGGTGCGGGTGCAGGCCGAGGCGTTCGAGCGGCTGGTGACCGGGCAGATCCTGGAGACGGCCGGACCGCAGGACGGCCGCGACCCGGTCGAGCACTACCTGGACGTGCTGGGCGGCAAGACCGGCTCGCTGGTGGCGGTGTCGTGCCGGTTCGGCGCGATGATGTCCGGCGCCGACGACACGGTCGTGGACGTGCTGACCCAGTACGGCGAGCGGCTCGGCGTCGCCTTCCAGCTCGCGGACGACGTCCTGGACATCGCCTCCGACTCCCACGAGTCCGGCAAGACGCCCGGCACCGACCTGCGCGAGGGCATCCCCACGCTGCCGGTGCTGCGGCTGCGCGAGCGCGCGGCCCGGCTCGGGCTCGCGGACGACATCGCCCTGTGCGAGCTGCTGGACTCCGACCTCACCGACGACGACCGGCACGCCGAGGCCCTGCGCCTGCTGCGGGCCCACCCCGCGCTGGAACAGGCCCGGCGGGACACCGTCCGCTACGCCCAGGACGCCCGCTCGGCGCTGGCCCCGCTGCCCGAGTGCGCCGCGAAGACGGCGCTGGTGGAGCTGTCCGACGCGGTGGTGCACCGGGCCGGTTAGCCGGTCCTTCCCGTACGACCCCTACGGGTCGGGGGAGAAGCCGCGCTCTCGTGTCATACCGCAGCAGTACGTGGAGTTGAGCCCGGGGTCTGACGTATTTCCCTGGCCGATTTGGTCAGATGGTCACCACGGAAAACACCACTCCTCACCAGTTCGGGTGAGAATGGCGGCTCAGGGACGAGTGCGTGTACGACACGGACAGCCGCCGCCGATCACGGAGGTAGGGCACACATGGCACCGTACGCATCCGACGACAGCACGACCGCCGGGGAGGTCGACGAGCAGCGCTCCGGGCGGCGCAAGGCCGCGCGGTACGTCGTCCCGGTCACGGTGGTGGGGGTGGCGGCCGCGACGATCGGGCTGGTCCCCGCACTCGCCGACTCCGGTGACCCCGACCTCCCGAAGATCACCGCACAGCAGCTCATCGAGAAGATCGCCAAGTCGGACGTCCAGCAGCTGTCCGGCACCGTGAAGATCAGCACGGACCTCGGCCTGCCGGACCTCGGCGGGCTGGAGAGCAGCCTGATGTCCGGTGCCGCGAGCCGGGACCGGGGCGGCTCCTCCGCCGATCCGACGGCCAAGCTCACGGAACTGGCCTCCGGCACGCACACCCTGCGTGTCGCGGCCGACGGCCCGGACAAGCAGAAGCTGTCGCTGCTGGAGAACGCCGCCGAGTACAGCATCATCCACAACGGCAAGGACGTCTGGGGCTACGACAGCAAGTCGAACGAGGTCTACCACGGCACCGCCTCCGACAGCCCGGAGCGCGGGAAGGACCAGCAGCCGCCGGCCACGCCCAAGGACTTCGCCGAGGAGGCCCTGAAGGCCACCGACGACACGACCTCCGTGAGCGTGGACGGCACCGCCCAGGTCGCCGGCCGGGACGCCTACAAGCTGGTCATCAAGCCCAAGCAGTCCGGCTCGACGGTCGGCGCGGTCACCGTGGCCGTGGACGCGAAGACCGGCATGCCGCTGAAGTTCACGCTGACCCCGGCGAGCGGCGGCGCCGCCGTCGTCGACGCGGGCTTCACCCAGGTCACCTTCGGCAAGCCGGCCGCGTCGACCTTCGACTTCACCCCGCCCAAGGGCGCGAAGGTCACCGAGGAGAAGGACGCCGGCAAGGGCTCCGACAAGGACTTCGGCAAGGGCTTCGAGAAGGGCGGGCCGCGCGAGCACGCCCCCAGGGCCGAGGAGCACCTCGGCAAGGGCCTCGACGGCATGAAGACCATCGGCGAGGGCTGGAGCTCCATAGCCACCTTCGACACCGGCGGCCACGGCGTGCCCTCCGGCAAGGCCGGCGGCGACCTCGGCGGCTTCGTGAACTCGCTCGGCGACAAGGTCGCCGGCAAGTTCGGCTCCGGCACGGTCTTCTCCACCCGCCTGGTCAACGCCCTGATCACGGACGACGGCAAGGTCTACGTGGGCATGGTCACCAAGGACGCGCTGGTGAAGGCGGCCGACGCCGGGAAGTAAGTCCTTTCGAGAGAACGAGGGAGCCGATGGGCGAACCGTCCGCCGCGGAGCCGGAGCACAGCGACGCGCAGGCCGAGTCCGGGGAACCGGTCATCGCCACCCGCGCGCTCACCAAGCGCTACCGTGGCGGACAACTCGCCGTCGACGGCCTCGACCTGACCGTCCCGGCGGGCAGTGTCTTCGGCTTCCTCGGCCCCAACGGCTCCGGCAAGACCACCACCATCCGCATGCTGATGGGCCTCATCGAGCCCACCTCCGGCACGGCAACGGTGCTCGGACAGCCCATGCCCCGGGCCACCCGCGCCGTGCTGCCGCACGTCGGCGCCCTCATCGAGGGGCCGGCCCTGTACGGCTTCCTCTCCGGCCGCGACAACCTCGTCCGGTACGACTCCGCCGACCCGGCCGCCGATCCGCGCACCCGGAAGGCCCGGGTCGCCGCCGCGCTGGACCGGGTGGGCCTGACGGCCGCCGCGGGCAAGAAGGCCAAGGCGTACTCGCTGGGCATGAAGCAGCGCCTGGGCCTCGCGGCCGCGCTGCTCCAGCCGCGCCGGCTGCTCGTGCTCGACGAGCCGACCAATGGCCTCGACCCGCAGGGCATGCGCGAGATCCGCACCCTGATACGGGAGCTGGCCTCGGACGGCACGACCGTGTTCCTCTCCTCCCACCTGCTCGACGAGATCGAGCAGGTCTGCACGCACGCGGCCGTGATGACGCAGGGCCGTCTGATCACGCAGGGCGCGGTCGCCGAGCTGTCCGCCGGGGCGCGCGGTCGGCTGGTGGTGACCACGCCGGATCCGGCCGAGGCGGCCCGGGTGCTGAAGGAGCAGGGCGTCGGCGACGTCGTCGTCACGGCGGACCGGGTGACCGGCGAACCACCGGACCGCGACCTCGCCGAGGTGAACGCCGCGCTGGTCACGGCCGGTGTGCGCGTCCGCGGATTCACGGTCCGACGGGCCTCGCTGGAGGACGCGTTCGTGGCGCTGACCGGGGAGGGTTTCGATGTCGCAGGCTGAAGCCGCACGGGCCGTACGGCCGGTGAGCCCGCTGTGGACCTTCGGGCTGCTGCGCAGCGAGCTCACCACCACTTTCCGGCGCTGGCGCACCCTCGCGCTGCTGGCCGTGCTGGCGGGCGTGCCCGTCCTGGTCGGCATCGCCGTCAAGATGGAGACGAGTGACGGTTCGTCGCCCGGCGGTGGTGGGGGCGGGGGACCGGCCTTCATCTCGCAGATCACGAACAACGGCCTGTTCCTCGTCTTCACCGCGCTGGCCGCCACCCTCCCGTTCTTCCTGCCGATGGCGATCGGTGTCGTCGCGGGCGACGCGATCGCCGGCGAGGCGAACGCCGGCACGCTCCGCTACCTGCTGGTCGCCCCGGCCGGCCGCACCCGTCTGCTGCTCACCAAGTACGCGACCGTCGTCATCTTCTGCCTGGCCGCCACCCTTGTCGTGGCCGTCTCGGCGCTGACGGTCGGCGCGCTGCTGTTCCCGCTCGGCGACCTGACGACCATCTCCGGCACCCGGATCGGTTTCGCCGAAGGCCTGGGCAGAGCCCTGCTGATCGCCCTGGTCGTCGCCGCGTCACTGATCGGCGTCGCGGCGCTCGGACTGTTCGTCTCGACGCTCACGGGCAGCGGCATCGCGGCGACGGCGACCACCGTCGGTCTGCTGATCACGGTCCAGATCCTCGACCAGATCCCGCAACTGCACGCCCTCCAGCCGTACTTCTTCTCGCACTACTGGCTGTCCTTCGCCGACCTCATGCGCGAGCCCGTGTACTGGGACGACCTGGCGAAGAACCTCGGCCTCCAGGCCCTGTACGCGGGGGTGTTCGGCTCGGCGGCCTGGGCGCGCTTCACGACGAAGGACATCACCGCGTAGCGCTCGGTCCGCTCAGTCCGCTCGGTCCTCCCAGCCTCGTGGTGCTCAGTCCTCGTACACGAACCGGGCCGGCGGCGCCTCCTGCGCGAAGAACGTCTTCGCGCGGGTCAGTGCCTCGGTGTCGTTCAGCACGTCACCGGGCTTGCTGCCGTTGCCGAGCAGCACTCCGCCGAACCGCATCCCCATGTACGCGGCCGAGTTGTTGAGCGTCCCGACCAGCGGGTCGGCCACCTCCGGCTGCGTGTGCGCGAGCGCGGTGACGCCCCACAGGGTGCGTCCCGCCAGGGTCGCCTTGAAGTCGAGGCCGGGCGTGCGCAGCCAGCCGGACCAGTAGTCCAGGTAGCGCTTGGTGTGCGCGGAGACCGAGTACCAGTACAGGGGCGAGGCGATCACGATGTCCGTGGCCGCGAGGGTGGCGTCGAGCAGCAGCGCCAGGTTGCCCTCGGTCGGGCGGACGTGGTCGCTGTCGTGCCGCAGGTCCTCGAAGTCGGGCACCGGATGCTCGGCCAGGTCGATCCACTGCTGTTCGACGTCCGGGGGCAGTTGCTCGGCTGCCCGGCGGGCCAGCAGCTCGGTGTTGCCGTCGGCACGGGCACTGCCCAGGACGAAGAGGAAGCGACGGGTCATGGGTGTCCCCCCAGAAGGTAGGCGCGGGTCAATTACACGCGCTTGCATCATATGCGTGCGCATCTAAATCCGCCAGGGGCGCCATCAGCCCCCGATGCGCGGCTCCGCCTCCCGTGCCACGGCCAGCAGCAGCGCCTCCCGGCCGTGCGGCGCCACCAGGTGCAGCCCGGCCGGGCAGCCGTCAGCGCCGAAGCCCGCCGGAAGGCTCAGCGCCGGATGCCCGCTGAGGTTGAACGCCCAGGTGAGGGAGGTGGAGTAGCGGTCGCCCGGGCCGTCGTGCCCGTGCGGCGGGGTGGGCGTGGTCGGCGTCAGCAGCAGCTCCGCTTCGGCGAACAGTCCGGCCAGCCGCCGGTCGTTCTCCGCCCGGACGCGGTGGGCTCCGCCCGGATCGGCACCGGGTGTGCGCAGGGCGAGCCAGGCGGGCCCGGGGTCCGCGAGCCGCAACGGCACGCGCGGCCGTACGAGCCGTAGGACACCGGCCGCCGCGAGCCGTTCGACCGCCGCCCGGGCCAGCGCGACGGGCTCCGGGTCGGGCTCCGCGAAGCCCAGGTCGGGCGACCAGACGGCGGTGACCGGGAGCGGCGTGCCGGTCGGCACCGGCTCCTGCGACACCACGTGCCACCAACTCGCCGCGTCCGACGCCGAGCGGGCGAGCACACCGGGGACGGCGAGCCCCGTACCGTCGGCGGAGGGCAGCCGTCCGGCCGTGGTCTTCAGGCCGGTCACCCCGCACCAGGCCGCCGGGATCCGCACCGACCCGGCCCCGTCGCTGCCCGTCGCCAGCGGCACCAGCCCGGCCGCCACCGCCACCGCTGCCCCGGCCGACGAGCCGCCCGGCGTACGGTCCGCGCGCCACGGGTTGACGGTCCGGCCGCGCGCGCCGAGCCCCCAGGTCCGCCAGGGCGTTCCCGGCCCGGGCACCGAGGTCGCGCCCACGGCGACACAACCGGCCGCGAGCAACGGCCCCGCCGCACGCAGCCCGTGCCGCCCCTTCACCGCGATCGGCACCCCGGCCAGCGGCAGCGCTTCCCTCTTTCGGGGGACATCTGCGGCACGCCCGGCGAGCAGCGCGTCCACCTCGCCGGCCCGCCGCAACGCGTCCTCGCGCCAGACCTCGACGAACGCGCACAGCTCCGGATCGGCCCGCTCGATCCGCTCCAGCGCCGCCCCGATCACGTCGACCGCGCGCAGCTCCCGGGCCCGCACGCCCGCCGCGATCTCCCCGGCCGACAGGGACACCGCCGTCAGCGCGCCGCTCCCGTCAGCCGGACCAGGGCCGATGTCTCGCGCGGCGGATGCCCCGGCTCGCCCAGCCGCCAGGCCGGCACCCAGGGCACGCGGTACACGTCGATGACCGACTCCAGGGACTTGACCCGCTGGGCGAGCGGACGCGGCAGCCGGCCCGGAGCGTCCGCCACGAGGACGACGGCATCGAGGTCCAGCCCGGGCGGGGCCTGACCGCGCCGGAAGACATCCACAGCACCGGCGACCGAGTCCAGCCCGGCCGCGTGCGTCCGCGCGACCAGCAGCACCGACGGCGGATCGCCCGGCCCGGGCCAGGCGCGGCCGCTGTCATGGCCGCCGTAGACCGCGGCGAGGGTGGAGACGCCCGCGCCGCCGTGTGTGCCGACCCAGGAGAAACGCCGTGCCGCGGCATGGGCGTGAGCGGGCCCCGGCGCCCCCGGCCCCTGGCCGGTCACCGGGCCGCGGATCCAGATCTCCGGCCCCTGTCGCATGCCTGTCTGCATGCCCCTCTCCTCCCTCGTGCTCCTGATCCTCATGCCATCCGGAACGATCCATACCGGGACCTGGAATCCTTGGGACGAGCCTGTGACACCGCGGTGACGTGAGAAACGGGAGCGAGCGGACACACTCGACACTAGGTGTACGACGCCGAATGAGGGGACGATGGCTCGACTCAGCCGCGAGAAGAAGCGGGAACAGAAGCAGGCCGCGCACGCGGCGACCCCGGCGGCGCCGATCGACGTCCGTGTCCCCGGGGCCGGAGCGGACCCGGCAGGAGCGGCGCCGGGAGCCGGAGCGGGGGGTGTCTGCGACGGTGCGTCGGTCGGCGGCGTCCCCGTCTTCGCGGCCCCCGGCGAGGAGATCCAGCAGGCCGTCCTGAACCGCCTTCACCACATCGCCCTGGCCACCGGCCATCCCGTCCTCGCCACGGTCCACGACGAGCGCATCGGCTACGTCGTGCCCCTCCAGGTCGACCCGGACGGCTCCAGCCGCTTCACCGCCGAGCCGGTCCGCACGGCCCCGCCGGAGGACGCCGTCGCCGCCGCGGGAACGCCTGCGGCGGGTGCGGTGACGGAGCCGCCCGTTCCACCGCCCGGACCGACACCGCCCGGACCGACGCCGCCCGGACCGACGCCGCCCGGACCGACGCCGCCCGCGCCGGAGCCGCAGCACCCGCAGGACGACAGGGCCACGCACGTCCTGCGCCCCGCACAGGAGCCCGGCCGTGGCCCGGCCTCGACGTTCCCGCTGCGGGCGGTGCCCGAACCGCAGCCGGCCGATCAGCCCGTACCGACCTTCGAGCTGCGAGCCGTCACCGAGTCGCCGCGGCCCGAACCGGAAGACACGCGGCCGGGCCCGGCCACGACACCCCCCGGCACCGTCGCGCCCCCGACCGGAGAGTTCGGCCCGCCGCCGCTCATGGACGTCAGGCCGCTCCCCGTCCCGGGGACCGGCCCGGGCCCGCAGCGCAGGCGCGAACCCGAGCCGATGTCCGAAGCGGAGCTGCTCGCGGCCGAAGCCGACGCCAAGCCGACCCCCGCCCGCGGCTTCGACGCCGTCGCGGAGGCCGTGCTCGGCGACGAACCCCTCGGCGCCCCGGGCGACCCGGCCGCCCCCGCCCTCCTCGCGGAGCCGATCGCGCGGATCAACGAGGCCGTCAAGGAGGGCCGGATCGACGCGGCGGCCGGGCTGGCGGACCAGACCGTCGTGGAGGCGTCGGGGACGCTCGGGCCGGAGCACCCCGAGGTGCTCCGGCTGCGCGAACTCACCGCGTACATCTCCTACTTGTCCGGTGATCCGCTCCGTGCCTTCCGGTTGTCCCTCGACCTGGCCGCCGCCCGCCGCCGCACGGGTGACGCCGAGGCCGCCTACGGCAACGTGCAGAGCGCGGCCACCGCCTGGCGCGCCGTGCGCGACCCCGCGGTGGGGCTGGAGCTGGGCCGGGACCTGATCGGCCTGTGGACCGAACTCGCCGGCGAGGACGGCCCCGCCGCCGAGGAGATCGAGCAACTGGAGTCGGCCCGCGCCCGCATGGGCCGGCTGACCGAACGGGCCCGCAACCAGTAGGCGCCGTTACTGCGACAGCTCCCACACCGCGTACGCGACGGCGTCGCTGTTGCGGTCGAGGGCGGTGTCGTCGATGTTGGCGGTGGTGTCGCAGGAGGAGTGGTAGCAGCGGTCGAAGGCCCGCCCGGCCGTACCGCCCCACTTGGCCGCCTGCGCCGCCGTCTTCGTCCGGCTGGCCCCGGTGAACAGGCCGCCCACCGGCACGCCCGCGCTCTTGAAGGGCGCGTGGTCGGAGCGGCCGTCGCCCTCGGTCTCGATCTCGGTCGGGACGCCGAGGCCACTGAAGTACTCCTTGAAGGTCTTCTCGATCGCCGGGTCGTCGTCGTAGACGAAGTAGCCGGGGTTCGGGGAGCCGATCATGTCGAAGTTCAGGTAGGCGCTGATCCTCGAACGGTCCCCGGTGGCCAGCCGGCTGACGTAGTGGCGGGAGCCGACCAGGCCGAGTTCCTCCGCGCCCCACCAGGCGAACCGCAGGTGCTTGGTGGGCTTGTACTGCGCCCGGGACACCGCGAGGGCGGTCTCCAGGACGGCGGCCGAGCCGGACCCGTTGTCGTTGATGCCGGGCCCGGAGGAGACGCTGTCGAGGTGCGAGCCGGCCATCACGACCTGGTTCGCGTCGCCGCCGGGCCAGTCGGCGATCAGGTTGTAGCCGGTGCGGCCGGAGGCGGTGAACTGCTGGACCGTGGTGGTGTACCCGGCCGCGTCCAGCTTGGCCTTGATGTGGTCGATCGAGGCCTTGTAGCCGGCGCGGCCGTGCGCGCGGTTGCCGCCGTTGGCGGTGGCGATGGACTGGAGCTGGGAGAGGTGGGCCTTGACGCCCGCCAGGGGTATGTCGGGCGCGGCGGCCGGTCTTGGGGGAGCGGACGCGGCGTCCGCCACGGCACCGCCGGTCAGGAGCATGGCGGTCGCCACGGCACCTGCCGCCACGGCACGCGCGGATGCGGAGAGCTTCATGTGGGGGCTCCGAATTCCATGGGGAAGCCCGTGGGTGTCCACGGGCGCCCACAGTGAATGGGGTGCCTGGATGGTGAAGCCCCGGCTGAATATCCGTCAAGAGCCTTAAGTGGCCAGACAGTTGGGTTGTCGCCGCACTAGTGCACGCAGAACTCGTTTCCCTCCGGATCCTCCATCACGACCCATGCCGTGCCCTGCTCCGCCACTCGCCGCAGCACGCTCGCCCCGAGCCTCTCCAGGCGTACCACCTCGTCCTCGCGCGTCCCTTGACCGGGGTGCAGGTCCAGGTGGAGCCGGTTCTTGACCGTCTTCGCCTCCGGCACCCGCTGGAACAGCAACCGCCGCCCCAGCCCGGTCCCGCTCTCCTTGTCGTACGGGTCGTCGGGATGCCGTACGGCGACCAGGTCCCGGAAGGCGCGCCGGCCGTGGAACTCGACCGTGACGTCGGCCGGTACGGCGCCGGAGTCCAGCAGCCTCTCGATGAGCGTGTTGTTGTCCTCGACCTCGTAGCGCAGCGCGGCGGCCCAGAAGTCGGCCTGTGCCTGCGGGTTCGCGCAGTCGATGACGATCTTCCAGTGGAGGGGGTGCGGAGTGTTGTCGGCCATGTAACCACTTATATTGGTTACGTGAATGAGCGCGCAACGGAAACGCCGGGACTGAGGCTGACTTCGTACGGGGGGAAGGTCTTCCGCTTCGACCCCGGCGCCCTGTGCCTGGAGCTGCTGACGACGGGCGGCCCGGGGGAGTTCGCGCGGTACGAGGTGCTGCACGAGCCCGCCGACCTGGTCGCCTGGATCGCCCGCAGCCGTCTCCCGGACGGCTTGGACATCACCGTCACCGAGGACGAGCTGGAGCGCGTGCGCACCCTGCGCGACGCCGTGTTCCCGCTCGCCGCCGACCGCGCCCACGGCCGCCCGCTGCAAGCCGCCGACCTGGACGTCGTCAACGCCGCCGCGGCCGGGCCGCCGCTGGTCCCCCGCATCGAGCCGGACGGCACCCGTGCCTGGGCCCCGGGCGCCACCGGAGCCCACCTGCTCTCCACGGTCGCCCGGGACGCGATCGACCTGTTCACCGGCCCCTACGCACACCGCGTCCGCGAATGCGGGGCCCACAACTGCTACCTGCTCTTCGTCGACACCTCCCGCCCGGGCCGCCGCCGCTGGTGCGCGATGGAGCACTGCGGCAACCGCGAGAAGGCCCGGGCGCACCGGTCCCGCCAGGCTCCTAGGACGCCGTAGCCTCCGCGGCCCGCGCCTCCGACTCACGGGCGTCGTAGGCGCTGCGGGCCGCCGCGATCTCCTCCTGGTGCCGCTCCGTCCAGGTCACCAGCGACTGGATGGTGGTGTGCAGGGTCCGGCCGAGGGAGGTCAGTTCGTACTCGACCCGCGGCGGCACCACCGGGTGCACCGTCCGCTTCACCAGGCCGTCCCGCTCCAGCGACCGCAGCGTCACCGTCAGCATCCGCTGGCTGACCCCGTCGATCTCCCGGCGCAGCTCGGTGAAGCGCAGCCGCCGGTTCTCCAGCAGCGCGATGACGAGCAGTGACCACTTGTCGGCGATCCGGTCGAGGATCTGCCGGACCTGGCAGTCCTCGCGGGTGTCCCACTGGAAGGGATCGGCGTCGCCGTAGTCCACGGTGCTCGCGCAGTTACTCGGTGACTTCGAAGTGCCTTCTTCCATGTCTGTCGATGCTGCCGCAGGGTGGTCGTGGTTACAAGAGGGAACCGACCCTCACTTGCGTAACCACCGGTGACAAGAGGAGTGTTGACTCATGGGCACCCGTGCCTGGGCGCTGCTGTTGGTCCTCTGCGGGACGATCTTTCTCGAAGGCATCGATGTCGCGATGATGGCGGTGGCGATCCCGGCCATCCGCTCCGACCTCGGTCTGGCCACCGACACCGCGGCCTGGGTGATGAGCGGCTACGTGCTCGGTTACGCCGGCTTCACCCTGCTGGGCGGCCGGGCGGCCGATCTGCTCGGGCGGCGGCGGATGTTCCTGCTCTGGCTGGCCGTCTTCCTCGCCTTCTCGGGGCTCGGCGGCTTCGCGACCGAGGGCTGGATGCTGGTCGTCGCCCGATTCGTCACGGGCGTCGCCGCCGCGTTCATGACCCCGGCCGCGCTCTCCCTGATCACGACCTCGTACGCGGAGGGGCCGCAGCGCAACAAGGCCCTGCTGGTCTTCGCCGGCACGGGCGCGGCCGGCTTCTCCCTCGGCCTCGTCATCGGCGGTCTGCTCACCCAGCTCGGCTGGCGCTGGGTGTTCTTCGCGCCGGTCCTGCTGGCAGCGGCGCTGCTCGCCGCGGCCGTACGCCTGGTGCCCCGGCAGGACGGGCCGCCCGCCCGCCGGCGCGGGTTCGACCTGCCCGGCGTGCTCACCGCCGCCGGCGCCATGCTGCTGGCCGCCTACACCGTCGTACGCCTCGAGCACGGGCTGCACGACTGGCCGCTCACCGTGGTCTCCGGCCTCGCGGCGCTCGTCCTGGCCGGTGCCTTCGTCGTGGTCGAACGCCGCTGCCCGGATCCGCTCGTCCGCCTCGGCATCCTGCGCCAGGGCCCCGTCGTGCGCGCCGACCTCGGAGCGCTGCTCTTCCTCGGGGCCTTCTTCGGCTTCCAGTTCGTCGTCACGCTCTATCTCCAGGAACTGCGGGGCTGGTCACCCCTCATGACGGCGGTGGCCCTGATCGTCATGGGCGTCGACGCCGTCCTCGCCCCGACGCTCACCCCGAAACTGGTCGCCCGCTTCGGCAACGCCCAGGTGATCGTCGGCGGCTTCGTCCTGGCCGTGATCGCGTACGCGCTGTTCCTGCCGGTCGGCATGGACTGGTCCTACGCCGCGATGTTCCCCACCCTGTTCCTCTCGGGCCTCGCCTTCGCCCTGGCCTACGGACCGCTGACGATCGCGGCGACGGACGGGGTGACCGGGTCGGAGCAGGGCCTGGCCGGCGGTCTGCTGACCACCGCCACGCAGTTCGGCTCCGCCATCGGCATCTCGGCGGTGACCGCGGTCTACGGCTTGGCGTCCACCGGGTCCGGCTCCGAGGCCACGCTGTCGGCGTTCCGGGCGGCGCTCACCGTGCCGGTGGTCCTGGTGGTGCTGGGCACGTTGATCTCGCTGGTCAGCGTGCGGGAGGCCCGGCGGGCGGTGCGCAGGGCGTCCCAGGTGAGCAGCGTCAGCGCCAGCCACACCAGCGCGAACCCGGCCCAGCGCTCCGGCGGCATCGCCTCGTGGAAGTAGAAGACGCCGAGCAGGAACTGGAAGACCGGCGTCAGGTACTGCAACAGGCCGATCGTGGACAGGGGCACGCGGATGGCGGCGGCGCCGAAGCAGACCAGGGGCAGCGCAGTGACGATCCCGGCCGAGGCGAGCAGCACCGCGTGCCCCGCGCCCTCGGTGGTGAAGGTGGAGTCGCCCCGCGCGGTCAGCCACACCAGGAAGCCGAGCGCGGGCAGGAACTGGACCACGGTCTCGGCGGCCAGCGACTCCACGCCGCCGAGGTTCAGCTTCTTCTTCACCAGCCCGTACGTGGCGAAGGAGAAGGCGAGGCCGAGGGAGATCCACGGGGGCCGGCCGAACCCGACGGTCAGTACGACGACCGCCGCGACGCCGGTCCCGACCGCCAGCCACTGCACCGGCCGCAGCCGCTCCTTCAGCAGCAGCACACCCATCGCGATGGTGACCAGCGGGTTGATGAAGTACCCGAGCGAGGCCTCGACGACGTGGCCGGAGTTCACGGCCCAGATGTACAGGCCCCAGTTGAGGGTGATGACCGTCGCGGCGACCGTGACGAGGCCCAGCCTGCGCGGCTGCCGCAGCAGCTCACCGGCCCAGGCCCAGCGGCGCAGCACGAGCAGGGCGGCGCCCACGAAGACCAGCGACCACACCATCCGGTGGGCCAGGATCTCCACCGCCCCCGCGGGCTTCAGCAGGGGCCAGAAGAGGGGGACGAGCCCCCACATCCCGTAGGCCGCGAAGCCGTTCAGCAGTCCTATGTGCCGCTCACCCCTCGGCTTGCCGCTCACGGGTCCCTCCTCCGTACGTGGTGTTCCGCGTCCACGACGGTAACGCCGGGCGCCCCCGGCTGTCATGTCCGTATCGGCATACGGTCATGACAGCCGGGGGCGGTGGCGTCTCAGGGGCCCGCCGGGGGAGATCAGCCCTTGAGCGCCGCGGCGATGGCTTCGGAGAGCGGGGTGGTCGGGCGGCCCGTCAGCCGGGACAGGTCGCCGGTGGAGACGACCAGCTCGCCCTTCTCGATGGAGGCGTCCACGCCCGCGAGCGTCCGCGCCAGCGGCTCGGGCAGGCCGGCGCCGGTCAGGATTCCGGTGAGCACCTCGGTCGACACCGCGTTGTAGGTGATCTCCCTGCCGGTCTGGCGGCTCAGCTCGGCCGCGTACTCGGCGAAGCTCCACGGGGTGTCGCCGCCCAGCTCGTACGTCTTGTTCTCGTGCCCCTCGCCGGTCAGCACGGCGACGGCCGCAGCGGCGTAGTCGGCGCGCGAGGCGGAGGAGACCTTGCCCTCGCCGGCGGCGGCCACGACCGCGTTGTGCTCCAGCACCGGGGCGAGGTTCTCGGTGTAGTTCTCGTGGTACCAGCCGTTGCGCAGCAGGGTGTAGGGAACGCCGGAGTCCAGCAGCAGTTCCTCGGTGCCGCGGTGGTCGTCGGCGAGCGCGGCGGTCAGCGTGCCCGGGGCGCTGGTGTAGGCGAGCAGGGCCACACCGGCCGCCTTGGCGGCGTCGATGACGACCTTGTGCTGCTGCACACGACCCTTGTCGAACTCGTTGCCGGAGACCAGCAGCACCTTGTCACCGGCGGAGAAGAGCCCGTCGAAGGACGCCGGGGCGTTGTAGTCGGCCAGCGCGATCCGCACACCGCGCTCCGCGAGGTCGGCGGCCTTCTCCGCGTTGCGGACGACCGCGGTGATCTGCTCGGCGGGGACCTTCTCCAGCAGCTGCTCCACGACGTGACGGCCGAGGTTTCCGGTGGCTCCGGTGACGATGATGCTCATGAGGGCGACTCTCCTTGTGGGGTGCGATGGCACTAACCCTACGAGAGGCGCTAACTGTTGGAAAGTACCCACTTTGAAGTAAGGTACTGGCATGGCAGTAATCAACAGCGAGGCCGAGGTCCTGTGTCCGTACCGGCTGGTGCTGGAGCACGTCACCAGCCGCTGGGGCGTGCTCGTACTGATCGAGCTTCTGGACCGCCCGCACCGGTTCAGCGAGCTGCGCCGGGCGATCAGCCGTTACGGGGGCCGGGGCGTCAGCGAGAAGATGCTCACGCAGACGCTCCAGACCCTGGAGCGCGACGGCCTCGTCCACCGCGACGCCAAGCCCGTGATCCCGCCCCGCGTCGACTACTCCCTCACGGATCTGGGTCGCGAGGCCGCCGAGCAGGTGCGGGCCCTCTCCCAGTGGACGCACCGGCGCATGGACGACGTGGAGAAGGCCCGCCGGGCATACGACGAGGCCCGGGCCGCGTCCTGAGACGGTCCCGGGCCTCGCTCTGCGAGGGGCATGCTCAGCCGACGACCGTCCAGGTGTCGCCGCCCGCCAGCAGCGCCGCCAGGTCGCCCTTGCCGTGCTGCTCGATCGCGCTGTCCAACTGGTCGGCCATCTGCGTGTCGTAGACGGGCCGGTCGACGGAGCGCAGGACACCGATCGGCGTGTGGTGCAGGGTGTCCGGGTCGGCCAGGCGGGACAGCGCGAACGCCGTGGTCGGGGACTCGGCGTGCGCGTCGTGGACGAGCACCTGGTCCTCGTTCTCCGGCGTCACCGCCACCACCTTCAGATCACCGGTCGCCCGGTCCCGGACGACACCCTTGGCCAGGTCGCTGCCGAAGCGGATCGGCTTGCCGTGCTCCAGCCGGATCACGGCCTCCTCGGCCTGCCGCTTGTCCTTGAGGGCGTCGAAGGCACCGTCGTTGAAGATGTTGCAGTTCTGGTAGATCTCGATCAGGGCCGTGCCCTGGTGGGCGGAGGCCTGGCGCAGCACCTCCGTCAGGTGCTTGCGGTCGGAGTCGACGGTCCGCGCCACGAACGACGCCTCCGCGCCGATCGCCAGCGACACCGGGTTGAAGGGCGCGTCCAGCGAGCCCATCGGCGTCGACTTGGTGATCTTCCCGACCTCGGAGGTCGGCGAGTACTGGCCCTTGGTCAGACCGTAGATCCGGTTGTTGAACAGCAGGATCTTGAGGTTGACGTTGCGGCGCAGGGCGTGGATCAGGTGGTTGCCGCCGATGGACAGCGCGTCACCGTCACCCGTGACGACCCACACCGACAGGTCGCGGCGGGAGCTGGCCAGACCCGTGGCGATGGCCGGTGCGCGGCCGTGGATGGAGTGCATCCCGTACGTGTTCATGTAGTACGGGAAGCGGGAGGAACAGCCGATGCCCGAGACGAAGACGATGTTCTCCTTCGCCAGCCCCAGCTCGGGCATGAAGCCCTGCACCGCGGCGAGGATGGCGTAGTCGCCGCAGCCAGGGCACCAGCGCACTTCCTGATCGGACTTGAAGTCCTTCATCGACTGCCTGCCCTCGGCCTTGGGGACGAGGGAAAGCGCCTCGATGGTGCCCGTGCCTTGTGTGGACGTCTCAGCCATCGATGGCCTCCTTCAGAGCCGAGGCGAGCTGCTCCGCCTTGAACGGCATACCGTTGACCTGGTTGTACGAGTGGGCGTCCACCAGGTACTTCGCCCGGATGAGCGTGGCGAGCTGCCCGAGGTTCATCTCGGGGATCACCACCTTGTCGTAACGCTCGAGGACCGTGCCGAGGTTCTTCGGGAAGGGGTTGAGGTGGCGCAGATGCGCCTGCGCGATGGACTCCCCGGCCCGGCGCAGCCGCCGTACCGCGGCCGTGATCGGCCCGTACGTCGAGCCCCAGCCGAGGACGAGGGTCCTGGCCTCGTGCGGATCGTCCACGACGAGGTCCGGGACCTCGATGCCGTCCACCTTCGCCTGCCGGGTGCGCACCATGAAGTCGTGGTTGGCCGGGGCGTAGGAGATGTTGCCCGAGCCGTCCTCCTTCTCGATGCCGCCGATCCGGTGCTCCAGCCCCGGCGTGCCCGGGATCGCCCATGGCCGGGCCAGGGTCTGCGGGTCGCGCTTGTACGGCCAGAACACCTCGGTGCCGTCGTCGAGCGTGTGGTTCGGGCCCTGCGCGAACTGCACCCGCAGGTCCGGCAGCTCCTCCAGGTCCGGGACGCGCCACGGCTCGGAGCCGTTGGCCAGGTAACCGTCGGAGAGGAGGAACACCGGCGTCCGGTACGTCAGCGCGATCCGCGCGGCCTCCAGTGCGGCGTCGAAGCAGTCCGCCGGCGTGCGGGGCGCGACCACCGGGACCGGCGCCTCGCCGTTGCGCCCGAACATCGCCTGGAGCAGGTCGGCCTGCTCGGTCTTGGTGGGCAGACCGGTCGACGGGCCACCGCGCTGGATGTCCACGATCAGCAGCGGCAGCTCCAGCGAGACAGCGAGACCGATCGTCTCCGACTTCAGCGCCACACCGGGGCCGCTCGTCGTGGTCACGGCAAGGGAACCGCCGAAGGCCGCGCCCAGCGCCGCCCCGATACCGGCGATCTCGTCCTCGGCCTGGAAGGTCCGCACCCCGAAGTTCTTGTGCTTGCTCAGCTCGTGCAGGATGTCCGACGCCGGGGTGATCGGGTACGACCCCAGGTACAGCGGCAGATCGGCCTGCTGCGAGGCGGCGATCAGGCCGTACGACAGGGCCAGGTTGCCCGAGATGTTGCGGTAGACACCCGGCGGGAACGCCGTGGCCGCCGGGGCGACCTCGTAGGAGACGGCGAAGTCCTCGGTCGTCTCGCCGAAGTTCCAGCCGGCCCGGAAGGCGGCGATGTTGGCCGCCGCGATGTCGGGCTTCTTCGCGAACTTCGACTTGAGGAATCTCTCCGTGCCCTCGGTGGGCCGGTGGTACATCCAGCTCAGCAGGCCCAGCGCGAACATGTTCTTGCTGCGCTCGGCCTCCTTGCGGGTGAGGTCGAACTCCTTCAGCGCCTCCACGGTGAGCGTGGTCAGCGGCACCGGGTGGATCTGATAGCCGTCCAGCGACCCGTCCTCCAGCGGACTGGTCTCGTAGCCGACCTTCTGCATCGCCCGCTTGGTGAACTCGTCCGTGTTGACGATCACCTCGGCACCGCGCGGCAGGTCGCCGATGTTCGCCTTCAGCGCGGCCGGGTTCATCGCCACCAGCACGTTCGGCGCGTCACCGGGCGTGAGGATGTCGTGATCGGCGAAGTGCAGCTGGAAGGACGACACACCCGGCAGGGTCCCGGCGGGCGCCCTGATCTCGGCCGGGAAGTTCGGCAGCGTCGACAGGTCGTTGCCGAACGACGCGGTCTCCGAGGTGAAACGGTCACCGGTGAGCTGCATACCGTCACCCGAGTCCCCCGCGAACCTGATGATCACTCGGTCGAGGCGACGAACGTCCTTCGTGCCCGCCGCTTTGCGCTGCTCTCCTACGACAGTTTCGTCGGCCTGCTCCGCTGGGCTACTGACCTGGCTGGTCACTGAACTGGACCTCCCTCGAGGCGGCTGTCCGGGAAGGCCTTCCCGCAGGCCTTCCCAGGATCAACACTACGACCGCAAGGGTCGCCTTCTTCGGGTCATTCGCATGTTGGACACGACTTTGAGACGTTCGCGCGCCCCGGGTTGCACTGCCGTCCGATCTCTGGTGCTGTCCTCCAAGACGCTCCGCACCCGCCTCGTGGTTCGGTCGGGAACTGGCCGTCCGGTCAGGAATTCAGATACGTCAGCACGGCCAGCACGCGGCGGTGATCCCCCTCGCTCGGGGAGAGCCCCAGCTTCAGGAAGATGTTGCTGACGTGCTTCTCCACCGCTCCGTCACTGACCACCAGCTGCCGGGCGATCGCCGAGTTCGTCCGCCCCTCGGCCATCAGCCCCAGTACCTCCCGCTCCCGCGGGGTCAGCCCCGCGAGCACGTCCTGCTTACGGCTGCGGCCCAGCAACTGCGCGACGACCTCCGGGTCGAGGGCCGTACCGCCCTCGGCCACCCGCACCACCGCGTCCACGAACTCACGCACCTCGGCCACCCGGTCCTTCAGCAGATAGCCGACGCCCCGGCTGGACCCCGCGAGCAACTCCGTCGCGTAGCGCTCCTCCACGTACTGCGACAGCACCAGCACGCCGAGCCCCGGGTTCGCCTTGCGCAACTGCACCGCGGCCCGCACCCCCTCGTCGGTGTGCGTCGGCGGCATCCGCACATCGGCGACCACGACGTCCGGCAGCTCTCCCTGGGCGTCCAGCTCCGTGATGGTCTTGATCAGCGCCGCGCCGTCACCGACCCCGGCGACCACCTCGTGCCCCCGGTCGGTCAGCAGCCGGGTCAGGCCCTCCCTGAGCAGCACTGAATCCTCGGCGATGACCACCCGCACCCTGTCCTCCACGATGTTCGGCCCCCCAGAGCCCGACGCCGCCCGTCCGCAGCCCACAACGGCTCCGCGCCCACCCGTGCGACCGCTCCAGCATTTCAGGAACGAGCGCTGGATGGGGGTGGACCGGCTGGTTGCCCGGCCGATCCGACCGATTCGGGAGGGGGGAAGGCGAAGGTCACCTCACGTGCGCGCCCCGCCACGGCAACTCCGCGGTCACCCGGGTCGGCCCGCCCGCCGGCGAGTCCACCACCAGGATCCCGTCGACCGCGTCGAGCCGCTCCGCCAGCCCCGCCAGCCCCGACCCCTGGGCCACGTCGGCCCCGCCCACGCCGTTGTCCACGACCTGGAGCATCAGCCGGTTCTCCGTCCGCCACACCTCCACGCCGGCCCAGGTCGCCCGTGCGTGCTTGCTGACGTTCTGGAGCAGCTCCGACACCGTGAAGTACGCGATCCCCTCGATCGCCGGCGCCGGCCGCTCCGCCAGATCGACCTCGACCTGCACCGGCACCGTGCAGCGCGAAGCGACCGCGGACAGGGCCGCGTCCAGACCGCGGTCGGTCAGGACCGCCGGATGGATGCCCCGGGCCAGGTCCCGCAGCTCCTGAAGTGCCGTCTTCACCTCACCGTGCGCCTCGTCGACCATCCGCGCGGCCGCCTCCGGATCCTCCTGGAGCTTCTCCTTCGCCAGCCCCAGATCCATGGCCAGGCTGACCAGCCGGGCCTGCGCCCCGTCGTGCAGATCCCGCTCGATGCGCCGCAGGTCCGCGGCGGCCGTGTCGACCACGACCCCCCGGTCCGACTCCAGTTCCACCACCCGCGAGGCCAGCCGCGACGGCCCGAGCAGCCCGTGCACCAGCAGCCGGTCCACCATCGTCAGGGCCCGCACGATCCACGGCGTGGCGATCGTCAGCAGCAGACCCACCAGCGCGGTCACCGTGATCTCGAAGGGGTTGTCGAGGTAGACCCGGTGCGTCTCGTCGCCGTACAGCTGGATCCCGTCCTGCCCCGCGTACATCGGGAACACCCAGAACCACAGCGGGTACGTCAGCAGGGCCCAGCCCAGCACCCAGAGGTTCACGGCGACGACGAACGAGAACACCGCCCACGGCAGATGCAGCACCGCGTACAGCAGGGCCCGCCACGAGGCGCCGCTCTTGAGGACGGCCCCCACCCACGCCATGGCGCCCGGCTTCTTCATCCGCAGCGGCTCCGGGCCGGCCACCTCCAGGTCCAGCAGCGCCCGCGCCCGCAGCCGCTCCAGCGACCCGAGGCCACGGCACCCGGCGAGCGCCGCCGCCAGCACCGGAATGCCGAGGAACGTCACCAGCAGTCCCGCCCCCAGCGACACCATCGTGACCGCGTAGGTGAACAGCAGGATGCTGATCGGCAGGCTGAGCAGCACATATCCGAGCTCACGCCAGGTGCGGCCCTCGACCGGAGCCCGCAGCGCGGCGGGCAGCCGGTGCCGCCGCTCGGTGCTCCCGGGGAACCCCGGCCTGCCGTCGAGCCCGTACCCCTGTCCGTACTCCGTGGCCATCGGTGTCGTCCTTCTCCCTCGTCCTGCGGCTGTCTTCCCGTACCACCACCCTGCTCCGCCGCAGGTCGGCGGACCATGGAGTCCGTCGGCGTCTTGGACGGGGGGTTTTCCCTACCTCCGGACACCCACTAGGGGGCGCGCGTGCCGGAGTCGTCCGTGCGGTCGCGCCAGGGCAGTTCCGCCGTGACCGTCGTCGGGCCGCCCTCGGGGGACTCCAGGACGAACAGCCCGTCGACGGCGTCCAGCCGCTCGGCCAGACCCCTCATCCCCGTACCGCCGTCGAGACTCGCGCCCCCGCGGCCGTCGTCCCACACCTGTATGAGCAGCCGGTCGTTCGTCCGCCACACATCCACCGACGCCGACTTCGCCGCGCTGTGCTTGCTGACGTTCTGGAGCAGCTCCGAGACGGTGAAGTAGGCGATGCCCTCGATGGCCGCGGCCGGCCGCGCCGGCAGTTCGACCGTCACCTTGACCGGGACCGTGCAGCGCGCGGAGACCGCGGACAGGGCCGCGTCCAGACCGCGGTCGGTCAGGACCGCCGGGTGGATGCCGCGCGCGAGGTCCCGCAGCTCCTGGAGCGCCAGCTTCACCTCGCCGTGCGCCTCCTCGACCATCGCCGCCGCCGCGTCGGGGTCCTCCAGCACCTTCTCCTTCGCCAGGCCCAGCCCCATGGCCAGGTTGACCAGCCGGGCCTGCGCCCCGTCGTGCAGATCCCGCTCGATGCGCCGCAGGTCCGCGGCGGCCGTGTCGACCACGACCCCCCGGTCCGACTCCAGCTCGGCGATGCGCCGCTCCAGCTCGTCGGAGGGCGACAGCAGCCCGCGCACCATGGCCCGGTCGGCGTTGGTCAGGCCCCGCGCGATGAACGGCAGCACCGGCCACAGCACGAACAGCGAGGTCAGCGTGGTGGCGAAGGTGAGGACGCCCCACGGCAGCCGTATGAACTCGTACAGCACCGTGCGCCAGCCCACCGGGTCCTTCAGCGACATCCACAGCTTGTGGAGGAAGCCGCCCGAGCCGCGCAGCGGCAGCCTGCTCGGCTCGTCCACCCGCACCCCGAGCAGCGCCCTGGCCCTCGCCCGCTCCATCCGGCCCAGCAGCCGCGCGCCGCTGAGCCCGGCCGCCAGCAGCGGGAACCCGATCACCGTGATCGTCAGACCGAAGCCGGTGAACAGCACCGTCACGACATAGGTGAATCCGAGCAGCGCGACCGGAAGGTTCGCCAGGAGATGCGCGATCTCCTTCCAGGTGTGCCGGTCATAGGCGAGACGGGGCGGCGGCGGGCGGTCGTCCGGTCCTGCCACCGTCGTGGCCCCGCTCGGGTCGGAGGACGGGATGCGTTCGGTCATATGCGTTAGCGTGCCCGGCGGCGGGCACCCGCGCCATGAGGCAGACCGCCAGGATCGACTGAGGAAAACCCCACCCCCGCATGCCAGGGCGTGACGGGCTGCTTACCCTGCCTTTATCAGGGCCTAGACTCCCGTGCGTACAGATCGTCGAACGGCGGCGTCCGTGGTTCCCGGCCGGTCCTCGGAGCCGCGGAATCGTCGCAAGGACCCAGTCCGAGTTTCAGGGAGCGAGGGACGGACGTGCCGGAACCGACCGTCGTCACCACGACCGTCGTCGCGGCGGACTACTTCCAGTCCTATTCGGTCGTCGGGCTGCTCGCCGTCGTCGGTGTGCTGTTCGTCGCCGTCGCCTTCGGGGCCGGCCGTCTGCTGCGGCCCGTGGTCCCCACACCCGAGAAGCTCCTGACGTACGAGTGCGGCGTCGACCCCGTCGGCGAGGGCTGGGCCCACACCCAGGTCCGCTACTACGTCTACGCCTTCCTGTACGTGATCTTCGCCGTCGACTCGATCTTCCTGTTCCCCTGGGCGACCGTCTTCGCAGCCCCCGGCTACGGCGCGACGACCCTGGTGGAGATGTTCATCTTCCTCGGCTTCCTGGCCGTGGGCCTGCTCTACGCATACAAGAAGGGCGTCCTGGCATGGACGTGACCCCCGCCGGCACCGAGCCCGTGCTGCTTCCCGAGCCGAAGCGGCTCGGCGCCCTCGCACGCCTCGCACCCGAGCCGATGAAGGTGATCCTCAACTGGGGCCGCCGCTACTCGCTCTGGGTCTTCAACTTCGGCCTCGCCTGCTGCGCGATCGAGTTCATCGCCGCGTCGATGGCCCGCCACGACTTCATCCGGCTCGGCGTCATCCCCTTCGCGCCGGGCCCGCGCCAGGCCGACCTGATGGTGGTGTCCGGCACGGTCACGGACAAGATGGCGCCGGCGGTGAAGCGCCTCTACGAGCAGATGCCGGAACCCAAGTACGTCATCTCCTTCGGCGCGTGCAGCAACTGCGGCGGCCCCTACTGGGACTCGTACTCCGTCACCAAGGGCGTCGACCAGATCATCCCCGTCGACGTCTACGTCCCCGGCTGCCCACCCCGGCCCGAGGCGCTGCTCCAGGGCATCCTGAAGCTCCAGGAGAAGATCGCCCGCGAGTCGCTGGGGGAGCGGTACGGAAGCGGCGCCGCCCGTCCTTCGGCGGCGGCGCTGCAGAGCGGTCTGGTGCAGCCGCCGGCCCCCGCCCCGGGCTCGGACCCGACGCCGGGGGAGGGGCGATGACCGCGGTCGGCTGGCTCCCCGCCGACGTCGAGGAACTCTTCGGCCCGGACGCCACGGCCGAGGAGTCGTACGAGGTCCTGACCGTCGACGTACCGCCGACGACCTGGATCTCCGCCCTGGAGACCGCACGCGACCGCCTGACCTGCACGTACTTCGACTGGCTGAGCGCGGTCGACGAACCGGGCACGGGCTTGCGCGTCACGGCCCACGTCGCGGCGCTGTCCCCGCTCCGACGTCTCCTCCTGCGTACGACGGTTCCGCACGAGGCCCCCACCCTGCCCTCGGCCGTCGGTGTCTACGCGGGCGCCGCCTGGCACGAACGCGAGACCCACGAGATGTTCGGCGTCACCTTCGAAGGCCACCCGGCACTGGACCACCTGCTCCTGCCCGAGAACTTCGAAGGCCACCCCCTGCGCAAGGACTTCGTCCTGGCCGCACGCGTCGCCAAGGCCTGGCCCGGCGCGAAGGAACCCGGCGAGTCCGAACACGGCGGCCCCAAGCGCCGCCAGATGCTTCCCCCCGGCGTCCCCGACCCGAACGAATGGGGCCCCCTGAAGGGCCAACTCCCCCTGGCTCCGGCCCGCGGCGCCCGCGCCGCAGGCGACCGCCCGACCCGAGGCCCGGCCCGCCCCGCAGCCGAACGCGAACGCCCGGTACGGCGAACCCGCACGGCGGGTGAGGGCTCGGCGAGCCAGGCCGCGCCTGGTGAGTCGGCTGCTTCGGCTTCGGGTGGGCC